>NZ_JAVRHQ010000014.1:0-116603 GCF_031846485.1 Autumnicola tepida
TGGCATCGGTTCTAAACTTTTTCAGAAAAAAGAAGACGGGAGTTTCAATTATGAAGGGATTTCAGAAAAAGTGGGAGCCGCCATAAAAATTATAAAAAGCTTCAGGAAATGAAAATTTATAAAATTACAATTCCGATTTTAACCTTTTTTATTGTCTTATTTTCCGGATGTGATGCCGAAGACAAAACGCACGTAATCCGATTAGGTCATGGTTTAGATACTTCACATTCTGTACATAAAGCTATGGTCTTTATGTCAGAGCGTTTGGAGGAAAAATCAGGTGGTAAAATGACTATCCAGATTTATCCTAATCAGCAGTTGGGTTCAGAAAGGGAATGTGTAGAGTTACTTCAAATAGGTAGTTTAGGAATGACAAAAGTTTCTGCTGCTACTATGGAAAATTTTGCTGAAGAGTTCAAAGTTTTAAATCTACCTTACTTATTCCGAAACAGTGAACACCGTTTTACTGTTCTCGAAGGTGAAATTGGACAAAACTTGTTAGAGAGCAGTAAGAATAAAAACTTAGTAGGACTTACTTTTTACGATTCTGGAACCCGAAATTTTTACGCAGATAAACCAATAAATTCACCTTCAGATTTGAATGGCTTAAAACTAAGGGTGATGCCCAGTCAAACTGCAATAAATACAGTGAAGAACTTAGGTGGTTCTCCCACGCCCATTGCCTGGGGGGAGCTTTACACTGCGTTGCAGCAGGGAATTGTTGACGGGGCTGAAAACAACTTACCAAGTTATTACCTGAATAATCATTTTGAAGTATGTTCCTACTATACTATGGATGAACATACTGCTGTTCCAGATGAACTGTTAATTAGTAGTATTATTTGGGGAAAATTAACCGTTCAGCAGCAGAAATGGTTAAAAGAAGCAGCTGAAGAATCGTCGGTTTATCAAAAGAAACTATGGCAACAGTCTGAGCAGGAAGCTTTAGATGGAATGAAAAAGGCTGGTGTAACTATAATTCATCCAGATAAAGAAGAATTCCGCGAAAAAGTCCAGCCCATGTACAAGGAATTTAGCCAGGACCCAAAAATGGCAAAAATCATAGAAGAAATACAAGCAGTAGAATAATATGAAAAGAAGCTTAGATAGAATTCTGGGAGGGATTTTAGTACTCCTCATGGCGATCATGGTTGTTGCTGTTTTGTGGCAGGTTTTTTCCAGGTATGTCATGCAGTCGCCAAGCTCCATAACAGAGGAACTGGCCAGATACCTGCTCATCTGGATCGGTATATTGGGAGCGGCTTATGCCGCAGGTCAGCAGGCACATCTGTCAATTAACCTGCTCGAAGAGAAATTGGATGCAGTAAATCGAAAACGATTGAGGATTGGGATCAATATTTTAATCATTTTCTTTTGTATTACCGTACTCATTATAGGCGGCGGAAACCTTGTGTATGTCAGTTATGATCTTGGTCAACGTTCTGCAGCCCTGGAAATTCCGCTGTACATCGTTTATTTCGTTATTCCGCTAAGCGGCGTCCTTATCATAATCTATAAAATCAATGAGATTTTAAATCCCCAAAAGTATTTAGTATGATTTCAGAAATATTAATCCTGGTCATTTCGTTTGTGGTGTTACTGGCAATTGGCGTGCCTGTTGCCTGGTCTATTGGCCTTTCCTGTCTGTTTACCATGCTGGCAACAATAGACTCCCTGGCAGCTTTTACCACCGTTGCCCAACGTATGGGAACCGGGCTGGATAGCTTTGCCTTACTGGCTATTCCCTTCTTTATTCTCGCAGGACAAATCATGAATCAGGGGGGGATTGCCAACCGGCTTATTAATTTTGCCAAAGCGCTCATTGGTTCGCTTCCCGGCGGGCTGGTTTATGTAAATGTAATCGCGGCCATGCTTTTTGGTGCGATTTCGGGTTCTGCCGTTGCCGCGGCTTCGGCTATTGGAGGGATCCTTGGCCCACCTATGGAAAGGGAAAATTATTCCCGGGAATTTGGTGCGGCTATTAATGTGACTTCTTCAACCACGGGGCTGGTGATACCACCGTCCAATATCCTGATTGTATATTCCCTTGCCAGTGGCGGAGTTTCTATTGCATCACTCTTTTTAGCGGGATATCTCCCCGGAATTTTAATGGGGCTGGCTCTTATGCTGGTGGCGGCGATATGGATTAAAAAGAAAAAATATCCTGCAGGCAATGCCAGTAGTTTTGGAAAAATTGCCTCTACTTTCCTAAATGCGCTGCCAAGTTTATTGTTACTGGTGGTGGTAATTGGAGGAATAGTTACGGGAATTTTTACGGCTACCGAGGCTTCCGGAATAGCGGTGCTTTACTGCCTGATCCTTTCTCTTATTTACGGGGAACTTAACCCAAAAATGCTTTACAACGTATTTTTAAATTCTGTGGGAACAACGGCCATTGTAATGCTGCTTATCGCCACGTCCATGAGTATGTCCTGGGTGATGTCTTACGAAAATATTCCGCAGTCGGTAAGTTCAGCTTTATTAAACCTTAGTGAAAATAAATATGTGATCCTGCTTATTATCAACCTGCTATTGTTGTTCGTGGGAACATTTATGGATATGACCCCGGCAGTGCTCATTTTCACGCCAATCTTTCTACCGGTAATGGTAAATCTGGACGTAGACCCGGTACATTTTGGGATCATCATGGTGATGAATTTATGCGTGGGATTATGTACACCGCCTGTTGGTGCAGTGCTCTTTATTGGGGTTGGCGTGGCCAAAACCACGCTTCAAAAAGTGATAAAACCGCTGCTGCCGCTCTACCTTGTAATGGCTATTGTATTGTTGCTGGTAACTTTTATCCCTGCCATCAGCCTTTGGCTGCCAAGTTTATTTGATTAAAAATTAAAAAATGAATAATAAAATGAAAACAATAGTAATAACAGGAGCTGGAGGAATTTTATGTAGTACTCTAGCAGAAGCTCTGGCTAAAGAAGGACATCAAATTGCTTTACTTGATCTCAATATTGAAGCAGCTCAACATATAGCTGACTCCATAAAGGAAAAGGGAGGTAAGGCCATTGCTTTGAAAGTGAATGTTCTAGAGAAAGGATCCCTGGTTCAGGCGAAAAATAGAATTAATGAAGAATTCGGCGCTTGTCAGGTATTAATAAACGGAGCAGGGGGGAATCATCCTGCGGCCACTACAGATGATCTGTTCTATGACACATCATCTAATCATAAAGAAGAACTCAAAACTTTCTTTAATCTAGGTATGAGCGGGATCAAATTTGTTTTTGATCTAAACTTTATGGGGACTTTGTTGCCTACGCAGGTTTTTGCAGAAGATATGGTTGAGGCAAAGGAAGGGAATATTATAAATATTTCTTCCATGAATTCATTCCAGCCTCTCACTAAGATACCCGCATATAGTGGTGCAAAAGCAGCAATTTCTAATTTCACACAATGGTTGGCTGTATATTTTTCAAAAGTTGGTATAAGAGTGAATGCTCTTGCACCAGGTTTTTTCTTAACCGAACAAAATAGAAGATTACTGACACAAGAAGATGGCAGTTTAACAGAAAGAGGGGAAACAATCATAAAAAGAACACCATTAAGAAAATTTGGCACTCCAGAAGATCTTATTTCTACAACACGTTGGTTGTGCGAAGATGGGTCAAATTTTATAACAGGAATTGTTGTTCCAATCGATGGGGGTTTTAGTGCATTTAGTGGAGTTTAAAAAAACAAAAAATGAAATTAGGATTAGAGAAAACATGGCGATGGTACGGGCCAAAAGATAACGTATCGCTGGCTGATGTCAAACAAGCAGGAGCAACCGGTGTGGTGACAGCGTTACATCATATTCTAAATGGAGAAGTTTGGACAAAAGAAGAAATTTTAAAAAGGAAAGACCAAATTGAAAATAGTGGTCTTATTTGGTCTGTCGTGGAAAGTGTACCCATCCATGAGGATATAAAGACCCAAAGTGGTAACTATAAAAAATATATCCAGAATTACTGCGAAACAATTAAAAATCTTGGTGAATGTGGTATAGATACCATTTGCTATAATTTTATGCCTGTCCTGGACTGGACAAGAACTGATCTCGACTATGAAATGGAAGATGGTTCTACGGGATTGCGTTTTGAAAAAGTTGCTTTTGCGGCTTTTGAATTATTTTTATTAAAAAGACCTGGAGCTGAAAAACGATATTCAGAAAAAGAGGTTAAAGAAGCTGAAGAATATATAACTTCAATATCAGAAGATTCAAAGGAAAAATTAGTTAATAATATTATCGCCGGGTTACCGGGAGCCGAAGAGAATTATAGTTTAAGCGATTTTAACAGGATATTAGACCGTTATAATAATATTGAGGAAAAAGAGTTGAAAGATCATCTCCATTATTTTCTTCAAAGGATAGTTCCTGCAGCTGAAGAATCAAATGTCAATATGTGCATACATCCTGATGATCCGCCATTTTCTTTATTAGGATTACCGCGCGTAGTCAGTACAGCTAAAGATATTCAGAATCTTTTCGAAGCTGTTCCTAGTAGAAGAAACGGACTTACTTTCTGTACCGGATCCTTTGGAGTCAGAAAAGATAATGATCTTCCGGAAATGGCAAAACAGTTTATCGAGAGAATTCATTTTATTCACCTAAGAAGTACATTAAGGGATGAGGTAGGAAATTTCCATGAGGCAGATCACTTAAATGGAGATGTAGATATGTACAGTGTGATAAAAATTTTGTTAGAAGAACAGGGGAGAAGGATTGCAGAAGGCCGAAAAGATTTTAAAATGCCCATGCGTCCGGATCATGGACATAAAATGCTGGATGACCTTCAAAAAACAACCAATCCGGGATATTCGGCTATAGGGAGGCTAAGAGGGCTAGCAGAACTTCGAGGTTTAGAACATGGAATTATTAGAACTATTCAAACGTAACTGACTTTATGACTGTAGTTGTTAATCTGTTAAGATTCAAATTGATGATTTTTTCCATAGTAATGCTGTTTATCGCAAGGGATGTTCAGGGGAATAATTTACCTTCTTTTGAGGATGGACATCGTATGTGGCTTAGGTATGAAACTGTGAAAAATATTGAATTACTTGAACAATATAAAAGTAGGTTTGCATCAGTAGTTCTCAACGATAATTCTGGTACTATGAGTGCCATAAAAAAAGAACTTAAAATCGGGCTAAAGGGATTGCTTTCTATAGCACCTCAGTTTCGAAGGACAATAGATCGGGATGGAGCTATATTAATAAGTACACCCGAATCACCAGCGTTAAAAACTTCATTGAAGAAAGTTTTAATTAAAGAGCTAAAATCTGTAGGAAATGAGGGATTTATTCTCCAAAAGAGATCAGTTAACGGATATGATACGACCATTATTTCCGCAAATACAGATATTGGGTTATTATACGGAACGTTTCATCTTTTGAGATTAATGCAAACTGGAAAATCCCTTTCACGACTGAACATAAAAGAATTTCCAGAGGTCCAGTTGAGGGTAGCAAACCATTGGGACAATATTGACAGATCTGTAGAAAGAGGATACGCCGGGCTTTCACTATGGGATTGGAAAACGTTACCCAATTATAAAGATCCAAGGTACACTGATTATGCGCGATTAAGTTCTTCTGTAGGAATCAATGGAGTAGTTATTAACAATGTTAATGCAAATGCTGAATTTATTACATCCCGGTATTTGGATCGTATTGCTACTTTGGCTAATATTTTCCGACCTTACGGCATAAAGATATATCTGTCTATTAATTTTAATTCTCCCCAGTTACTAGGAAATTTAAATACGGCAGATCCTTTAGATGAAGATGTAAGGGAATGGTGGAGATCGAAAGTTCAGGAAATCTACAATAAAATTCCTGATATGGGAGGGTTTTTGGTAAAGGCCGATTCTGAAGGCCAACCTGGTCCAAATACCTACGGACGTACTCATTCAGATGGAGCTAATTTATTGGCAGATGCTTTAAAACCACATGGAGGAATTGTAATGTGGAGGGCTTTTGTGTATGGTGAAAAACAGGAAGATAGGATTAGAGAAGCTTATGATGAGTTTGTGCCTCTTGATGGTGAATTTAATGATAATGTTATCCTTCAGGTAAAGAAAGGACCATTGGATTTCATGCCTATGGAACCATTTTCCCCTCTATTTGGAGCTATGCCTAACACGAATACAATGATTGAATTTCAAGTAACTCAGGAATACCTTGGGAATGCAAATCACCTTCTATACAAGGGGAAAATGTACAATAAAATATTGATGTCTGATACCTATGCCCATGGAAAAGGAACTTTAGTGGGGGATATTATTTCTGGAAAAATTTTTAAATACAATCTAACTGGTATGGCAGGAGTGATTAATCCTGGGACAGCCAGAAATTGGACTGGGCATCCTTTTGTGCAGTCCAGCTGGTATGCCTTCGGAAGACTTGCCTGGAATTACCAACTTGATCCTGACAAAATAGCAAGGGAATGGATCCAAATGACCTTTTCAAATGAGGAAAAAGTAGTGGAAAAGATACAGAAAATTATGTCAATTTCTTCCGAAGCCGCTGTCAATTATAGGGAGCCCTTGGGACTGACCCATATTGGCACTGGTTCTCATTATGGTCCAGCACCTTGGTCAAAAAGATCACAAATTTTCCATCATGCAGACGAAGTAGGTATTGGTTTTAATCGCTCCACTAGTGGCTCTAGTGCGGTTTCCCAATATCATGAACCTTTAGCATCAGAATTTAACAATTTAAGTACCATTCCGGAAGAGCTGTTGCTATGGTTCCATCATGTAAGGTGGGATTATACCATGAAATCCGGCAATTCCTTATGGGAAGAATTAGTAAATCATTATCATGTTGGCGTTAATCAGGTAAGAGAAATGCAGGAGTTATGGGATTTCTTAGAAAATGAAATAGATACGGAAAGATTTAACCATGTGAAATCACTATTGGAAATTCAGGAGAGAGATGCTGTGAGATGGAGAGATGCTTGCCTACTATACTTTCAGAGTTTTTCCAGGAAAGAAATTCCTAAAAGATATGAGCAGCCTAAACATAGTCTCCAATATTATAAATCATTAAAAGAATAAGATACGGGACTTTTGGATTAAGAAAAATTAAAACACTTTTAATAGAACAATGGAATATCTAAATAGATTGAAGAGCACTATTTATAGTCTTATTATAGCTGTTATTTTTTCTTGTGGAGGAGTTGAAGGAAAGCAAGATCAGCAAATTACTGCGCAGGAAGGGTTGAACTTAAACACTATAGAAAATCCCGTACTTAAAGAGGATTTTGCCGATCCGTCTGTTGTTTGTGTAAGTAAAGATTTCTGGGCTACAGCAACTTCTTCAGAATGGGGGCCTTTATACCCATACTACATTCTAAAAATATCGAAGAATGGGATGTTCCAGAGTATGATTTCGCTCTACAACCCGTTCATTCTTACCTTTAAAACAGACGCCCCTGATGGGGCAGCCTGAGCAATTCTTTGCTCTTTATTTGCTGTAGGTTCGCTTGTAACCTGATTTTGTGGTTTTCTAGTTACCAATGATGATAAATATGCTTTAATAGAAGCCATAGATCCAGATTGGAACGGGGCTTTGCCCTACACCATGCTTATTGAGCCCGGCGGAGAGGTGGTATGGAAATATCAGGGGGAAGTAGATTTTAAAGAACTCATGAAAACTATAGTTGAGAACCCTATGATTGGCAGGGTGTATTAATTAAATCGTTAATGTTAATAATCAAAGTAAAGGGCTTTAGGGAATAATCTAAGGCCTTTTTTACATTTTCTTCTGAAGAATGGCCGTTATGGCCTGTATCTTAACAACATTTTATCAGCCGTTAAAACCGCTTCTGCTGCCGTATTATTTAATTTTGAAGTTCCCCTGAAAATTTAAATTATCAGATAGCGGCAGAATATGTTTGGAACCGATAAGCGAATTATAATCCTTGGAATTGCAAGAATGGCAGATTCACTGGGGAATTCTTTTCTTATCGTGGTGCTCCCGCTTTACATCGCCAGTGAAAAAGTACAGGGAGAATTCTTCGGACTTTCAGAATCCTTTATTACCGGGCTGGTGCTTGGCCTTTTTGGCCTCATAACAAGTTTCACCCAACCTTTTGCAGGAAGGCTTTCCGATAAATTCGGAAAAAGAAAACTCTTTGTTCTGTTTGGGCTCGGGCTTTTTACCATTGCCAATTTTAGTTATTCCTTTGTCCACACCTACTGGGCACTAATGATGGTAAGGGCATTCCAGGGCCTGGCCGCGGCACTTACTATTACGGCCAGCCTGGCACTGGTAAGCGAACTTAGTGGCAAAGGCAGCAGGGGAAATAATATGGGCGTGTACAATTCTTTCAGGCTAATCGGGTTTGGAGCCGGTCCTTTAATAAGTGGCGTTCTGGCACAGGGAGGGCCATATAATGTTCCTGTTTTGGGAACTATAGATGGCTTCACCGCTTCTTTTTACATTGCTTCATTTGCAGCCTTACTAGGTGCTGCGCTGGTCTCCCTGCTGGTGCACGATCCTGAGGATATTGAACCAAGCGACAGGAAAATGTCCATCCGCGTAAAATCTACGGAAAAAGGGCGGATCCTGGATCCCATTTTTGCCCTTGGTTTGGCAACGCTTATAATGAGTTTTGGCTTCTCTCTTTTAGCTCCTATAGAAACCGAAACCAATCAACGTTTAGGGCAGGGTGCTTTCTTATTTTCAGTAGAATTTAGTGCGCTAATTGGGGTTTTGGCTATTTTTCAGCCTTTAATTGGTAAAGCCAGTGATAAATATGGGCGGAAGATTTTTATCGTTATCGGTCTTATTGCTTTAATTCCTGCGGAACTTGCTCAGGGGATCGCCACAGAGTCCTGGCATATGATCGCTGCCCGGGCTTTCCAGGGGATTAGTGCTGCAATGGTTTTTGCTCCGGCACTTGCACTTGCCGGCGACCTTGCTCAAAAAGGCCAGACGGGTACGCAGCTTTCCGTGGTAACTATGGCTTTTGGTTTAGGAATTTCCCTTGGATCTTTCCTTTCAGGTTATGCCGTACGTTTTGGTTTTATAGTGCCTTTTGTTGTGGGCGCTGTTCTTGCCGGTTTGGGGATTTTAATCGTCACCACGCAGGTACCCCAGGATAGAAAAACGTAGCTATTTTTTCTCCGGCCTTAAAACGGTTCTAAACCCTACATGGTCTGTTCCGGAATCTAAAGACATTCCCATTCTTGCTGAAATCCTGTAACTGGCGCAGTAAGATTTATTGCATAAAAAAGAACCGCCTTTCATTACCTTTTGCATTTCGTAGGGATTATCTGGATTGTAAGATGTTTGTGAACCTTCAGGATTAATTAATTCGCCCTCATTTAACGCCTGTTTATAGTAATTAACATCAAACCAGTCCGTAGTGATTTCCCAAACATTCCCGGCCATATCATATAAGCCTATGCTGTTTGGAGGAAAGGATTTTACCGGTGCGGCATAGCTAAATCCATCTTCCGGTTTATTTTCAGTAGGAAAGCTTCCCTGCCAGGTGTTGGCATTTTCATTCAGTTCTTTTTCTTCATCTCCCCAGGTATAAATTCCGCCGTTGAGCTGCCCTTTTGCGGCTGCTTCCCATTCCGCTTCTGTAGGTAAACTTCTTCCTGCCCATTTACAGTAGGCAAGGGCATCTTCATAAGAAACGTGTACTACAGGATAATTCATTTTACCTTCAATATTGGTTCCCGGACCGTAAGGATGCCTCCAGTCGGCACCAATTTCCCATTCCCACCACTGCGAATAATCGTTAAGATTGGTAACTTTTTCAAGGCTCTTCCTAAAAACTAGCGATCCCGGTTGCAGAATACTGTCATGTGGCTTTGGAGTACCAGCAGGTAATTGTTTCTTCATTTCTTCCCAGTCTATGGGCCTTTCAGCAACGGTCACATAGCCGGTTTCCTCTACAAATCTGGCAAATTCGGCATTGGTTACTTCGGTTACATCCATAAAGAAACCATCCACGGCAACCGGATGTGCCGGTTTTTCCCGGGGCAGCGCATAAGGATCATCTTCAGTTGCGCCCATGGTGAATTTCACGCCCGAAACCCATTTCATGCCTTCAGGCACAGCAATACTATCGGGCTTTTTTACCAGAAGTTTATAAGAAGTTGTTTCTTTCTGCGGAATGCTATCCTGATGTGTTTCCTTTTCTGAATCCTGGCAGGAAAGGAAAACTGCAGAAATAGTGATGAAAATTATATAAGTTTTCAGTTTCATATTAGAATATACTGAAGATGATTTCAGGCTAGCAATTTACTAAATGATATTCAAAGAGAAATTCAATTCCGCGAAAAGCAGTTCCTAATCTGAAAACCAATAATAAAACCTGCTGTATTTTTTGAAGAAGCCGGATTAAAACCTAATTTTATTTTTCAATAATATCTCTGAAACTTACTGTTATGAAGAAAACTGATTTGTCCTTCTTTGCCAGCTTTTGTTTTTTCCTTGTATGCTGTATGCTCAATGCTCAAAACCCTGCCGATCTTCCTCCCGAAGCAACCGAATTTTATGAGCCTGTGCCTCCAAAAGTACAATCTGAACCGGTTTTGACTGCGCCGCCTTCAGATGCCATTATTTTATTTGATGGGACTAACCTGGATGCATGGCAAAATGCCGAAAATAATACTGAAGCCAACTGGAACATATCAGGTGATGCGTTAGTGGTAAACCCCGGAGCGGGAGCTATTAAAACAAAACAGAATTTTGCTGATGTACAGCTGCATGTGGAGTGGAAATCCCCTGCTGAGGTGAAAGGAGAAGGACAGGGCCGTGGCAATAGCGGAATTTTCCTGATGGATAATTATGAAGTCCAGGTATTGGATTCTTATGAGAATGAAACCTATACCAACGGGCAGGCGGCAAGCATTTATAAGCAGTCCTCTCCTTTGGTGAATGCCACCAATCCGCCTTCAGAATGGAATAGCTATGACATTATTTTCACCGCGCCGGAATTTGATAAAAACGGGATGGTATTAAACCCGGCCAAAATCACTGTTTTGCATAACGGGGTGGTGGTCCAGAATAATTTTGAACTTAAAGGCCCAACTGTATATACCGGAATTCCACATTATACGGAACATGCCGAAAAATTGCCCATCGTGCTTCAGGATCACGGCAATCCGGTAAGTTTCAGGAATATTTGGGTAAGGGAACTGGATTAACTTCTTTTATGTCAAGCTGAATTGGTTTCAGCTTCTTTATGTTGAATTCTAATAAATCTTCAGAAGATTTTAAAATAAACTACCATTGACATTTTCTTTCCAATAACAATTTTCCCTTCGGTCATTTTTTTGCCTTTGCATTAATTTGATCCGGCCTATCGAAAGCTTATTGTGAAATTTGAAGAGAAAGCACCGTAAAATTTTAGGCTGTTTGAGCCTGACCTTTTTCTATCTTTAGTTGAATTACAGTGGCGAGTTTCTAAAATTTAGGTGCTGAACGAAAAATTTAGATAAGCTTTCCGTAAGCCTAGACTTTTTTGTTTCTTTTTTTTGCATCCGACAACCGGAGGGAGAGGAATGCATGCAAAAAAGAAAGAATTCATAGGAAATTTTGTACTGAAATAAATATAAAATTTATGTAGGACAGGATTGATAAAGAATATTTCGTCATATACCTATACTGGATAATTCTTGTATCACAGGCCAAGGATACGTCCGGCATTTTAAATCCTACCATAGTCATCTCGAGCCTACCTTTCTGCCGCTCAGGCAGGCTCGAACTAACAGTATTTCAAATTATTTCATTGCTCCATTGTTACATTAACAGTTATTCCACCTTCACACTTTCCGGCGGTCCAAGATAAGAATCTCCAACTTCCCCGGTTTTAATGAGGATCTTCTGAATTACAATTCCGGGATCTACCGCCCAGATTTTTAAGCTGTGGTTCCCGCCAGCTTCAAGATCAAAAGAGGCAGTCACCCTGGTGGCATTATTAGCTACTGAAGTATTCCAGTCGTCCTCCGTGTCCTCCTGCAGGTTTAATATTTTAGGTTCTTTTCCATCAATGGATGCTGCAAATCTTAATCCGCCGCGATCAAGAAAATCGAGGCTTGGGGATAAAGTAAATTCCACTTCAACTTTTCCCGACTCAAATGCATAAAATTCATATTGGAGGTAAGGATTATCTTCAGTAAATTCCTGGCCAGGCTGCATTTCTCCTGAAGACATTGCAGCGCCGGTCTTTCCTAAATTCGGAATTTCTTGCCAGGCATTTTCTCCTTCAGATTTTTCTGAATATCCCGTTGCGGGAATAGAGATATACCCGTTGCTTTCTACATAGCCTGAAATATCAGCTTCCGCGGGATTATTATGAACAGGAACAATTACTTCAACCTTTGTTCTTCCGGGGCCTTTAATTGTCAATGGAACTTCAGTAGTTCCTTTTGGCGCCGATTTCCAGTCTACATTTACCGTTATTTCCTGGTTATCGGTTACCGTTCCTTTTTCTGAAGAAAGCTGAAGCCAGTCCTTTTTGTTTTTGATCTTGTATTTTAACTCTTCCTGCCCTTTGTTGAAAATGGTAATTTTCGCCTCCTGATTGCTATACGGACTCAAAATTGGCAATTTTGCACTTCCCGACGCTTCCGGCCATGATTTTTCTGAACCGCTTATCGTAACGCCCATTGCAGCATCTTGAGGTACATCAATACGGGTAACCTCAGGCATATTATTTTGCTCCGGCTGCTGCCAATAGGTGTAGCCAATATGCGTCTGGGACATCATATGGTTCCATTTACCATCAGCCATTTCGTGGTGATAGTAATCGGTAAGTTCAGCGTCTTTCTTAAAATACTCCTCTACTTTATCAGCATACTCATTTGCTGAAGCCCGGCCTTGTTCTGCATACAATTTATTCTTTGCAGCGGCAATGTAAAGCCTATTGAGGTTTGCTGAAGCCTTTACAGGAAATAAAACCAGTTGGTAAAAAGCATCTTTATATTCCTGCGGAATTTTACTATAGACGTTTTCTGCTTTTTCTTCAAGGGTATCAAAATCTTTCAGCACCTTATCTGCTTCATTAAAATTGTTCAGGCTGTAAGTTTCGGGGCTAATAAGTTCCGGCTTTCTTCGGCTGTTGTAGTTGGTATAAGTAAGCAGTAAATCTGCGGTTTCTTCAGCATACTCCTGCGGAAATTGCTCTGCGGCCCAATTTACGGTATAGTCCCTAAGGTCTTCTGCAGCGATTTTTTCAGGATTCCAGGCGAAATCCAGGAAAAAACTAATGGGATATTCCATAGGCTTAATATCGCCCACATTTACAATCCACAGGCGGTCTGCCCCAAAATCATAGGCCAGGTTCATCTGTTCCCAAACCCGTGAAATCTGTGTGGTGTTGATCCATTTATAGTTTCGCGGGCCACCAACATAATCATAATGATAATAAATTCCATAGCCGCCTTCCCGTGGCTCTTCTTCAGGATTTGGCAATTTGCGGATATTTCCCCAGTTATCGTCAGAAAGCAGTAAGGTAACATCATCCGGTACCCGCATTCCCTGGTCGTAGTAATCCTGCACTTCTTTATACAGCGCCCAAACCTGTGGAGTTTCTTCAGCAGGTTTCCCGGTAACTTCAGAAATTATCTGCCTTTGGTCTGCCACAATATTTTCCAGCAGGTTTATAGCCGTGCCTTCGCTCATAGGTTCATCTCCATCGCCACGCATTCCAATGGTTACCAGGCTCTCATTATCGCCCATTCTTTCCATGCCTTTGCGCCAGAATTCCTGAAGGTTCTCTTTGTTTTTGGTATAATCCCAGGGGCCTTCACCATATTTTCCCCATTCCGCATGGGCACGCATCAAAGGTTCGTGGTGTGAAGTTCCTATCACAATGCCATAATCATTAGCCAGTTTGGGATTTTTTGGATCGTCATCATAAAACGCCCTGCCCCACATTGCCGGCCAGAGATAATTACCTTTTAGGCGTAAAATAAGTTCAAAAACATGCTCGTAAAACTGACTGTTAAAGCCTCCAAAATTTTCCATGATCCAACCCGAAAGCGCCGGTGCTTCATCATTAATAAAGATTCCGCGGTATTTTACTTTTGGGGAACCATCAGTAAATTTTCCGCTTTTCACGTAAATCTCATCAGCTTTTTTAGCAGGAACATCTGCCCACCAGTACCAGGGAGAAACACCCATTTCTTCAGAAACATCGTACATCCCAAAAATCGTCCCCCGCTTGTCGCTCCCAGCTATTACCAGGGCTTTTTCCACATTGGGCATTGGATTCTCCACTACCTGTATGCTGAAATTTTCCCAGTTCCCCACAATCTCCGATACGTCTAATTTTCCGTTACCGGCAAGTTGATCGATAAGCGGACTTTTACCCAGCGTACCCACAATAATGGCAGTTTTGGCACTTATTTCTCCTGTGCTGTCTATCTGCGGAAGCCTTCCCGTCACCCGTTCAATATCCTGGCTCAGGTCCTCGGCTACCAGTTTTACGCCTTTAAAATCTTCAGTATTTAGATAAATTGATGGTAATTCTGAAGCAGAAGCTAAAGCAAAAGCTCCTTCTTCAGCGTTTTGGGTGATATAACTTTCCTGCGCAAAGACAAGCGCCGGAAGCAAAAAAGCAATTACACCGTAAAAAAATCTTTTCTTTAATCTTGCTGCTGCGGAAATCTTCATTTCTTTAATTTTTTTCGTCAAACTCAACCACCTTCCAGTACGCTTTTTTCGGCTCATAATTTTCATCAAAAAGCAGCGGATAATTTTTTCTGCCTTCTACAGGATAATGGTCAAGCCAGCTGTAATTGTCAGATACATTCCAAAAAGTAACTCCTGTCAGCACGTCTTTATAATCCCTAAAAACTTTAAAAAACATATCATAACTTTCAATTTGCCGTTGCTCCATTTCAGGGGTAAATTCATCAGATTCGCCCTCTCTTAATTCCCTTCGTTCCTTTTCCCACGGATAAAGGGAAACGTCGAGTTCGGTTATCTGCACGTCAAGGCCCAACGAAGAATATTTGTCTATGGCTTCCCTTAAATCTTTTTCGGAAGGGTCAAAAATTGACCAATGTGCCTGGATTCCCACGCCGTCAATCGGGGCGCCTTTGTCTTTCAGCAGTTTTAGAAGCTTGTAAATCCGCTCCCTTTTTTCAGGAATAACGGCATTGTAGTCATTGTAGAAAAGCTTTGCTTCAGGGTCGGCTTCATGCGCATATTCAAAAGCTTTTACCAGAAAATCCTCCCCGGCAATTTCATACCAGGGGGAATTTCTTAAGAATTCTTCGGGATTGTCTGATATGGCCTCATTCACCACATCCCAGGCGTAAATTGTTCCTTTGTACCTGGAAACCACGCTGTCTATATGGGTTTTCATCCGTTGTAAAAGCTCTTCTTTGCTCACCTGGCCGCCATCTTCAGCTTTAAAAATCCAATCGCCGGTTTGCTGGTGCCATACCAGGGCATGGCCACGCATTTTCATATCATGTTCCCGTGCAAACTCAGCAATTTTATCGGCAGCTTCCCAATAATAGCGGTTTTGTTCAGGATGAATTTCTCCCATTTTCATCACGTTCTCCGGCGTCATGCTGTTGAACTGTTCTAAAATGAGTTCTTTAGATTGACCTTCAAGTGATCTGGGAGCTACGGCAACGCCAATTGGGAAATAACCATCATAATAGTCTTTAAGCCCTTTTTCCTCTGATTTTTCTGCGGAAGCAATAGCTGCATTTTCCTCTTTTTCTTCATTATTGGATTTACAGCTGAAGAGCAGCAGTGTGCAAAGCAGAAGGAAACTTAGATTTGTAATTCGGTTTTTCATAATTGGATAATGTGTTCGTTGATATTTATACCAGATGGTCAGGTTGAGCGGAATCGAAACCGCACTTATATAATGATCTTAAAATCCTATTGAATTTCCGCCGTCTATAGGCAAAATAGTTCCTGTGGTAAATTTTGATTCGGTCGTCGCATAATAAAATACAGCATCTGCAACATCTGAAGGTTCTCCAAGTTTGCCCATTGGGGTTCTGGAGAGCACCTTATTTTTTCTTTCGGGATCGCTGTCCAGTGCCTTACCGCTCATATTGGTTTTGATGAACCCGGGAGCCACACAGTTTACCCTTATTCCAAATTCGGCAAGATCAACAGCCATGGCGCGGGTCATTCCTTCAATAGCGGTTTTGCTGGCGGAATAGGCTATTACCTTCGGGATACCATATTGGGCGGCCATAGAACTAATGTTAATAATGCTTCCCGAATTCTTCTGTTTCATATATTTTGAAACTTCGCGGCTCATTACAAAAACGCTGGTAATATTGGTATGCAGAATAGACTGGAATTCCTCGTCGGTCACTTCCAGAAATTCCTTTTTCATATTGATCCCGGCATTATTTACCAGGATATCTATGCTGCCAGCTTCTTCAGCAATCTTTGCCACTGCGGCGGGAATATCTTTCAGGTTGTTGAGGTCCAGGATAAAAGGTTTGGCATTGGGGCCAAGTTCTTCACAGGCCTTTTTGGTTTTTTCTTCGTTTCTGCCATTTACATAAGTAGTAACGCCGTTGTCGCATAATTTTTTAGCGGTGGCATATCCTAATCCGGCATTAGCGCCGGTAACAATTGCGGTTAGATTTTCTTTCATTTAAATAGGGTTTGGGAGATTTTCCCGCTTTAGAAGCCGTTTTTCTCCTTTTTCAGGTTATAGTTTTGTTCGCGGGAGATTAAATTCCCGGGGCATAAGGTGTTTTTAAATTTTTATAATATTCTAAGGTATGTGCGGGTTCTGGTATAAATTCCGGCATTTCCATGTTAGAGAACTGCTGAAAATAAAGAAGACAGGCATCTCTCCACCATTTAGCTTCCTTTAGCTGAATTTGCAATAACATAGATACTTTTTCAAATCTTTCCTCATCTACGTACTGCTCCATATTATTCCAGGTTTCAGTCATATCTTCAACTTCTTCCACGCCTTCCTGATATTTGGAGGCCATATTGTACCAGAGGGTTTTGCCGTTTTTCATTTCATAATCCCATGGGAGATGATGGAACCAAAGCAGGTACTTTTCAGGAGTGGTTTCAGGAGAACTGTATTTCTCAGCGATAGGATCGGCATATTGCTCCAGGGCATTGCTACCGGAGCTGGTGCGGTCAAATCCAACTCCTGCCGAATCTGCCTTATGGTAATACACAGGATTCCATTCCGGGCGGGAAAGATTACTTACCCACGGCCCGGGGCCATAATGGTGGCCGGTACGCATAATGTGATGAAGGCCAAGCGGCGTCATATATTTAACAACGGTTTCCCGGGATTCCAGCATCATTTCTTTCATGGGTTCAACAAATTCCTCATTATTGGTAAAGGTCATTTTAAGCCATTCTTCAGCAATATCCCCGGAATCCATATAAGGATCCCACGCCAGGCGCCCAAAGCCATACCAGTTGGCCTGCCCAAAGGGATGTCCCGTCCAGTTCCTTTCATTTCCAATATTTGCGACTCCTGCCATTCCGGTAAGCTTTTTATTGGAAAGTGTGCCATCAATAACTTTGGCAACCGTAGAATTTTCACCGTTTACATAGGTGTCTTCTTCCAGGGTTTCTTCGAATAACTTCGGAAGAAAGACCAAATGCGTGGCAAAGCCAAGGTATTCTTGGGTAATTTGAAATTCCATCATTAAAGGAGTGTTGGGCATTGCACCGAACAGCGGGTGGAAAGGCTCCCGCGGCTGAAAATCTATAGCTCCGTTTTTTACCTGTAGCAAAACATTATCTGCAAACTCTCCGTCAAAAGGAACAAATTCTGAATAAGCCTGTTTTGCACGGTCTTCAGGGTCATGCTCAGAATATACAAAGGCGCGCCACATAATTATTCCGCCATGAGGAGCCACGGCTTCGGCGAGCATATTAGCGCCATCCACATGTGAGCGGCCATAGTTATTTGGCCCCGGCTGCCCTTCAGAATTCGCTTTAACCAAAAATCCACCAAAATCGGGAATTTCAGCATAAATCTGGTCGGCTTTGTCTTTCCACCATTGCCTTACTTCTTCATTTAAAGGATCGGCAGTTTCCAGGCCACCGTTTTCTATGGGAGAAGAAAATCTTGCGGTAAGGTAAACCTGGATCCCGTAGGGTCTGAAAACTTCAGCAAGCGCTTTTACTTTTTTAATATATTCTTCAGTTAAAACAAGGGAATTGGCATTTACATTGGTGAGCACGGTCCCGTTAATCCCAATAGAGGCGTTAGCGCGGGCATAATTTGTATACTCAGGCTTGATAAGATCTGGCAGAAGATGCCAGTCCCAGATGGAAAAGCCGGCATAACCTCTTTCCACCGTGCGGTCCAGGTTATCCCAGTGATTAAGCACCCTTTTCTGGATTTTAGAGCTATCGTAGATATCAAGATTGGACAGTTTATTGTGCAGCTGCATTTCCCGAAGCAGTCGAAAACTGCCGTAAAGTACACCTATGTGGGATTTCCCGGTTATAAGAATTGTATTATTGCCTTCAAATTTTACTTCTTTAATAATGTAACCTTCAGAATTGATATTTTCGAAATCTGATTTTAAATTTTTTTGAAGCTGCTGCGGAAGTTGATCCATTTTTCCCAGCACCAGTATATTTTCACCTGAATTTTTCTCCGGAAGTTCTTTTCCGAAGAAGGATTTCCAGGCGGTCTGCATTTCTTCCGCAGAAACATTAAGGGTTGGAGAGTTTCCTAAAATTTTAATTCCCTGAATCTTATTAAGATAATTTTTCTGAAGTTGGGCATCTGTAATTTTGTTGTATTGCAGCCATAGGTCATAACCCTTTTGGGAAAAAGAGTTGATGGCTAAAAAGAGAGTTAAGGTGCTTAAAATTAGCTTTTTAAGTTTCATAAAACAGGAGTCAATAAAAAAGATGCTCATGGCAATTTGCACATGTATGGCGAAAATTAGGTAAAAAAAGCATGTAAACAAAATTTTTTACGCAATCGGTTGCGTTTAATTTAAATTTATGCGTTATTTGTTAAGCTATTGCGATATTCATCCCTTTATTTTCAAAAAATCATAATTTTCAATACTATAGAAGCCATGAGAATAGTAATTACTAAAGTCCTGCTCATTATTATGGGCATTGTTTTTTTTGCTCAGGCCAATGCGCAAAATTCCGGTAATTCCGGGGCTTATCCTTTCAGGAATCCCGCTTTGCCTGTAGATGAAAGAGTTCAGGATTTAATCAATCGATTGACCCTGGAAGAGAAGGCAATGCAAATGGTGCATAACAGCCCGGCGGTAGAAAGATTGGGTATCCCGGAATATAACTGGTGGAACGAAGCTTTGCACGGGATTGGAAGGTCTGGCGTTGCCACGGTCTTTCCACAGGCCATAGGGATGGGGGCGACTTTTGATGAAGAACTTATAAAGGAAGTGGCCTCTGCAATTTCAGACGAAGCCAGGGCTACACATAATACGGCAGTTGAAAATGGCTATCGCCGCCAGTATAGCGGCCTTACTTTCTGGACGCCGAATATCAATATTTTCAGGGACCCGCGTTGGGGAAGGGGGCAGGAAACCTATGGAGAAGATCCTTATCTCACTTCTATCCTGGGCACTGCTTTTGTAAACGGCCTTCAGGGAGATAATCCAAAATACTTGAAGACGGCTGCGGCTGCAAAACATTTTGCAGTACACAGCGGCCCCGAAAAACTAAGGCACGAATTTAATGCTGAAGCCTCCCAAAAAGATTTATGGGAAACTTACCTGCCCGCCTTTAAGGCCCTTGTGGATGCAGATGTGGAAACCATCATGTGCGCCTACAACAGCACCAACGGCGAACCTTGTTGTGCCAATAAATATCTGCTCCAGGATGTTTTGCGTGATAAATGGAATTTTGACGGGCATATTGTGAGTGATTGCTGGGCTTTAGTTGATTTTTATGAAGGGCATAATGTAGTGGAAACTACTGAAGAGGCTGCCGCACTTGCTATTAAAAGTGGTGTGAACCTTAACTGCGGAAGTGTTTATCCGCATCTTCCCGCCGCAGTAGAGCAGGGATTGGTGACCGAGGAGGAAATTGATGAACAGCTGGCAACTTTGCTAAAGACCAAGTTCAAGCTGGGCCTTTTTGATCCGGCTGAAGATAACCCGTATTCTAAACTTTCTGTGGAAGATTTAAATACCGAAGAACACCGGCAGCTGGCCAGGAAAACCGCGCAGAAGTCAATTGTAATGTTGAAGAATAATGGGGCGCTTCCATTAAAGAATAATCTTTCCAAATATTTTGTTACCGGGCCTAATGCTACAAGTGTAGAAGTGTTGCTGGGGAATTACCATGGAATAAACCCTGATTTAGTTACCATTCTTGAAGGACTTGCAGGAGCTATCGAGCCACAAAGCCAGATGCAGTACAGGCAGGGGACCTTGTTTGATCGTCCCAACGCAAACCCACAGGATTGGGCTTCTCCAAACGCTGGGAACAGTGACGCTACTATTGCCGTTTTGGGAATTTCAGGAGTATTGGAAGGCGAAGAAGGCGAGTCTATAGCTTCTGAAACTTTCGGTGACCGCCTGGATTATAATATTCCGCAGAACCAGATCGATTATTTACAAAAATTAAGCGATGCCGCAGGCGATAATCCTGTTATTGCGGTAATTACCGGCGGTAGCCCAATGAATCTTGAAAAAGTGCATGAATTGGCAGATGCGGTGTTGCTCGTATGGTATCCCGGCGAAGAAGGAGGTAACGCGGTTGCCGATGTGATTTTTGGCAAAGTTTCTCCTTCGGGAAGATTACCGATCACTTTTCCAAAATCTCTTGATGACCTTCCTCCTTATGAAGATTATAGTATGAATGGCCGGACTTATAAATACATGGATGAGGCGCCAATGTACCCGTTTGGCTACGGGCTTAGCTATACCAGTTTTGACTATTCTGGTATCAACCTGTCAAAGAATAAGGTGAAAAAAGGCAATTCCCTTCAGGCTTCAGTTAAAGTTACCAACACCGGCGAGAAAGGAGCCGAAGAAGTGGTACAGCTTTATGTGTCAGATGTGGAAACTTCAGTAGATGCTCCAAAATACCAGTTATTCGGGGTGAAAAGGGTGAAACTGGAGCCGGGTGCTTCCGAAGAAATCAGTTTTGAAATTACTCCGGAGATGATGGAACTGGTTAACCTGGAAGGAGAGCGTGTATTGGAAAAAGGAGATTTTAAAGTCTATCTGGGCGGTTCTACTCCCCACCAAAGAAATGTTGAGTTGGGGATGACTGAAGTTGAAGAAGCCACTTTTACGCTGAATTAGATCTTATCTAACAGGTGGTAATGAGGGTGCTAATTGCCTGGTGAGAGACCAGGTATAGCTGAATCCTGCAGGGACTATGAAGTGTGCAGAAGGCTGCTTTGCACTGTTTTCTTAAGACTGGAATTTCTAACGATAATTTCTGTGTCCAGCATCGTAATTTCTGAAATATTGGTATCGAGGTTTTCTGATGAATGGTCCAGGATGCGCTGGGTGGAAATTTCTCCCATTTTCATGGCGGGATGTGAAACGGTAGATAATGCCGGTTCGACAATGGAAGCTATGGGATCGTCATTAAAACCAATAACGGCGAATTCATCCGGCACTTTTACTCCTTTTTTCTTGGCAGTCAGGATGGCGCTTACGGCGGCAGTGTCATTGGAGGAAAACAAGCCATCAGGTGGGTTGGCCATATCTAACAGCCGGTTTGTAGCTTCTTCTCCTTCTTCAGAACTCATGGTATTGAAGTCCACAATTAAATCTTCGTCAATTTCCAGCTTACTTTCCCTTAGGGCATCCAGATAACCTTTTTTCCGAAGATTATACACATTAAGGTGCTGCGCCCCGGCAAAATGGGCGATCCTCCTGCAACCCTGGTCTATAAGATGTTTGGTGGCACGATATCCTGCCGCATAGTTATCAATAATGACCCTGTAGGAATTAAATGAATCCGGGACACGGTCTACAAAAACAATAGGGATATTCTGGTCTGCAAATTGTTGAAAATGGCGGGTATCTTTTGTTTCCATGCCCAGGGAAACAATTAAACCACAAATTCGGCTGTCATAAAGTGCCTTGGCATTGTTTATTTCATTCTCATACCGGTCATTGGATTGGCTAATAAGTACATTGTGGCCGGCTTTTCGGGCAGCTTCTTCCACGCCACTAATTAAGGAAGCGATAAAGGGCCTGTTAATCCTGGCTATCATTATGCCTATGGTCTTACTTTTATTATTCCGAAGGCTGGCTGCGATAGAATTTGGGCG
Organism: Autumnicola tepida; assembly: GCF_031846485.1. Lineage (NCBI taxonomy): Bacteria > Pseudomonadati > Bacteroidota > Flavobacteriia > Flavobacteriales > Flavobacteriaceae > Autumnicola > Autumnicola tepida. The sequence continues at coordinate 22,217 of NZ_JAVRHQ010000014.1, forward strand.
GTACCCCATATTATTTGCAGCTTTTTGAATTTCCCTGGTCGCTTTCTGGCTGATGCTCTTATGATTGTTTAGAGCTCTGGAGATGGTGGAAGGTGAATATTTTAACTCCCTGGCCAGGTCATAAATAGTTACTTCCTTTTTTTTCTTCTTCATTACAAAAGATATTGACGCTTGCTGGTTTCAAAGACCTTGCTGGTTGTTGCGCAGAATTTCAAATATAATGAATTCATTTTATTCATAAGCCTTTAAAATAGGTAGATTCGAAACGGCAACAATTGCGTTGTAACCTAGAAATTCAATGCAACAATAAGGGGGACTGTAATAATTGTAAAAATAACATTAATTGGAGAAATTCTCACTCAAAATTCGAAGCTAAATCCTTTTTCGGTAAGTCTTTTATAAATGTTATCATCAAAACGGTAAAGTTTGGCCGCCCGGTGGGATACATCTTTTTGTTTTTCGTTTAGATCCACCAGGAGTTTCATTCGCAAAATTTTCCTGCGGAAGTTGGGTTTATCCATTTCCACGCCCAATATTTCTTCATAAAGCTGCATGAGTTGAAGTAAAGTAAATTTTTCAGGAAGCAAATTAAATCCGATTGGTGCTTTTCTTACCCTACGTCTTAATCTTTTCAGGCTGTACTCCAGGATTTCATTATGATCATAAATGAGATCAGGGATTTCATTGATTTTGTACCATTTCGCTTCAGATGCGGTAAACCCCGCTTTAACGTTATAATCTTCTCTTTTTATAAGGGCATTATAGCCAATGGTAATTACCCTTCCTACGGGAAACCGGTCTGGTTCCCCAAAAGCCTTGAGCTGTTCCAGGTAAATATTGTCCAGTCCGGTAAGCTCCCTTAGCAGCCGATGTGCGGCCTCATCCAGGCCCTCCTGTTCTTTTATCCAGCCCCCGGGCAGTCCCCATTCCCCTTTCCTGATGCCCTGGCCGTGCTTTACCAGCAAAATTTCCAGGCTACCTGCTTCAAAGCCAAAAATTACGCAATCTATGGTGATGGAACTCATCACACGGGCTTCTATCAATTCGCCCGACTCATGGTTAATTAATGTTTTTTTCATGGGTTCTTGTATAAGTCTTTTCAGAGGCTCATTTCTGCTATCCTAATATTTTTAAAATATAAAAGAGAATGAACTGGCAATTTTAGTAAATATTAATAAAAAGGTTTAATAAATTGCTAAACTAAAAAATATTATCTAAACTTGTGGTCATACAAACCATAAGGTATAAACTTACACATAATTTCCGCAAACGATGGCGACAGCAAAAATTAGTCAAAAAAGTGTTTACCTCATAACAATAGTTGCGAGTCTGGGAGGCTTGCTATTTGGTTATGATACCGCAGTTATTTCCGGAGCGGTTGGCGCACTTGAAAATTATTTTATTACCTCCCTTCAGGATGATGCAGTTCTCTCGGCGAGTACTATTTTTCAGTTTAAAGTCATTATCAGCTTATGTATACTTGCTGTAGGGATTCTATTTGCTTCATTTATTCTTAAATTTTTTAAAAGAACCAAAGCCTATGCGATTATTGCCGGGATTCTAATTTTAGGAGGCGCTATTTATTATTTCCAGTTTTTATCCCTGCCAGATGTAATGACCGAGAATTTACAAAACTCTATTCTTGGGTTTATGATTAGCAGTGCTTTGGTTGGCTGTATAATTGGCGCATCTATGGGGGACAAGGCGGCAAACTCTATTGGCCGTAGAAATGGCCTTATTCTGGCGGCCATTTTGTTCCTGATTTCTGCCTGTGGTTCTGCCTATCCGGAACCGATGAATATCTTCCAGGCCAATACTTTAACTTCCTTTATAATTTACCGGATAATTGGTGGAATAGGCGTTGGCCTGGCGAGTATGCTGGCACCGCTTTATATTGCTGAAATGGCACCTGCCAATATCCGGGGAAAATTGGTTTCCTTTAACCAGTTCGCAATCGTTACAGGGATGCTGGTGGTTTATTTCGTGAATTATTTTATAGTGAGCGGCCAGACGGAAGACTGGATTAACCTAACAGGCTGGCGTTATATGTTTTTATCTGAAGGTATCCCAGCGGTACTGTTCTTTCTGTTTTTACTGGTGGTGCCCAAAACTCCACGTTTTCAGACGATGAAAGGGAATGAAGAAGATGCGGTGAAGGTGTTGACCAAACTAAACGGTCCTGAAAAAGCCTCGCAAATCCTCCAGGAAATAAAAGCGTCCTTCAGTAAGACGCGGGCCCATTGGCTCACCTTTGGGTGGGGAATAATAGTAATAGGTATTCTGCTTTCGGTTTTCCAGCAATTTGTGGGGATTAACGTGGTGCTTTATTATGCTCCTGAAATTTTTAAAGGAATGGGAATGGAGACCGATGCTTCCATGCTCCAGACCATTATAGTGGGGGCTATAAATATGCTTTTTACCGTCCTCGCTATTTTTACCGTGGATAACTTCGGAAGAAAAAAATTAATGCTCATAGGAAGCGCGGTGATGGCTGTGAGTATGATCGGGCTTGGTGTAGTGCTTTACCTTCAGTCTGAAGGAATCTTCGCCTTGCTTTGGATGCTGCTCTATATTGCTGCATTCGCTATGTCCTGGGGCCCTGTAACCTGGGTATTGCTTTCTGAAATTTTTCCGAATAAGATAAAGGGCGTTATGGCTGTGGCCGTGGCAGTACAATGGCTTGCAAACCTTTTGGTATCCTGGACCTTCCCTATGATGAACAATAATGAAGCTTTGGTGGAAACATTTAACCATGGATTCTCTTACTGGATCTACGGAATTATGGCGGTGCTCTCCGGACTTTTCATCTGGAAATTTGTACCTGAAACTAAAGGAAAGACCCTTGAAGAAATGGAACTTTTATGGGGGCCAAAAGATAAATTATAAGAATTGAAAAAAAATAAATTATGTACTTCTTAGGAATAGATTTAGGAAGCTCTTCCATAAAACTTTCGGTTTTAGATGCTGAAAAGGGAAAAGAAATTTGTGCAGTGACCGTTCCCGAAGCCGAAATGGAAATGATTGCCCCCAAATTCGGCTGGGCAGAGCAGGACCCTGAATTATGGTGGGACTATGTAAAAAATGGCCTGGGCAAAATAAAGAACAAGCACCAGGTAGATCTTAAGAAAATACAGGCAATTGGCATCGCTTACCAAATGCACGGGCTGGTGCTTACCGATGAAAATCTCAAGCCTTTAAGGCCTTCTATAATTTGGTGTGATAGTCGTGCGGTAGCAATAGGAAACGAAGCTTACAAAGCAATTGGCCGGGAAAATAGTCAAAAACAGATCCTTGGAAGCCCGGGCAATTTTACGGCTTCCAAATTAAAATGGGTAAAAGAAAACGAGCCGGAGATCTATAAGAAGGCAAAATACATGATGTTGCCGGGAGATTTTATTGCCGCGAAACTTTCGGGTATTGCGCAAACTACTGCTTCAGGTTTATCTGAAGCTGCCTTATGGGATTTTCCAAATGGAAAACTGGCTACGGAAGTTTTAGAAAAGATGGAACTTTCTGAAGATTTAATTCCCGAAATAGTGCCCAGTTTTGCAAAGCAGGCAAAGGTGAATGCTGAGGTTGCTTCAGAATTAGGCCTAAATCCCGAAGCTTTCATTGCCTACAGGGCAGGAGATCAGCCAAACAACGCTTTATCCCTTAATGTTCTAAATCCGGGGGAAATAGCCACCACGGCTGGCACTTCGGCAGTGATTTACGCGGTGACCGATAAGGATATTTATGACGAGCAAAGCCGTATAAATACCTTTTTGCATGTAAATAATAATGAGGATCAGAAACGTAACGGAATTCTGGGAATTATTAATGGATCCGGAATTTTATACCAATGGCTCAGGAAAACTATTTCCCTGGGCCGAAAGGAACTCCTTTCTTATGATGTTTTAAATGAAGAAGCCGCTAAAGTGGCCCCCGGAAGTGAAGATTTAAAATTTTATCCTTTTGGAAACGGTGCGGAACGGATTTTTAACAACAAAGGAGTGAATTCGGGAATAGAGAACCTGAACTTTAATATTCATAAACCCGCACATTTGATCCGCTCTGCATGTGAAGGAATTGTTTTTGCCATGAATTACGGTTTTGATGTAATGAAATCCTTAGGCACCTCGGGCGATGTGGTACGTGCAGGGAAAGGAAATCTCTTCCTGAGTCCCGTTTTTAGGGAAATTTTCTGCAATACCACGCAGGCCAGCGTTCAGCTTTATGAAACATCGGGAGCAGAAGGGGCAGCCCGTGGAGCAGCTTATGGTTATGGTTATTATAAAAACCTGGATGAAGCTTTTGGGAATCTTGAAATCCTGGAGAGCCTGGAGCCTCAAAAAGAATTATCGGCTCAATACCAGGACATATACGAAAATTGGAAACAGCATATTAAAATAGAAGAGTAGATTATGGAAAGTAAATTTTTTAAAGACGTTAATGAGATCAAATTTGAAGGCCGGGAGAGTGATAATCCTTTAGCATTCAAATGGTACGATGAGAACAGAATGGTGGCCGGCAAGAGCCTTAAAGAGCATTTGCGCTTTGCCACGGCATACTGGCACACCTTTAACAATACCGGAGCCGATCCTTTTGGCCCTGGAACAGAAACCTTTGAATGGGACAAAAGTGACGATCCCATTACCCGTGCAAAGGATAAAATGGATGCCGCTTTTGAATTTATGACAAAGCTGGGAATGCCATATTATTGTTTTCATGATGTGGATGTGGTGGACGAAGCGCCAACTCTTGCTGAATTTGAAAAGCGTGTACAAACTATGGTGGAGTACGCTAAGCAAAAGCAACAGGAGACAGGAATTAAACTTCTTTGGGGAACTTCCAATTTGTTCAGTAATCCACGTTTCATGAATGGTGCAGCCACCAATCCAAATTTCGATGTGCTCGCTTATGCCGGAGGGCAGGCAAAAATTGCTTTGGATGCAACCATTGCGCTAAATGGTGAAAATTATGTATTCTGGGGTGGTAGAGAAGGCTATATGAGTTTGCTGAATACCGATATGAAAAGAGAGCAGGATCATTTAGCAAAATTCCTGCATACCTGTAAAGATTATGCACGTAAACAGGGCTTTAAAGGTACCTTCTTTATAGAGCCTAAGCCTATGGAGCCAACGAAACATCAGTACGATTACGATGCTGCTACTTCTTTGGCATTTATCAACAAATACGAGCTTCAGGATGATTTTAAACTGAACCTGGAAGTAAACCACGCAACTTTGGCGGGTCATACATTTCAGCATGAGTTACAGGTGGCTGTAGATGCGGGGATGTTAGGAAGTATAGATGCCAACCGCGGTGATTACCAAAACGGCTGGGATACCGATCAATTCCCTATCAATCTCTATGAGATCACCCAGGCGATGCTGGTAATTCTTGAAGGAGGAGGAATCCAGGGTGGTGGAATTAATTTCGATGCGAAAGTACGACGTAATTCGACCGACCTGAAAGATAAATTTATTGCGCATGTTGCCGGAATGGATGTTTTTGCCCGTGGATTAATTTGTGCAAGTGAAATCCTGGAAAATTCGGATTACAGAAAGCTGCGTAAGGAAAGATACGCTTCTTTTGATAGTGGCAATGGCGCCAAATATGAGAGCGGGGAACTTTCTCTTGAAGACCTTAGCAAAATTGCCCGTGAAAATGGTGAACCAAAACAAATAAGCGGTCAGCAGGAACTCTATGAGCAAATCATTGCTAATTCTTATTAATTAGTAATCTGCTTTTTATCTGCAGTTATAAAGTATAAAGGAAAAGAGGCTGCATTTAGCAGCCTCTTTATACAATTACTTGGAAAAAATATATTTTTTGGATGTTACAGTTAGTCTTTATACCATCTCAAGATATCTTATGTCTGGGCTGGGTTTTGTTGTTCTAATTCCCGTAGGCCAATAAAATTTCGCTCAACACTACATATAGGTGCTACTTTAATTGAAATGAGGGAAATTCCAGGATATCAGACCCCAAATTTTGGGTATTTATCATAAGATATTTCAGGTTTTGAAGCTGAAATTTTACGTAAAAGTTACAAATTAATTTCCCGTGAAACTTCCGGAGCAGATTTCCCGCAAAATGAGCCTGAAAGGCCCTGTTATAAAGGGAATGCTTCAAAATTTATGTAGAGTTGCAACATATGTGGTATTCCAATTGAGGTTAGGCTGATATATTTGTTTAGTAACATTTAAGATTCCTTAACTATATTTTATTAATCAATCGATTTCGTGACATAAATTACATTATTCGCTTTATCAATTTAGCAGATCATGCAAACAAAATCCTGATTCAATTATTAAAAAATATTTTAACTCGCTATCAAATTAATTCGACAATGACAAATCATTTACTTAATGAATTAAGCCCTAAGATTCGAAGCCTTTTCTGTTTTGTTCTTATGAGCCTCATTAGTTTCACCGCATTCGCACAAAGTACAGTTACGGGCACCGTGACAGATGAAAATGGTCCTGTACCTGGAGTAACAGTTATGTTAAAAGGAACTTCTAACGGAGTGGTTACCGATTTTGATGGAAACTATACCATTAATAATGTTCCTGCTGATGGAGTACTTGTTTTCAGCTTTGTGGGTTTTCAGACTAAGGAAGTACCAGTGAATGGCCAAAGCCAGATTAATACCACATTAGAAACAGATGTTTCATCACTGGACGAGGTGGTTGTAGTAGGTTACGGTACCATGAAACGGAAAGACCTTACCGGGGCGGTGGTTTCTGTTGCAGAAGATGCAATCGAAGAATCCATACCTACCACCCTGGACCAGGTACTGCAGGGACGTGCCGCAGGGGTGCAGATACAGCAAAACAGTGGTGCGCCTGGCGCCAGCTCTTCTATCCGTATAAGGGGGATTAGTTCCATTACTGGATCTAACGAGCCAATTTTCGTTATAGACGGGGTTATTGTGGAAAGCCAGACGGGCCAGGGAGGGCAGAATGCTTTTGCATCTGTTAACCCATCTGATATTGTTTCCGTAGACATCCTAAAGGGTGCTTCAGCTACTGCTATTTACGGCTCCAGGGCATCTAACGGGGTTATCCTTATTACCACCAAGCGCGGTAAAAACGGGGAAGCCACAATAAACCTTAACAGCTATGTGGGATACCAGGAAATACCAAAGCAATTAGACCTGTTGAACCTTCAGGAGTACGCCATTCTTAAAAATACCCGTGCCGATCTGGATATTGTTCAGCAGGATCCGGAGTTTATTCGCACAGACCTCCTGGGTGAGGGAACAAACTGGCAGGACGAGATGTTTACCCGGGCTATGATGCAAAGCCATAATCTTTCAATTTCGGGAGGTAACGATAAAACTACCTACTCCATGAGCGGTGGGTATTTAGACCAGGAGGGAATCGCGCTGGGTTCTTCCTTTAGCCGCCTTAACCTACGAGGGGTTTTTGATTCGCAGTTAAAAGATTATTTAAAGGCAGGTATAAATTTCGCCTTCAATAATATAAAGCAAACCACCACATTTTCTGATCAGTCTTTGATTTTAACCGCATTAAGACAAACGCCAAATGTGGCCGTGCGAAATTCTGAAGGTACTTTTGATGGCCCAGTTACAGACGAATTTACACAAACCAACCCGGTAGGTTTGGCTAGCATACGTGATAACGACAATGAAAGTGCGGGGATTAGGGCCAATGCTTATGCTGAAATAGAATTCCTTGAAGGCTTAAAGTTGAGGTCCGAATATTCTATAGACTACGGCGTATCAAACAACTATACCTTTAATCCTTCTTACGAGTTTGGGGCCATCGTAAATAATGTTAGGGAAGGTAGCAGGACAAAATCCTACAACAAATATTATAACTTTAGAAATGTTCTTACTTACGAACGCACATTTGGTGAGCATAGCATAAATGCTATGTTGGGCCAGGAATACCAGGAAACGCTTTATGAAAGCCTGTACGGCTATAAGTCGGGCTATTTAACCAATGGGGCTACAGATCTAGGTTTAGGTGATGATTTAACTGCACGAAATTCCAGTGGCAGCAATAGAACGGCCTTAAGTTCACTTTTTTCACGGGCCTTTTACTCCTTTCAGGATAAATATTTGCTTACGGCAACTTTACGGTACGATGGTTCTTCAAAATTTTCAAGTGAAAATCGCTGGGGATGGTTCCCGTCTGCAGCATTTGCCTGGAGGGTTTCCAACGAAGACTTCCTGAAAAATAGCGAGGTTATCAATAACCTTAAGCTTCGTCTTGGTTATGGGGCTGTTGGAAACCAGTTCGTGCCCAACAACGCTTATTTCTCTGTTTACTCTGGTTCGGCAACACCTTTTGGTACAGGTTTGTTAGCTTCAAATACGGCAAATCCAGACTTGCAGTGGGAGACCACCTATTCCAGCAATATAGGCTTAGACCTTAATATGTTTAACAACCGAATTGAATTTATTGCTGATGCTTACTATAAAAAAACGGAAGACTTATTGTTGCTGGCTCCATATCCCGACTACTCGGGGACTACAGGTATAGGTGCTGCTTCTGCTCCTTATGTAAACATCGGTTCTCTTGAAAATAAAGGTCTTGAACTAACTCTTAATACGGTTAATGTTGATAAGGGAGATTTCTCCTGGAGAACAAACCTGGTTTTCACCCTTAACAGGAATAAAGTGCTGGACCTGGCCACAGAAAATGGAATTATAAACAGGACCTTACAACAGGGCTCAGATGTGACTATTGTTACCAGAACAGCTGTGGGCAAACCTATAGGCCAGTTTTATGGTTATAAAGTAATTGGACGTTTTGAAGATGCTACAGATTTCTACTATAGAAATGAGGATGGAGAAGTAGTGCCTACCGCTTTACCGGAAGGTTTGGAAATTGGAGAAAATGGAGTATGGATTGGAGATTATATTTTTAAGGATATCAATGAAGACGGGGTTATTAATGATCAGGACAGGGATTATATAGGAAACCCTTTACCCGATTTTACTTACGGGATTGGCAATACCTTTAGTTATAAAGGTTTCGATTTAAATGTGCAGCTTTCGGGATCTTATGGAAACGAAGTGGTAAACTACCAGAGGCGTTTTCTGGAAAATCCTCGTGAAAACACTAATTTGTTGAGCACGGCCCTTGGTTATGCCGAGCTGGGGCTAATAGATCCTGAAGGCCCGAATGATTATCGAAATGTGCAAATTGTAGGTGGAGATCCTCATATGCCACGTATTGCTGCCTCATCAGCAGCATCAACATCCAACTTTAGGTATAGCGACAGGTTCCTGGAAGATGGCTCTTATCTGCGAATCCAGAACATTTCCTTCGGATATAATTTCCCACGCGACTGGGTAGAGCGATTGGGGCTTCTTAACCTGAAGTTATACACCAACATGCAGAATGTATATACGTTTACTGAATATTCAGGATTTGATCCTGAAGTGGGATCAATCAACCAGGATGCGCTTTTAACGGGAATAGACAATGGTCGTTATCCTTCGCCTCGTATTATAATTGTAGGCTTAAATGTCAATTTTTAAAAAAAGATTATTATGAGTACAAATAAATTATTTTTAAAGCTTCTATTAGCAACGATATTCGTTAGTTCTTACAGCTGTAGCGATGATCTTGAAGTAGCGCCAAACGATGTGATCGTTAAAGAAAATTTTTTCAATTCTGAAGCAGATTTCAGGGCGGCAACGGCACCTCTTTACAACAGGGTATGGTTCTCGTTTAATGACAAATTCTATTTTGGGCTAGGGGATGGCCGTTCTTACAACTTATATGCACCGTTTTCTGACTATGTTTATCCTTTCAGCGATTTAACAGAAACAGGTTTAACAGGCCCGCTGGTAGAAGCATGGAGATCATTTTACATTGTTATTCAGCAGTCCAACAATACTATTGAAGCTATTAGAGGAAGCAGTGTAGCTGAAGAATTAAAAACCCAGTATATAGCTGAAGCCCGTTTTATGCGTGGTACCGCATACTGGTATATCGCCTCATTGTGGGGAGATGCTATTATCACAACAAGCCAGGCTGAAATTATTAATAATCCTATTATTAATAAAAGCCCCAGGAATGATGTTTTTGAATTTGCCATCCGCGACCTGGAGTATGCCGCCATGTATTTACCAGAGCAGGCAGGCCAGGCAGGTCGTGTGACAAAATATAGTGCTTACGGCATGTTGTCCAGAGTTTATCTATCCTACTCCGGAGTTAGCGACAATCCCAATAGCGGTACAAGAGATGCAGGGCTTCTGAATTTGGCTAAAATGGCCGCAGAAAAAGCTATTACTGAAGGCCCCTATTCCTTAATGGACGATTATGCCGATTTGTTCATGGTGGAAAGTAATAACAATTCAGAATCTATGTTCGCCCTGCAATGGGTGCCAAACGGAGAATATGGTGTTACTAATCCACACCAGGCTTATTTTGCGCTTGGTTCAGAAATAACAGGAGATGATGCGGCATGGGGATATTACACAAGAGCATCTTATGACGTTCTCCAGGAATATGAACAAAACGATGTAAGACGTAAAGCTACCTGGATGGCAGACGGTGATTTCTATCCTGAAATAAGCCAGGCTAATGGAGGTTATCTTGTTGAGCATGAAAATACTTATGTAAATGTGAAGAAAGGTGTGGTGGGTTCTAATAAAGATAATCCGGATATTTCAAGGATGAATTCCGGCTTAAATACCTATATGCTTCGCCTGGGTGAAGTATATTTAAATTATGCTGAAGCGGTTTTGGGCAATAATGCTTCCACGAGTGATGCCACAGCTTTAATGTATGTAAACGCTTTGCGTGAAAGGGCTGGCCTGGAACCAAAGACGAGTCTTACTTTTGACGATATTTTTCATGAGAGAAGGGTAGAGCTTGCTATGGAAGGTCAGTTTTGGTATGACCTGGTGAGACGCGCATATTACGAACAGCAGGAAGTAATACAGTATATAGATAACCAGGAAAGAGCTGTAATAACTCCTTTTACATACGATGCTGAAACCAATACGGTTTCTGTTGATGACACACGCGATGTTACCACACGTGCGGTTGGCGATGCAGACGGCAGTATTTTTATTCTGCCTTATCCTGAATCTGAAGTGGTTCAAAATCCATTGCTAAGGGAAGAACCTGTGCCATATGAGTTTACAGAAGAACGACTGACGGATGAATTATTCCAGTAAAAGTTGATAACGAACAAAATTTAAAAATAAGATGAAGCAAAAAATTTTAAATAAAAGTAACAGGATTTGTTTCTCCTTTCTGGGGATAATATTAATGGCCTTGCTATTTACCTCTTGTTCCAATGATGATGATGGGGCTTCCGGAGGCGAGATTACTATAGATGCTGTATATCTGGAAGATGTAAATTCTGATGTTCCGGACAGGGAGGTGGATTTTGCCAGGCTGGGCCAGCTTTTGCGCCTTGAAGGTTCTGGCTTTACAGGAGTGAGGAGAGCTTATATCAATGGGTTCCAAACATCCTTTAACCCGGTATATGTTTCTGATAATTCCATGCTGATTCGTGTTTCTGCAGATACTCCAACAATAGAGGCTGAAGAAGATGTGCGCAATACTATTCGCTTGGTAAAAGACAATTCTGAAACCATTATTGATTTTGAAATCCGCTCTTCGGCGCCAAGTATTACAAAGATTTCTAATACCCTGCCTAACCCTGGAGAAGAAATTACGGTATATGGTACAGGTTTGATAGAGGTAAGCAGAGTGGTTTTTCCAGGTGATGTGGAGGTTACTGAAGGCATCACTTATGATGAAGAAGAGGGTGAATTTTTCACGGTAACTGTTCCGGAAGGAGTTTCTGAAGACGGAGGATCGCTTTATGTGGAAACAGCAAACGGGGCTGCTTATTCGCCTGCTTTTTTCAACGTGGAAAGAGGTGTTATCCTTAATTTTGACGGGATGGGAGAGCTAGGGGAATTTGGCAACACCATCCGCCAGAGCCAGTTGGAATCAGAGCCACTTGGAATGGGCAATGTTTCCCATGGAAATTATGTGCCGCTTCGTAATGATACCATTGCTTCTTTTGGTGCTGGTAAAAACCGTGTGGCAGAAGTGTTTACTTCCGGTAACGAAAGCTGGCGTTCACAATTTACACCATTTATCCCGGCTGATACCCCGCTGGATGAAGTAGCTTTTCAATTTGATATTTATGTGCCTGAACCATGGGAAGGCAGCGGATACCTTAAAATTTTGCTGATAAACAACTTCAACGGTGGCGAATGGACCGGTGGAGTATATAATTATGTGCCATGGATTGTAGATGGAGAAGTGGAACCATTTGAAACAGAAGGCTGGCAAACAGTAACCATCCCTTTTACAGATTTTTATTTATTTAATGACGGTGAAGATTATACTTTTGAAGATGTTCTGCAGTACCGGGAGTCTGCTACTTATAAGAACTTCGGGATCTTCTTCGAAAATTCCGATTTTAACCTGAGTGATATTCCGGAATACAGTAGCGATGTTGAATTTCCTTCTTCAGAAACATCAGTACAGGTCTATACCGATAACTGGAGGATAGTTTCCTTAGAAACTCCAACGGTAACCGACTTTCCTGAATAAACTTAAAAAATAATAGAAAATGAAATACAAAAATTTAATATTCATATCTGTTCTTTCGTCCATGCTCTTTACATCCTGCCAGGAAGAAGTCATGGAATGGGAAGAAAGGGATGAGCAAGACAGGATAACCACGGCGGAGCTGCCATTGGAACTTGAAGAAAAAATAGAAAGGTATGATGCCTTAAAGAGTTATTCAGATTATACCCTTGGTGCCGGTATCATCCTGGACCTTTACATGAATGACGAAACTTACAGGAATATCGTAAATGAAAACTTTGATGAGGTTACTGTAGGTTATGCGATGAAGCATGGCGCAATGGTAAATGCACAGGGAGAGATTAATTTTGATCCCATAGACGATTTTATTGCACAAACCAATGCGGCCGGATTGAGTGTTTATGGTCACACTCTTGTTTGGCATGCTAACCAAAATGCCAGTTATCTAAACAGTTTAATTGCGCCAACGGTAATACCAGGTTCAAGTGGTGCCAATGCACTGGATTTATCAGGCTTGCAGGACGCAAGCTTTACCGGTTGGGCAAAGAACAATCCCGGGGCAGGTATTACAATAGTTGAGGATGCAGGTTTGGGGGAAAACTCTCAGGCAATTCAGCTAATAGCGGGCTCAGGTTCCTCAAATGCTTATGATTTACAACTTGCAACTCCCGAGATCCCTGTGGTAAATGGCCACGAATATGAAGTTTCCTTTTATATTAAATCAGATCAGCCTGGGAAAGGACGTATTTCATTTAGCGGACTGGAAAATAATTACCCCTGGAAAGACTGGTACAGTAATGGAGCAGGTCAAACAGAAGCTTTCGAGACAACTTCTCAATGGCAACAGGTAAAGTTCACTGTTAATGATTTTTCAGGAGATACCTTTAGTATGGCTTTTGACCTGGGATATGTGCCGGATGTAACCTACTATATTGATGTGGATAATATTAGTGTGGTAGATTTAGACGCAGAGGCGGAAACTGTGAATCTTATTACCAATGGAGATTTTGAAGGAGGTAATCTCGATAGCTGGAACGGTTGGGGGAATGGATCTTCAAGAGCTGTTTCTGCTGAGGGAGAAGGCTATGGAGATAGCGGTTATGCAATGGTGCTAACAAATCCTGTTGAAGCCCAGTTATACGAAGCACAACAGGTTTTTACTTTAGATGAACCCTTGGAAGAAGGAACTGAATATACATATTCTTTTTATGTCAAGGCGGACACACCGGCTACCATTCAGGTTCAAATTCAAGGTGGTTCTGCTCAATATTCAGGACCTATTGAAATAGGAACAACATGGAGTCAAATCACAAGGACCGTAACACCTACGGCAGGTAATAATGCCCTTGTGTTTGATTTTGGACAAACCGCAACTACATTTTATATCGATGATGTTGTGCTAACTTCTGGCGAAGTGGCCACGGGAACAGGCCCGGTTATAATTGAAATGCCCGAGGAAGAAAAGGCTGAGCTCATTGGCGCTGCCATGGAAGATTGGATTTCCAGCATGGTTACTCATTATAAAGATGAAGTGTCTGCATGGGACGTGGTAAATGAGCCTATGAGAGAAGGTGGTACCCTGCGTGATGGTAATGTTACAGATGCAGCCAGTGATGATTTCTATTGGGTGAAATACCTTGGAAAGGATTATGCGGTAACTGCATTCAATTTAGCACGGCAGTATGGCAATCCCGATGATATTCTTTTTATCAATGATTATAACCTGGAGTCCAGTCCTGCCAAGCTTGACGGATTAATTGATTATGTTCAATATATAGAAAGCCAGGGCGCTACTGTTGATGGTATTGGAACCCAAATGCATGTTTCTTTGAGTACCAGTAGGGAAAATATCACTAGTATGTTTCAAAAGCTGGCAGGTACAGGAAAAATAATTAAGATTTCTGAACTTGATGTTAGGCTGGGAACGGCTTCGCCTACAGCAGACCAGCTGGCAGAACAGGCAGATATGTACCAGTTTATTATAGATTCTTATAACGAATATATTCCTTCTGCCCAGCAATATGGAATAACAATCTGGAATGTTTCTGATAACGCAGATGAACACGAATATTGGTTAACAGATGAATCTCCTAACCTGTGGGATGCCAATTATGAGCGTAAACATGCGTACAAAGGAGTAGCCGATGGCCTTGCCGGCCGGGATGTAAGTGAAGATTTTACAGGTGAATTAGAATACTAGGATTTGTAGGAATTAGTCAGTTTCAACTTAGTAAAAATAAAAAGCCGGGTTTTTATACCCGGTTTTTTTATGCGGTTAAACTGGATTGGGATTTTTAGAATTTATAAACCAAATTATTGTGAGTGATAGGATACCTATGGTTTGCTAATGAATTTACTGCTTTAAAACGATTTTGCAGAAAAGGGTTATTCATCTTTAACTTCTTTAGGAAGCACCCCAAAATGGGCTTTAAAGCATTTGGAGAAATAGGAGGGGGAAGAAAATCCTACATTATAGCTTACCTCGCTAATTGACGGATTTTCCATTTCCTCAAGTAGTTCTTTAGCGCGTTCAAGTCTTATTTTTCTAATAAGCTCATTTGCTGTAAGGCCGGTTAAGGCCTTTATCTTTCTATAGAGCTGGCTTCTGCTAAGGTTAAATTCATCTGAAAGTTTCTCTACATTCAAATTGGTTTCTCTAATATTATTTTTAGTGTACCTTATTATTTCCAAAATAAATTGCTGGTCCATAGAAGTGGCATTGGGTTCTATTTCAGCTTTATTAAACCCTTCCACGTACTTAGAAAAAAGAAGTTCCCTGTTAAAAATAAGTTGTTTTAACTGGGAACGCATTATTTTCATTTCAAAGGGCTTGCTCAGGTAAACATCTGCCCCTGCTTCAAGGCCTTCCACCCAATCATCTGCCATTGCTTTGGCTGTAAGCATTAGCACAGGAATATGGCTTGTCTTTAAATCCTTCTTTAGCTTTAAGCAGAATTCATGTCCGTCCATAACAGGCATAATAACATCGGTAATCACAGCGTCGGGCATATATTTCTTTGCCTGTTCCAAGCCTTCCAGTCCATTTTCAGCAACTACAATTTTATAATCATCTTTTAATTCCTGGGTAATATATAGCCTTAATTCAAGGTTGTCTTCTACCACCAATAAAGTTCTTTTATTATGCTCACCAGCTTCCAATTCGGGAATCTGTGGCCTTTCTATTTTCTGCGGAACTTTAACCGCCGGTATATTTTCAATATCTAAAGAATCATATTGATTTTTATCCAGAGGAAGAAGAATCCTGAATTTTGTCCCCACGCCAATTTCACTTTCCACTTCTATATCCCCTTTATGAAGGTCTACAAAACTGCGCACCACTTCCAGGCCAATTCCCGTGCCGCCGTAATACTGCTCATTTCGTTCTTTAATTTGGTAAAACCTGTCAAAAATTTTCGAAAGCTCGTCGGCATGTATTCCCTTACCGGTATCTTCAATACTAATTTCAAGTGCTTCCTGTGGAGAGCCTGAAATGGAATTTTTAAAATAATGTTCTTCTTTCCTTGCTACTGCCAGGGTTATAATTCCATTATTGGTGGTGCTTTTAAAAGCGTTGGAGAGAATATTGAAAAGTATTTTCTCCAGTTTGTTTCTATCAGCCCATACAAAATCGATATTTTTATCTATTTCCAGCGATAATGCGATATTCCGCTGCTCGGCTTCTTCTTTAAAATATCCGGTGATTTCAGATAAAAGTTCATGGATGCTAAAGGATTTTATACTCAAAGGAATAGTGTCTAACTGAAGTTTTCTAAAATCCATCAACTCATCAATTAACCTTTTTAATCTTGCTGTATTTTTATGGATGGTCTTTAGTTTACCTTTTAGTTTTGCAGGAAACTTCCGTTCTTCCATAATATCTTCTAGCGGACTCATAATTAGGGTTAACGGAGTACGGAATTCATGAGATATATTGGTGAAAAACTGGATCTTTTTATTGTTGAGGGCTTCTTCCTGCTGGTGTCTCGCCCGCTCCTGTTCTATTAAACGCTTATTTTTTACCCGGGCGTCAATAAAGCGGTATATAAAATAACCTATTGTAAGAAAACTTATTATATAAAATACAATGGCGATTTTGGTGAACCACCATGGCGGCAAGACTTCTATTTTTAAAGTAGTGGGCTCCTCTTTCCAAACGCCGTCGCTGTTTGTGGCTTTTACTTTAAAGGTATAATTGCCTGCCGGCAGATTTGTATAAGTAGCGCTTCTGGCATTTTGCACATAGTTCCAGTGGTCTTCAAATCCATCCAGGTAATAAGCAAATTGAATTTTTTCCGGCCGGGTAAAATCTATTGCTGCGTAGTCTATAGTGAAAACCGATTGGCTGTTTTTAAGACGTAATTTATCGGTTTGGGAAATAACTTTTTCCAGAGGAGAGTTTTCTTTGGCCGGAGGAACAGATTGATTAAAAATCTTCAGATCTGTTAAATAAACGGGTGAAGTATTTTTATTAATTGTTAGATCCTCAGGGTCAAAATAATTTATACCTTCATAAGAACCAAAATAAAGCGTCCCATTAGCGTCTTTATATGCCGCGTTATTATTAAAATCATCACTTAGTAAACCATCGCGAATAGAATAATTTTTAAGGGAGTTTTTATTTTTATCAATTTTGGTTAAGCCATTATTGCCGGCAGCCCAAATAGAACCACCATCGTCCTGAATGATAGATGATACAGTGACCTTATTAAAGCCGGTATTCGGCTTCAGCCAGAAAAAGGTATCTTTTTTCATATCATACCTGCAGAGGCCGGATCCATCGGTGCCTATCCAGATATTTTTTGAGGAATCTTCGTAAATATCCAATACCAGGCTGTGGTAAGCTTTGTTGCCATTCTCATAAAATCTGGAAGACATCGTCTCAAGATCAAATTTCCCATCATCAGTTTTTAGCCTGAATAATCCTTCATTTCCCCCTATCCATATACGGTCTTCACTATCCACATAAACCCTTCTAACATCACTATAACTTATCCTTTTGGTGATAAAGGGTGCCTGGTCATACTTCCTGAATTTTCCTGTTTCAGGATTAAAGGAATGGATGCCCCGGGAAAAAGTACCTATCCATATTGTGCCATGGGAATCTTCAGAAAAACTTAGTATCCGGTTTGTAGCTATTTCTCCATGGGTATTCTGGACAGAGTAATTTATAAAAGAATCTGATCCTTTTTCCAAATAATAAATCCCATAGTCCCATGTTCCTACCCAAATATTCCCTTTGCTATCCTTAAAAAGGGTCTGGACATCCGGAGAGTCCAATCCGTTCGCAATGTGATTGCTGTTATTTAGCAGATGCGTGAAAATGCCACTTTTTGGATCATAAACATCTACGCCCCCGCCATCCATTCCAATCCATAACCTTTCTTTTTCATCTTTAATTATACCTGTCACAGAGCTGGACTGTAAAGAATTAGGATAATTCGGCTTGCTCTTTATATCTGCAAATTTATCGTATAACCTATCGTAAACCCCAACGCCATTATTATAATATCCAATCCAAATCCTTTCCTGTTTATCAAGAAATAAAGACCAAACCGAATTGGATTTAATGCCGCTTTCATCAAATTTTTTATTGAGGTAATGGTTTACAATCTCCCCCTTCCTATTTAATTCAAACATTCCTTCATTTTCTGTCCCGCAGAGAATGGTGTTACGCGGAGTATCCAGTAAGGACAGGACTCTTTTAGAGGTTACAGGAAAATGTTTAATTACGTACCTGCCATTTTCATTACCATCAATCTTATATATTCCTTTTGTGGTAGTACCTATCCATACGGTTCCTCTTTGGTCAACTTCCATTGTTTGAATATGGGCAGCTATTTTCTGCTTTCCTGTTGAAGTTGTAAAATACAGCGGAGCCATTATTTCATCTTCATCATCATATTGAAATAATCCGTCTTTTGTCCCAATTAAAATAAGGCCATCAAAGAGGGTGATGCTGTTTATTAGGAAATTCCTTATTTCACTAATTCCGGAAGTCCGCACTTTAGAAACAGACATAGTGGAAGCGTCAATTTTGTACAGGCCAGATTGGTGTGTTCCTACAAGGATATTTCCATTCTTGTCCTCAAGAATAGCGTGAACCGAAATACTGCTGGTTTCCGTTTTTCCCTCAAGCCTAATGTGGGTGAAGTTATCCTGATTTCTGTTGTAGAGGTCTATACCTGTTTCGGTTCCAATCCATAATCTATTTTGCTTGTCCAGATATGTGATGTGAATTAGGGAATTACTTAAACTGGTACTATCCCCTTCAACAAATGGATAGGATGTATAATCGATGCCATTATATTTGTAAAGGCCCAATCCATTGGTTCCCATCCAGATAAAACCCTGGCTATCCTGTGAAATACTGGCCACAGCCCGCTGCGTGGGAATGTTCTTTAGTGTCTCAAAATGATATTCAGCCAATGATTTGTTCTGCGAAAATGCCGGGAGAATAGCTAAAGAAAACAAGACACTAATAAGCACGAAATGTTTTATTCTATCCTTCAAATCTTTTTCTGTTTCATTATTTCTGATCGTATTATAGCCAGGTATTTTTATTATCCTTTCATTATTGAGGCATACCAATATATTAAATTAGTAAATCATTGTCTTTAATAACTGGCATGAAGTTAAGATACTGAACAACAAATTTTGAGGCACAAAAAAACCGCCCTCGGAAAAAGAAGGCGGCTCAAAAACAAACTAACTAATTCAAAATTCATAAATTCTGAACAAATCTTTAGGCTCTTACTCAAAAAGGGACAAATCTATAGCCTCACCCATCATTTTGTATCCCCTTTCGTTAGGATGCAGATAATCTCCAGACTGCGCTTCAGGTAACATTACTAAAGTATCTTCAGGGTTCCTTATCGCCTTATCAAAATCAATTACCGCATCAAATTTGCCACTGGTCCTGATCCAGTTATTAATTTTTTCTCGTGCTGCCTCCCGGAAATCGGTGTAGTAAAAAGACTTTTTTATGGGAGTAATGGTTCCACCATATACTTTAATGTCTTTTTCATGAGCCTTGTTTATCATTTCATTGTAAGCGGCAATCAAATCTTCAGCAACTTCAAATGCTGCGGCACTGTCTTTTGTTGCTCCAAGATCGTTAACGCCTTCCATGATTATTAACCAACGTACTCCACTTTGTCCAAGAATATCACGGTTAAACCTTTTTAATGCTGTAGGCCCTAATCCTCCTTTGAGTACTGCATTTCCTCCAATTCCCTGGTTTAAAACCCCAATATGCCTGTTGTCTTCCTTTTGTAATAATCGTTCGGACAATACATCGGGCCAACGGTTTTGTTTATTTGTTCCCGAACCTCTTCCGTCTGTAATGGAATTTCCAATAATAGCCACGGCAGCTGCAGAATCAGGTGCTTTAACATCTATCCCGCTAATCAGGTACCAGTGATCTGTTTTTATTGCTTCGGAAAAAGATGGAGCATTAATTTTATTGCCTTGAATAATATATGAAGTAGTACGTGATCCCGGATGGCCGGTAATATCTTCGGGTACATTGCCAATATGAATGGTTATTGCCAGGTCTCCTCTCTCCTTTAGATTAAAGGCTATGGGATCTGAAGTTATGCCTTTATTAGGTTTTATTTCCACTTGGGTTTTTCCATTAAACTTTAAAGTTTTAGCGGTTGAGACGTCTATAGAGTCACCTCCTTTTGAAGCGGCTATTTGTACATTACGCATTACGGTGGGGCTGGAACTAAATTCATTTGAAAAACTTATTCTAAGGCTATCCCCTCCTATAGAAACCCGGACTATCTGCCGCAGGGTGTTATTACTTAAACCTGGTTCAGGAGGCATATTTCTGGGTTCTACAAGTTGTGGAGCGGTAGTCCAGGTACCTACCCATTGTTTTTCGGGGTTATCGGAAATGGAAATCCCACAACTTAGAAAGAGAAGAAGCAACCCCCCAGTTGAAGCCAATAAATAGTATCTTTTTAGAAAAATACGCTTGAGTATTGTTGTTCTACAATTCATTATCGGAATTAC
Organism: Autumnicola tepida; assembly: GCF_031846485.1. Taxonomy (NCBI): domain Bacteria; kingdom Pseudomonadati; phylum Bacteroidota; class Flavobacteriia; order Flavobacteriales; family Flavobacteriaceae; genus Autumnicola; species Autumnicola tepida. The sequence continues at coordinate 42,778 of NZ_JAVRHQ010000014.1, forward strand.
TCTTAATAATCACTTCAGAATTTTTAAGCTGGACAGCATTGGCTTTCACTTTTATTTCTCCGGTTTTACCTTTTAGCGGTCGCACTATAACAAGTGCTTTTCCGTTGAAGGCTTTTCTTTGATGTGAAGGAAAAGGAGTCATATTGGTGGGATCCCCATTATCTGTAGCAACTATTTCCGCAGGACCTTCCACTTCAAATTGAATGTTATTATTTGCAGTGGGAACGGTCAATCCGTCCTCATCAACCACTTCTACAGTAATAAACGCCAAATCTTTCCCGTTTGCTTTTATTTCTTCGCGATCTGCTGAAATTTTTAAAGCGGCAGGTTCTCCGGTGGTTCTTACTATATCCTCAGCCCACTTTTCCCCATTTTTATAGGCGATCACTTTTAATTCTCCCGGTTCATAAACCACATCATCCCATCTAAGGCGATATTCATATTTGCCCTTTTTCTTCCTTCCCAGAGATTCTCCGTTTAGAAACAATTCTGCTTCGTCTCCTGAAGTATATACATGAACAGGGGTTATTTCTCCCATTCGCTCCGTCCAGTTCCAGTGCGGTAAAATATGCGCCATGGGATAATCTGGTCTCCAGCGGGATTGATATAAATAGAACCTGTCTTTCTTAAATCCGGCCAGGTCTATAACCCCAAAATATGAACTACGGGCCAGGTAATAAGGAGTTGGTTCTCCAAGATAATCCCATCCGCTCCATACAAATCCTCCGGCAACATAAGGATGCTTATCTATTGAGGCAAATACTTTGTCTGGGGAAGCTCCAAAAGGGGTGGTATAAAGACCGTAGGCACTTACATAGTCGTTCCCGGGATCACCACCGGTGGTGTCACTTACCGGGGCACTTATCCCTTCAGTTACTGGAAAAACATAGGTTCCGCGGCTGCTAACCGCTGCGGCATTTTCACTGCTGATAATAGTCTTATCAGGGAATTTTTCGTGAAAGTCAGGATAAAGCGGCGGAGTATTTATGCCTTCTAAATGGTCGTATGCAGGCGCATTTCTAATCCCTTCTCCCTGGTAATTTAAGTTGATGACTTGCATAACCTCTGTTATGGGCATATCAGGTTTTGCATAATTGAAAGAAGCAGTGATAGGCCTGGTAGGATCTTCTTCATTCACGATACTTCGTAATCCCCTTGCTATTTTAGCTCCTTCTTCCCCGGTGTACTGCTCCCCAACTTCATTGCCTATGCTCCACATGATTACGGAAGGATTATTGCGGTCCCTGCGAACCAGCGCACGAAGGTCCTGCTCATGCCATTCAGGAAAAATAAGATGAAAATCTAACGGAGTTTTCTTGCGTTCCCAGGAATCAAATATTTCATCCACAACCAGAAAGCCCATTTTATCTGTAAGGTCCAGTAGTTCCGGAGCCGGCGGGTTATGGGCCATTCTAATGGCATTAACGCCCATCTCTTTTAATTCTTCCAGTTGCCGTTCTGCCGCACGCTTATTAAAAGCCGCACCAAGGGCTCCCAGATCATGATGTTGATTTACACCTTTTATAAAAATGGGCTCGCCGTTAACTATTACTCCTTTCTCAGGATCAAATTCTACAGACCTTATTCCAAACTGTGTTGTATAGGTATCTACTATCTGCCCATTTTGCTTAATTGTAGTTTCTGCAACATACAAATTAGGAGTCTGTGTTGGAGGAGGCCCCCACAATTCCGGATTTTCTATAGTGACGGAATCCTCAATTTTAATGCTTCCTTTTGCAGGAACTTTCTTTTCAATTTCATCAAAAACCGCAACCGGATCTTTACTTTTTTCAGCATTTTGATTCAAAGAAAAAACTTTTGTAGTAGTTTTGACCACAGTTTCTTCTTCAGAATCATTAGCAATGGCTACTTCCAGGTCCAGTTCTGCAGAATTTTCAGAAACATTTTTACTTTTAATAAAGGTGCCCCAGTGTCCCACATGAACCGGATTGGTTTTTACCAGCCAGACATTTCTGTAAATTCCTCCTCCGGGATACCAGCGGGAGGAATTTGGGGGATTATCAAGGCGAATGGCGATCTGGTTTTCCTGGCCAAAATCTAAATAAGGAGTAAGGTTCAGCCTCCATGAGGAATAACCATAAGGCCAGCCACCGGCCAGTTTACCGTTTATCCAGACCATGGCATAAGACATGGCCCCCTCTATGTCCAGAAAAACAGATTTATCCTTATCTGTTTCAGGAACAAAGATCTTTTTGCGATACCATGCTACGCCGGGACTTGGTAAACGACCCATTCCACCGCCTACTTCAGCATCCCAGCCTTCTAAGAAAGGTCCTTTAATAGCCCAGTCATGCGGAAGGTTTACATCTTTCCAGTCGCTATCATCAAAACCTGATTTCACAAAGGAAAAATCTTCTCCCGGATTGCCGGCAGGCCTTTTATACTGTTGAGAAGAATCTTTTATAAAATCATTGCCAGTGGGTAATATCCATGGTTTAAGTACCTGCCGGTCTGCGGCAACCTCTACAGCTTCAGTGGGTTTTGCATCTGCCGGTTTATCGTCGCGGGCATCGGTTACTTCAGGACGTACATCATAAATAAGATCATCAGCTTCTTCTGCGGAAGCGTACTTCATAAATTTCCAGTCCTTATTAATGGAAATCCGCTCCCGGGCAGATCTTGAAGTTACTGATTGCGCCTCAGATTCTTTTGGGTAAAAAAGAAGGAATGGCAAGACGAAAATCATTATATCTTGAAAAGATTTATATTTTTTCATGCCTGAAATGATTTAAATTGCTTTTTAAATACTATAAGAAAAAATTGGCCGCCCATAGAGTTTCTATGTAGGCAGCCAATATAATTATTTGATAAAGTGTATTAATTGTATCCGGGATTTTGATATGCTTCTACATCTCCTTCCATAGCATCCAATTGATTTTGTGGAATAGGACGAAGATAAAGGTAAGGTTCGATATTTCGGGTTATTGTTTGTGGAGTATGATCTCCAAACGTACTTCCTCCTATTCTATAGGTAGAAGCTTTTTCCTCCCATTTTTGAGTACGGACAAGGTCATACCATCGATAGCCTTCACCAAAGTATTCTCTGGATCGCTCTGCAAGAATGTAATCAATATCAATTTCAGCCGGAGTATTTGAAACCAGTTCATCACTGAAATCGGCAATTTTGGGTTCTTCTTCACTTTTGTCCCAACGCCAGACTCCTGCTCTTGCACGAATAACATTAATTAAATCTCTTGCTGACATGCCAGTAGCGTTTGCACCTTGTACAGCGGCTTCGGCTGCAATAAAATATAATTCTGAGAATTTTGCAATACTCCATGGACGAGTACTACCTGCATTTGGCTGACCTAATCCCTCGCCATTATCGGTTCTATAAGTTCCGATTTTCCATAGTGATGGATAAGCTATTCTATTTATTCCCATTGGAGCTATTACAAAATCAGATCTTCCTGGCAATTCTCCACCTCCTACATTACTTTTACCCGGCCCATCAGGATAATTAATAGCAGTTTCAGGTTGTTCATCTAGGAAAGTGAGGATAGCATCTCCTGGCTCTACAGGTAATCCGTTTGCATTATATAAAACACCTTGATCTATATTACCTTTAGGCCAATTTCCACGATACACTGTGGTAAAAGTACCATCGTAACGTGAATCTTGGTCTTTATTATTAAAGGTTTCTGTAATCGCTCCTATAGTAGGTGCCATGGTAGTCCAAGGTCTTCCATACTTTTGCGCAGCTTCCCTTTGAACAGAACTAACGGTTTCTTCCCAATTGGGAGTCGTTGCACTTCTAATAATTGTATAATTCCAGGTGACCATCCAGCCAGCGAAATTATCTGGAGCGGAACCAGTACCATAAGTTAGACTACCACCATTATAAAATTGGCTGGTTTCAGTATGATCTGCATAAAGTAAAATTTCGTTATTACGGTCATTCTCAGCATTATTCACATCATAGTAGGTTGGCTGTAAACCAAAGGGACCAGGATTATTGATAGCAGTGGTTGCTACATCATATGCCTGTTGGTAATACCACTGGGCATCATGTCCATCAGGATCTGTACGCGGTGCCTCTGGATAGGTTGGAATATTATTAGGATTTTCCAGCCACCAGCCATAGGTGAGATAAGCCTTGGCCAAGTAAAGCCTGGCCACGGTTTTTGTAGCTCCACCGGTTACCCGTGGATATTCAGGTAAATTATCAACGGCATTAAGTAAATCAGGAAAGACAGTGCGTGTATAAACTTCAGGAACTGTATTTCTTACGGAAGTTCGAACAGGATTTGTATTAAATACGAGTTCTCCAGCGCCCAAATCTAAAGGCACTCCTCCAAAAGTTTGTACTAACAAAAAGTAATCAAAGCCACGAAAGAACCTTGCCTCAGCAAGTAGTTCGTCAGAGACACCTACTTCTGTTCCGTTTTCAACAATACCGCTAGCAGTATTAATGTTAGAATACACGGCATTCCATAGAACATCGGCGCGGCTCGTGCTAGATGTGATATTACCCTGGCCGGAAAGATCCATTACAAGGAAATTTTGATCACCATTTGCTCCATAAGTGTATTCATCTGTCCCTGTTTCGGAAGCATTATAATAATAACCTTGACCATAAATGTAGCGAAGGTGAGCATACATAGAAGTTAATCCGCCTAATACACCTTCTTCAGTTTGAAAAAAAGAGGGCTCAAAAGTGGCTCTTGGTGTCTCCTCCAAAATATCATCTGAACAGGAAATCAGCAATAATGCTAGCATCAGGCTCGATATAATGGAAGTTTTTAAATTTATATTTTTCATAGTTAATTTATTTTAGAATGTTAAATTAATACCAAACAGGTAATTTCTAGTAGAAGGGGTATTAGCTCCAATGGTTAAAAGCCTTCTGTTATAGGAAGCTACCGCAGAATTTTCATCTCCATAAGAGTTGGTTACTGGATCCATTCCTGATTCATCATGATATGGAGAAAATAATACAAATGCATTTTGGACACTGGCATATAATCTTAGCTGATCAGCCCCCAAATTTTCCAGCCAGTCCTGATCAAAATTGTATCCAAGAGTTATGGTTCGAATCTTTAAATAGGAGGCATCAAAATAACCCAAGGTAGAACCATATTTTGGATTATTATTCGCCTCAACTCCTCCCGGTTTTGGATAGCGCGCATCGGTGTTTTCAGGTGTCCAGTAATCTACATCAATATTCCCACGACGTCCGGTCAACAAATTGAGATAACCGGCTGAACCATATACAGTACTGATAAGGGTTCCGCCTTTTTGAAAAGCACCGACAGCGGTAAGATCGAAATTTTTATATGAAAAGCGAGTGTTAAATCCTCCCTGGAAGTCAGGGTTAACATCAATAACCTGGCGGTCATCAGGGCCAATTTCCCTCACCGGAACACCATTTTCATCATATTCTCCTGTATATTCTACTTTAATCATACCAACGTTGCCTCCGGGTTCAAGGATATCCAGATAAGGATCGTCCTCCTGCCATAGTCCTATTCTTTTATAGTCATAGATTACGTTAATAGGATGTCCAACAAACCAGCTGTTACCCACATCCTGCTGTGTTCCGGAAGCCAGGGCAACTAATTTATTCTGATTGGAATAAAAGTTTAATCCTGCATCCCAACTGAACCCATCAGGATTATCTATAATTGTTCCGTTAAGTGAGAGTTCAAAACCTTTGTTTTGAGTCTCACCAATATTAGCGGTATAACTTGCCACACCGGAAGTAGGTGGAAGACCTACGGCAAGAAGAATGTCATTAGTGTTAGTAATATAATACTCAGCCGTACCGGTAAGACGGTAGTTAAAAAGTGAAAAGTCTACCCCGTAGTTGTAGGTAGTAGAATATTCCCAGCCAAGATCAGAATTAGGCAGTTGAGAAACGTAATATCCTACCGCATACTCATCAGGTCCAAAGTTATAAGGCCTTGAAGCAAGATTTCCAAGAGTAGAATAAGGGTCAATTGCCTGATTAGAAGTTTCGCCATAACCTGCACGTAATTTCAGGGAGTTCATCCAGCTAATGTCATTCATAAAAGTTTCATTGCCAATGTTCCATCCTACAGAGACTGCGGGATAAGTGTGCCATTTATGCCCTTCTGCCAATCTGGAAGAGGCATCAGATCGAACAGTAGCTGTAAGCATATAACGATTATCATATTCATACATGATTCTTCCCATGTAAGACATTAAGCCACTTTCGTAGTAACCCTGGTTGTTAGGATTGATAGTTATTTCTCCGGTTGCCCGGCCTAAATTGTAAAATTGGAATTGATCTGAAGGGATATCACGGGCTCCAATGCTTGAACTGTTAAATCGTGTTTGTTCAGTAGAGTAAAGACCTACTACATTAATAGTATGTTTTTCATTAAAAGTTCTATCATAAGTAAGTAAATTCTCTACTAGATATCTTGTTGTAGTGGAATTATTTATTGAAGCGGTTGAAGGAGTGTCTGGTGAAGCACTAAATACTCCTTGTCCTGTATAACTACCTCCATTGGTGTTTCGGTAGTTGAGGCCTAAATTTATACGATACTTCAAACCTTCAACCCCTGGGATTTTAACTTCTCCGAATATGTTGTTGTAGGAACCAAACTCTCTGCTTTGATCTATCCAACTATCTCCTAGATTTTCCAAACTTTCCCGAGTATATACCCATTGTTCATCTAGAGGCATTCTTATTATCCTTCTAAGGTTACCATCTTCATCATATGGGCTGGCAATTGGAGATTGAGTTAATAAACCATATATTCCTAAATTCATTCCGTTTCTTATTGAATAATTACTGTTTGTTGATAGCCCAACGCGTACAAAATCTCCAATTTGCTGATCAAGGTTGGCATTTAGAGAGATACGTTTAAAGTTTTGTTCTGGAATAACTGCTTCGTCCTTTGTATATCCAAGGCTGGCATGATAACTGCCACCTTCTGTACCTCCGGAAACTCCTAAGTTATGATTTGTAATCAAGCTGTTTTCATAGAACAAATCCTGCCAATCAGTATCAATATCATTAAATTCATCCTGACCATTTTCATACCGGCCAGCTGCCTCCCGTAGTGCAACAAATTCCGGACCGCTCATCATAGGGTATTCTCCAAAAACAGTTTTCAAGCCTGAAAAAGCATCATAACTAAATTGAGCTTTCTGTCCTTGTTGTCCTGTATTTGTGGTAATTAATACTACCCCATTAGCACCACGGGATCCATAAATAGCTGTTGCTGAAGCATCTTTAAGTATATCCATACTTTTTATATCATTAGGATTAATGTCATTCAGTGATCCCGCAAAGGGTACACCGTTTAAGACAATAAGTGGGTCGTTCTCAGCATTTAATGAACGTGTTCCTCGTATACGTATTTGCTGAGTGGCACCAGGTTGTGAGGAAGTTTGCGAAAGCTGGACACCTGGCAGGCGGCCTTGTAAAGCTTCAGAAATATTAGCTGAAGGAACATCTCTTAATTCATCCCCTCCTATAGAGGAAACGGATCCAGTAACCGCTTCTTTTCGCTGGGTACCATACCCTACGACAACGATTTCGTCCAGAGCTTCCGTATCTTCTTGCAGGGTAACATCTATAGAAGATCTGCCATTTACGGGAACCTCAGTAGTGGTAAATCCAATAAAGCTAAACTGGAGCGTCGCATCTGCCGGCACGTTGGAAATACTATAGTTTCCATCAAAATCTGTGGTTGTGCCATTGCTAGTCCCTTTAACCAGAACCGTTACCCCGGGAACAGGGCCAGTCTCATCCGTCACAGTTCCTGTTACTGTGGAGGTTTGGGCATTTGCGGCAAAACTAAAAATCAGAAAGAAAAGAAACAATGGTCTTTTCCATAACTGACTGCCATGAGTTGGTAATTTTTCGATCATAATGATGTATTTATATTTCTTAGTAATGAAAAGTATAATATGTGTAATTAAACACTTGTAAATTTTTGATATGATAAATATACATAAATATTCTATTGACGCAATCGGTTGCGTTAATAAATATAAAATATTTCAAAATTTAACATAAGTAGTTCTATTTGAAAAAGATTAAGATGTTGATTTACAATATCATATAATATTTAAAAATTTTACGAATACGATTGATTAAAGATTTTTATACATTAGCTTTTAAAATCAATACAGAAACACCGTTAAAACACCAGATTATGAAGAACCCTTTTTATTATTCCTTCCTTATACTTACTGCATCTTGCGTGATAAGCTGTGGTGAAAAAAAGGATAATGATTCCGAAGAAACCACAGTGCAGCAGGATTCGCTAAATGCTCAGGAACAAGAGAATTCCCAGCCCCTGGTAACCGATAATTATACGGCAGACCCTTCTGCCCATGTTTTTAATGGCAAAATTTACATTTATCCTTCGCATGACTGGGATTCCGGTATTCCTGAGGATGATATGGGAAGCCATTTTAATATGAAGGATTATCATGTGTATTCTATGGATAGTGTTGGAGGAGAAGTTCAGGATCATGGGGTTGTTCTTGATGTTGAAGATGTCGAATGGGCAAAAAGGCAAATGTGGGCCCCTGATGCAGCTGAAAAAGATGGGACCTATTATCTCTATTTTCCCGCAAAAAATGAAGATGATATTTTTAAAATTGGAGTGGCTACTGCCGATAATCCGGCAGGTCCCTTTACGCCGCAGCCGGAGCCTATCGAAAATAGCTTTAGCATAGATCCCGCGGTTTTTGCCGATTCTGATGGGGAATATTATATGTATTTCGGCGGAATTTGGGGCGGACAATTACAACGCTGGCAATCTGGAAATTATGTTGAAGAGGATAAGTATCCGGCCGATAGCGCAGCTGCCCTTCAGCCTAAAGTGGCAAAGATGAGTGATGATATGATGGGTTTTGCTGAAGCGCCACGCGACATCAAAATCCTGGATAAAGAAGGAAATGAACTTACCACAGGAGATAACGAGAGAAGATTTTTTGAGGCTGCCTGGGTACATAAAATGAATGGCAAATATTATTTCTCCTACTCCACCGGGGACACTCATAAAATTGTTTACGCCACAGGGGATAGCCCTTACGGACCTTTTACTTACCAGGGTGTTGTTCTGGAGCCGGTTCTAGGCTGGACGAACCACCACTCAATTGTAGAGTATAACGGCAAATGGTACCTGTTCTATCATGACAGTTCTTTGTCTGGAGGTAAGACTTACCTTAGAAGTGTTAAAATGACTGAACTTCAGATTAACGAAGATGGGAGCATAGAAACCGTAAATGCCATGGTTGAGGCAGAGTAAAATCAGTTCCCATTCATTATGAAAAAATTGCTGTTTATCCTGCTGCTTGGAGTCTCTACAGGATTTCTCCAGGCGCAAGTATGTTTACCAAAGCTTATAAATAACGGGATGGTGCTTCAGCGGGATGCTGAGGTAAAAATATGGGGCTGGGCTTCCGCTGGAGAGGCAGTAAGTGTTTCTTTTCTGGATAAGCTGTATGAAACAAAAGCCGGCAAAAATGGCAAATGGGACATCAGCCTGGCCAATTTAAAAGCAGGCGGCCCATATAAAATGAACATAACCGGCAAAAACAATATTCGTCTTGAAGAAGTTTATGTGGGGGATGTCTGGCTTGCTTCCGGGCAATCTAATATGGAGCTGCCCATGTACCGCGTGGAGCCTTTGTATGAAGAGGAAGTGGCAACTGCCTCTAATCCACACATTCGGTTTTTTCAGGTTCCACAAACCTATAATTTCAATGAACCAAAACAAGATCTGGAAGGAGGGAAATGGTTGCCGGTAACGCCGGAGAATATTAGGCAATTCTCTGCGGTCGCTTACTTTTTTGCCAAAAACCTTAATGAGCGCTATAAGGTTCCTGTGGGAATAATAAATTCCAGTTTGGGCGGTTCACCTGCGGAAGCGTGGATAAGCGAAGAATCACTGAAAAAATTTCCACATTATTTAGAGGAGGCAGCCCGCTATAAAAGTGCTGAATTCAGGGATAGTATTGAGAAAAGCGATTCAGAAAGAATAGGCGACTGGTACAAAAAATCCACTAAGGAAGATATTGGGATAAAAGAAAATTGGAAAGGAGAAGACACTAAAGTTTCAGATTGGGGCAAAATGCAAATTCCCGGTTATTGGGCAGATAACGAGTTGGGGTTGAAAAACGGAGTAGTTTGGTTCAGGAGGAAATTTGAAATTCCCGAGAAGCTTACTAATCAGTCCCCAAAATTGTTGTTGGGGAGAATAGTAGATGCCGATTCTGTTTTTGTTAATGGAGAGTTTGTCGGAAATACAACTTACCAGTATCCTCCAAGGCGTTATAATATTCCTGCTGATGTTTTGAACCCCGGAGAAAATACTATTAGTATTCGTGTTATAAATGAGGGAGGCCGTGGTGGTTTTGTTGAAGATAAACCATATAAACTGGTTTTTCAGGATTCTGAGATAGATCTGGCTGGAGAATGGAATTATAAATTAGGTGTGGAAATGCCTCCTTTAAAAGGGCAAACTTTCATCCGTTGGAAACCGGTCGGGCTATATAATGCTATGATCAACCCCCTTACAAACTACTCTTTAAAGGGAGTAATCTGGTACCAGGGCGAATCCAATACGGATACTGCGGCAGAATATGAAGAATTGTTTTCCACCCTTATCCGGGACTGGAGAAAAAAATGGAAACAGGAAAATTTACCTTTTCTTTTTGTACAGCTCGCCAATTTTATGGAATCTAAAGAGAAACCTGGAGATAGTAACTGGGCAAGGTTAAGGGATGCCCAGCTAAAGACTTTGTCCTTACCAGAAACAGGAATGGCGGTTACCATAGATGTTGGGGAATGGAATGATATACATCCCTTAAATAAAAAAACAGTTGGAGACAGGTTAGCCCAGGCTGCACGAAAGATAGCGTATGATGAAGAAGTTGTAGCCGGCGGCCCCGTTTATAATTCTTATACCCGCAAGGGGAATTCAATAGTAATAGATTTTAAGAATGTTGGAAAAGGCCTGATGATTAAAAATGGTTCAAAGCTAAAGCAATTTGCCATTGCCGGGAAAGACCATAAATTCGTATGGGCAAATGCTAAAATTCAGGGCGATAAAATCATTGTCTCCAGCCCGGAAGTTGAAAATCCGGTGGCGGTAAGATATGCCTGGGCAGATAATCCTGAAGGGGCAAATCTTTACAACAAAGCTGGATTTCCAGCGTCGCCTTTCAGGACTGATAGCTTGGAATAACCATTTTTAAAGAACCATAAAAAACAGGATTAGAGCTTCTCTGATCCTGTTTTTTATTTTGAAGGAAATATTAGCAGAATTTTATCTGTTTCTTCAGCCTTTATAGCATTCTCAGAAACAGGTTAAAAGTCTGAAACTCTTAGTCCATTTCATTGTAGATCTCATCATTTCCGGTATATTCAAACCAGTTAAAGCTGGCAGAATTATCGCTTTTTTCTCCATTAGAGGTGGTATACATTGCCAGGGTAACTCCCACAAAACCCCCTGCAGTTTTAGTGCTTAGGTACTTTGCGTCAATATCCTTTTTAAGGATTTTCCATTCATCGGGAGCGCTGGCATAATAGAAGTTATACTTGTCTTTGTTGAATTCAATCTTTAGAAGAAGGGGAGACACGGTATTGGCAATTTCTGTCTTTGCAAGAACCTTATTTCCATCTTCAGTACCTTGTAATAATTCTACTACTGATTTTCCGTTTTCCATTGATTTATTCAGGTAGTAGTAATGTGATTCATTTTGAAACGCCACAATACCCGCACTTTCATTTTTGGACACCGGTTTAAAATCAAGGGAGATACTTGCCTCGCCCGTTAAATGCTGTTGACGGTGGCCTATAAAAGTAGGGTTTGAAGTGCCTTCTATAGTTTCCGGCCTGGTTTTCAGTTTAAGCGCTCCATTGTTAAAACTATACCATCTGTTTTTTGGTGTTCGTAAAAACAACCAGCTTAACCCAAGGCTGTCTTTATCGAATTCTTTGCGGAAGCTGAAATTTCCATTTAAAGGAAAATTATTTTTATTGAGGTGGGTGCCTTCCGGTAAAGGATACTGATATTTGATATTCTCTCCTCCTAAATCAAAAACCGGCCACTCATTTACCCACTTTACAGGAGCCATAAAGGTTTCCCTTCCGGTATTGTAATAATCATCTTCATAAGGCCTTACCGCCAGAAACACTCCGTACCAGTCTCCGTTTTGAGTTTGAACCAGATCTGCATGTCCTGCAGAAGTGATAGGTTTTTCCCTGTTTGGATCCAGGTGTCTTTGGGTGAGAATTGGATTTTCTTTGTAGGGAATAAGGTCACTGTCAATGTCTTTGGTGCGGTAGATCATTTCTGAATGGTTTACGGCAGTGCCTCCTTCCGCAGTCATAAGATAATAGTAACCATTTTCTTTATAAATTCTTGGCCCTTCAGCCCATACCGGTTTTTTTGAAATATCCACTCCTCCATTAACAAGAATCCTGTTCCCGCTGGTTACCTGTAGTTTTTCCTTGTCAAACTCCACCATTCTTATAGTTCTGTGGCCGCTGTACTGCGGTTCGTTGTTTGGTGCATCGCTGTTATAAACCAGGTAGGTTTGATTTTCGTCAAAAAACAGGCCGGGATCTATACCTTTAACCTCAGGTAAATACACAGGATCGGACCATGGTCCGGCGGGATCTTTGGCGGTGACCACAAAATTCCCTTTTCCGTCCACCACCGTGCAGGTTACATAAAACGTACCATTATCATAGCTTATGTCGGGAGCAAAAATAGCCCTTGAAACGCCAAAACCTTCTAGGTCAAGTTGCTCGGGACGGGAAATGACGTTTCCAATTGGTTCCCAGTTAACCAGATCTGTACTGTGAAAAACAGGAATTCCTGGAAAAAACGCGAATGTGGAATGCACCATATAATAATTGCCATTACCATCATCTGTAATTGCAGGATCGGGATACCAGCCGGCGAGAATGGGATTTTGGAAATATTCCTGAGCTTGCGAAATACTACTGAGGCTGCAACACAGGATAAATAGAGTGAGAGCGATTTTTTTCATTATTGTTTAAGAGAATTTAAGCTATGGAAATTATAAGCAATCGGTTGCGTTAGCAAGTTACAAATTTCAGATGGAAAAAATTCAATGCTGAATATTTACCTTTTTGTTACGCTATTGTATTGGATTTTACTGTAATCTTGTCTTTTACCGAATATATTTGAATTCCAAGGTGGTATTCTTTAGTTTTGGAGCAGAACGTGTGAGGAAATTATCTCAAACACTATTTAATTGAATATTAGATTTTAAAGTACATTTATCCGGTAAAACCAAAGACTAATTTTATTCGTTAATATAGTACCGGGTTTCAGGATGCCAAATATGGAATATTTCAGAAAGCATAAAAGACTTGCCTCAAGTGGGATTCTATTGCTATTGCTGTTCCTTGGTTTAAATGGCTATGCTCAATGTAATCCGGGTTACCGCGCTTGTGGTCCGGGTGGTCAATGTGTTCCATCCAGGGAATGTCGCCCGGGTGTGCCCCCTCCTCCGGGACTTCCTATAGATTTTGGCATTTCAGCACTTATTGCTTCAGGGCTTGCTCTTGGAGCGTATCACCTGAGAAAAAAAAGAGAGGATTAGCGCAATTCAGAAATTCGCTTTACATATTTTCCTATTACGTCAAATTCAAGATTCACCACATCTCCATTTTTTAAGGATTTAAAAGTGGTATGCTCGTGAGTATATGGAATTATAGATACGCTAAACCTGTTTTTTTCTGAATTCACGACTGTGAGACTTACGCCGTTTATCGTAACAGAACCTTTCTCAATCGTTACATTTTGCAATTTTGGATCATATTCAAAAGTGAAATTCCAGCTGCCGCCGGCTTCTTCCACAGCAGTGCAAACCGCCGTCTGGTCTACATGCCCCTGAACAATGTGTCCGTCAAGCCGGTCGCCCAGTTTCATCCCGCGTTCTAAATTAATGGCATTTCCTTCTTTAAGGTCCTTTAGGTTAGTTTTATCCAGGGTCTCCTTGATTGCAGTTACGGTATAACTTTCTTCGTCCAGAGACACCACTGTAAGACAAACGCCATTGTGCGCCACACTCTGGTCTATTTTAAGTTCAGGAGTCAGCTTGGCTTTTACCCTGATGTGTAGGTTGTTATTTTCCTTCGTTAATTCAACTACTTCAGCTACTTCTTCTATAATCCCTGTAAACATGGAAGATATAATATTAGTACATTTGTGTTGTAAAAATAGAAATAAAATAGCGGGAAGTTTTATGAAACATGCTCAAAAGATAAAATTAGGAATTAGTATTGGAGACCTGAACGGGATTGGCAGCGAGATTGTTCTTAAAACCTTTGACGATTCCCGAATGCTCGATTTTTGCACTCCGGTAATTTTTGCTTCAGCAAAGATTATTACATTTTTAAAAAAGCATTATAAGCTATCGCTTAATTTTCAGGGAGTGGAGGAAGCTTCTAAAGCCATAGACGGGAAGATAAATGTGGTAAATGTATGGAAGGAGAATGTAAATATCAATTTTGGCGAGGAAGATCCAAATGTTGGAAATTATGCCTTTCTTTCTCTGGAAGCCGCCACAACCGCTTTAAAAAACGATGATATTGATGTACTTGTTACCGCGCCTATCAATAAAAGCAGTATCCAGAGTGATAAATTTAATTTTCCCGGCCATACCGATTATCTTGCCAGGGAATTGCAAGGTGAAAGCCTTATGTTTATGATTACCGATACGCTTAAAATAGGTTTGCTTACAGACCATGTGGCGCTTAAGGATATTGCCAGTGTGATTACTCCGGAATTAATAGAAAAGAAAATTGAAATTATTCATGAAACGCTGAAGCAGGATTTTAGGGTTGAAAAGCCAAAAATCGCGGTTTTAGGGATAAATCCTCACAGTGGCGATAATGGAGTAATAGGCAAAGAAGATGAAGAAATCCTAAAGCCAACCTTACATAAAATCAGGGAAAAGGGAAAATTGGTTTATGGCCCTTACTCGGCTGATAGTTTTTTCGGTTCAAAAAATAATAAGAATTTTGATGCCGTAGTGGCATCTTATCATGACCAGGGGCTCATTCCTTTTAAAACGCTCTCTTTTGGAAATGGAGTGAATTTTACGGCCGGGCTGAGCAAGGTTCGTACTTCGCCAGATCATGGTACGGCTTTCGAGATTGCCGGGACAAATTCAGCAAACATCAATTCATTTAAAGAAGCGGTTTTTAAAGCACTTGAAATATATAAATGCCGGAAGGAGTATAAGAAACTCACCAAAAATCCGTTAAAGAAACAGGGTAAAAAGATATAAACAAAAAATTGTTTATAAACCCGTAGTTAATTAATTATAATTTTTATCTTTGCAGCCGCCTAAGCCTAAGGGCCTGGCGCTCGAAAATGGAGATGAGATGAGGAATTTAGCAGAGTTTACAATTCCATTCGTGGGATTAAAGCTGGGAAAACACCATTTTGAGTACGATATTGATAATGAGTTCTTTGATCATTTTGAGTACGACGACTTCAACAGTGCCGATGTAAAAATCGACTTGCTGTTTGAGAAGAAAACAACCATGATGGAGCTTACATTTCAGGCTTCAGGAACGGTAAATGTGAATTGCGACATTACCAATGAACCTTACGACCAGCCTATAGACAGCAGTCTTTTCCTGGTGATTAAGTTTGGGGATGAATTTAATGATGACGATGAGGATTTACTTATAATCCCGCATGGGGAGTTTGAAGTGAACGTACAGCAATATATATATGAACTTATAGTGTTGTCTTTACCCCTAAAAAGGGTTCACCCCGGGGTGGAAGACGGAACTTTAAAGTCAGACGTACTTGACAAGCTGGAAGAACTTAGCATCGATAAGAAAGAAAAGAAAAAAGAAGGGGATACAGATCCCCGATGGGATAAACTAAAGAATTTACTAAACGATTAAATAATAGCAAGCCATGGCACATCCAAAGAGAAAAATCTCGAAAACCAGAAGAGATAAAAGAAGGACACATTATAAGGCCTCGGTACCGAAAATAGCTACCGATCCTACAACAGGCGAAGCGCATTTGTACCATAGAGCACACTGGCATGAAGGTAAACTATATTACCGCGGTCAGGTATTAATAGACAATACAGAAGAAGTAGAGGCTTAATGTTATTAGAGCTTCAATAAAATTACAGAAACTCTCACCTAGTGGGAGTTTTTTGTTTTTAGTTGAATAAGTCCTAAAAAGACCTTAATTTGCACCGCGTTTCGAAGAAATTTTAGTAAATTTCTATTTGCCGTACTGTGCACAAATGCGAGGTGCCGGTGTTTAAAATTCAAATTTATGAATAAAATCACAGCAGCAGTAACAGCTGTGGGTGCATACGTTCCCGAGGATGTTTTGACCAATAAGATGTTGGAAGAAATGGTAGATACCAACGATGAGTGGATAACTTCCAGAACCGGGATTAAAGAGCGTAGAATATTAAAAGATCCTAACAAAGGCACTTCCTTTCTGGCCATAGAAGCGGCCAAAGATCTTATCGAGAAAAAAAATCTGGATCCAAAGGAAATCGATCTTATCATAATGGCAACTGCCACGCCAGATCTTCCCGTTGCATCAACAGGAGTACACGTGGCTACCCAAATTGGCGCAGTGAATGCCTTTTCTTACGATTTGCAGGCTGCCTGTTCCAGCTTTTTATATGGGATGTCTACCGCCGCGGCCTATATAGAATCAGGTCGTTACAAAAAGGTGCTTGTAATAGGCGCCGATAAAATGTCTTCTATAATAGACTACAAAGACAGGACAACCTGTATTATTTTTGGAGATGGTGCGGGAGCTGCCCTTTTTGAGCCGAATGAAGAGGGGCTTGGCCTTCAGGATGAAATTTTGCGTTGCGATTCTATAGGGAGGGATTCCCTTAGGATTGAAGCAGGAGGTTCCCTTATGCCGGCAACGGCAGAGACGGTGGCCAATAAGTTGCATTATGTAAGGCAGGATGGAAAAACGGTTTTTAAATTTGCCGTTTCCAACATGTCTGGCGTAAGTGAGGAAATTATGCAGCGTAACGACCTTACCAATAGCGATGTGAACTGGCTTATTGCGCACCAGGCAAATAAAAGGATAGTGGGGGCAACCGCCAGCAGGATGAATCTTGAAGATGAGAAGGTGCTTATGAATATTGAGCGGTATGGCAATACCACCTCTGCAACCTTGCCCTTGTTGTTAAGTGATTTCGAGAAAAGTTTCAAAAAAGGTGATAACCTTATTTTTGCCTCTTTTGGAGGTGGCTTCACCTGGGGTGCTGCCTACCTTAAATGGGCGTATAATTCTTAAAAAAACCAACACTTTAATATCATGGATTTAAAAGAAATTCAGAATCTGATAAAGTTTGTAGCCAAATCTGGTGCCAGTGAGGTGAAACTGGAAACGGGAGATGTGAAGATAACCATCAAAACCGGCTCAGATGAAAAGGAAACAATAGTACAACAAGTGCCTGTGCAGCAGCAAATGCCTACGCCACAGCCTCAGGCCCCGGCCCCGGCACCAGCCCCTGCTCCTGAACAAAGTTCGGGTGCTGCAGGAAAGGATGCCTCTGCGGCTGAAGAGAACTCCAGGCATATTACTGTTAAATCTCCTATAATTGGTACCTTCTACAGGAAGCCGTCGCCAGATAAGCCATCCTTTGTTGAGGTGGGAGACAGTATTAAGGAAGGAGATGTGCTTTGCGTGATTGAGGCCATGAAGCTTTTCAACGAGATTGAAAGCGAAGTTTCCGGTAAAATTGTGAAAGTACTGGTAGACGATTCTTCTCCGGTAGAATTCGATCAGCCATTATTTGTAGTAGACCCGTCATAAATTACTGCCCATTTATCTGAAGGATAGTTTTTATCCTCTTCAGAAAAAAATACAATAGGTATGTTTAAAAAAATATTAATTGCCAATCGAGGGGAAATTGCCCTGCGCATTATCCGTACATGTAGGGAAATGGGGATTAAAACCGTAGCGGTTTATTCTACTGCCGATGCAGAAAGCCTTCATGTAAGGTTTGCCGATGAAGCCGTATGCATTGGCCCTCCCCAAAGTAACCTTTCCTACTTAAAAATTTCAAATCTTATCGCTGCTGCAGAAATAACAAATGCAGACGCCATACATCCCGGTTACGGATTTTTATCTGAAAATGCCAAATTTTCCAAAATCTGTGGGGAACACGAAATTAAGTTTATTGGGGCCTCCCCAGATATGATCTCCAAAATGGGAGACAAAGCCACTGCAAAAGCGACTATGAAAGCTGCAGGCGTGCCTTGTATTCCCGGTTCAGAAGGTATCATCAAAGATTTTAACGAGTGCCAGAAGCTGGCCGAAGAAGTAGGGTATCCCGTAATGCTTAAAGCTACCGCCGGTGGTGGGGGTAAAGGCATGCGCGCCGTATGGAAGCCGGAAGACCTGGAAAACGCCTGGGAATCGGCCAGGAAAGAAGCCGACGCCGCTTTTGGGAACGATGGGATGTACATGGAAAAGCTTATCGAAGAGCCACGCCATATCGAAATCCAGGTGGTGGGAGACAGCAGCGGGAAAGCCTGTCACCTTTCCGAAAGGGACTGTTCCATCCAGCGCCGTCACCAGAAATTAACCGAGGAAACCCCTTCCCCGTTCATGACCGATACCCTCAGGAAAAAAATGGGAGAAGCTGCCGTAAAAGCGGCAGAATACATCAAGTACGAAGGTGCGGGAACAGTGGAATTTCTGGTAGATAAGCACCGTAATTTCTACTTTATGGAGATGAATACCCGTATACAGGTAGAACATCCCATTACCGAGCAGGTGATAGATTACGACCTTATTAGGGAGCAGATCCTGGTAGCAGCAGGAGTGCCAATTTCAGGAAAAAATTACTTCCCGCAGTTACATTCTATCGAGTGCCGTATAAATGCGGAAGATCCTTACAACAACTTTCGTCCTTCCCCGGGCAAGATCACCAATATGCATGCGCCGGGTGGCCATGGGGTGAGAATAGATACCCACGTGTACAGCGGCTATATTATCCCGCCTAATTACGATTCTATGATCGCGAAGCTAATTACCACCGCCCAAACTAGGGAGGAGGCCATCAATAAGATGAAGCGTGCGCTGGACGAATTTGTGATTGAAGGCGTAAAAACCACCATTCCTTTTCACAGGCAGTTAATGGATGAACCTGCCTATGTAGAAGGGAACTATACCACTAAATTTATGGAGGATTTCAAAATGAACCCTCCTGAAGAAAATTAATCAAAAAGGAATAATTTAAGCTAAGCCCCGCAATTATTATTGTGGGGTTTTTGTTTTTTGGGCGTTCCCGCGGGAAAACCGCGGGCGGGCTATCCGTTTTTAGTCCTGCCCTGCCCCAGCAGGGCAGGAGCTAACCACTCCTATCCCTAACGCAACCATCCCGACCTGTGGCCACCCTGCCCGATGGAACCATTCAGGCGGGCCCTCCTTAAAAAAGGGAGCTTTTATCAGGAAATCAAAAACTCCTAAAGCATGGTATTAAAACAGCTCCTTTCCTTTTTTAAGGGAAGGTGGCTTTATCTTCGGTAGAAGATTAAGACGGAAGGGTAAAAATTGTAAAATCCTGCCTACTGCAATCCCTCCTTAAAAAAAGGAGAGGTTTTTATAAGGAAATCAGAAACTCATAAAGCATTGTATTAAAACAGCTCCTTTCCTTTTTTAAGGGAAGGTGGCTTTATCTTCGGCAGAAGCTAAAGACGGAAGGGTCAAAATTGAAAAATCCTGCCTACTGCAATCCCTGCTTAAAAGAAGGGGAGCTTTTTATCAGGAAATCAAAAACTCATAAAGCATTGTATTAAAACAGCTCCTTCCTTTTTTTAAAGAAAGGAGGCTTTATCTTCGGCAGAAGATTAAGACGGAAGGGTAAAAATTTAAAAATTCTGCCTACTGCTATCCCTGCTTAAAAGAAGGGGAGCTTTTTATAAGGAAATCAGAAACTCATAAAAAATTTATTAAAACAGCTCCTTCCCTTTTTTAAGGGAAGGTGGCTTTATCTTCGGTAGAAGAGAAAGACGGAAGGGTAAAATTGCAAAAATCCGGTACGTGGTCTATGGCACTTTATAAATTTCTAAATTTCAGGAGAGATATATTTTCGGGGCCTGCTTTTCAGTTTATTGAGCTATTAATCTTTTTTGTAATTTCATGGCAAAGAAACCTGTAGATGAACTTCTCCTATTGGGAAACCAAAACCTGGTTTTCTAACATAGATTACACAGTAATTGGCAGCGGGATTACAGGCTTGAACTGTGCCTGGTATCTGAAACAAAAATTTCCAAAAGCGAAAATCCTGGTTTTGGAACGGGGGCTTCTGCCTAATGGCGCCAGCACTAAAAACGCCGGATTCGCCTGTTTCGGCAGCCTTTCAGAAATTCTTGAAGATCTTAAATCCCATTCCGAAGAAGAAGTGGTGGAATTAATAAAAAAGCGTGTAAATGGCTTAAAACTTCTCAGGAGAAATTTAGGAGATAACGCCATAGGTTTTAAATCCTATGGCGGATATGAAATTTTCACAAAAGAAGATGAGGAATGCTTTGATTACTGTCTCAATAAGATGGATGGGATCAACCGGATCTTAAAACCTGTTTTCCAGGAACAGGTTTTCAGCCTCGAAAAAAATATGTTCGGCTTTAAAAGTATTCAGCATGAGTTGATTTATAATTGTTTTGAAGCCCAGATCAACACCGGCAGAATGATGGAAGCGCTGCTTCAAAAAGTGCAGGCTTCGGGAGTAAAGATTTTAAACAATGTAAATGTTCAGGAATATTCAGAAAAAGCAGATTCCGTAGAAGTTAAGACCAGCGATTTCAGTTTTGAAACCGGAAAACTGCTTATCGCAACCAACGGTTTTGCCTCGCAACTGGGTATTGCAGAGGTAAAGCCGGCGCGGGCGCAGGTACTTATCACAAAACCCATTGAAAACCTGAAAATTAAAGGCACCTTTCATATTGACAAAGGCTTCTATTATTTTAGGAATATTGATGATCGAATCCTTTTTGGAGGCGGCAGGAACCTGGACTTAAAAGCAGAAGAAACTACGGAATTTGCGCAAACACAATTGGTTCAAAATAAACTGGAAGAGCTGCTTGAAACCGTGATTTTGCCTAAAACCAAATTCGAAATTGACCAGCGCTGGAGCGGAATTATGGGAATGGGCGAAAGTAAAAATCCGGTGGTAAAGCAGGTGTCCAGAAATGTATATTGTGGCGTTCGTCTGGGTGGAATGGGCATAGCGATTGGCAGCCTTGTTGGAAAAGAACTCGCAGAACTTTTAGAGCATGATTAGAAAAATTTTCAGGATATTCCTTAGGATTATTGGTTTCCTTTTTCTTTTTTCCATTTTGATGGTTATTGTTTACAAATGGGTGCCGGTGCCGTTTACACCGCTTATGGCTATTCGTTATTTTGAAAATCCTGAAGAAGATTTTCGGCACGACTGGGTTTCTATGGAAGAAATTTCTCCTCAGCTTCAGTTAGCCGTGGTTGCGAGTGAAGACCAGAATTTTCTAAATCATAATGGCTTTGACTTTGACGCGATAGAAAAGGCGATTGAAAATAACAAAAAAGGAAAAAAGGTTCGCGGGGCAAGTACCATTTCACAACAAACGGCAAAGAATGTTTTTTTGTGGCCCGAAAGAAGCTGGTTTAGAAAAGGCCTGGAAGTATATTTTACATTTCTGATAGAGCTTTTCTGGAGCAAGGAAAGAATTCTAGAGGTTTATCTTAACAGTATTGAAATGGGGAAAGGTATTTATGGCGCCCAGGCTGCAGCAGAGACGTGGTTTGGAAAACCAGCGACAAATCTTTCTGTTTATGAAGCTGCTGGAATAGCTGCCATTCTCCCAAACCCCCGGGAATACAGGGCTAATCCAGCCAGCAATTATATCCAGCAGCGCAAAAACTGGATTGTACGGCAAATGAATAATCTTGGAAAATTAAATTTCAATTGAAGTTAAATCTCATTTAAACCAGGATTTTCACAACCTGGGAAGCCTGGAACCGCAAAAAAATACTTTCCAGAACAGTTCAACTAGAAAGAAAATGAATAAGATAAAACAAAAATTATACAGCTCCTGTGAACAATACGTTGAGCAAAGAATTGAACGTATTAAAGCCGCTATGAACGATCTGGAAGAAGACCTGGAGAATGAAACCAAAAGCAGCGCCGGTGATAAATATGAAACCGGCCGTGAAATGATCAACCTGGAGTGGAATAAACTATCCAGCCAGTTACAGCAATTTAAAATGCTAAACGAAACGCTGAAGAACGCAAAGAGTAGAAATGCTTCCAGTGAAATACAACTGGGAAGCCTGGTGAAGACTAACATGGCCAATTATTTTATCGCCATTCCGGCAGGACAGCTACAGGTGGCCGGAGAAACTTATTTCAGCATTGGTGCAGGCTCTCCCATAGCGCAATTGCTGCTGAAGAAGAAGGCCGGGGAAAATTTCAGCTTTAACGGGAAAACAAATCAAATTATTTCTGTTGAATGAGTTTTAACAAATTTCGCAGGCTTTTGAAATCTATGAGGTATTAGTTTTTTACCAGAAAGTCAGGAGCGGGATTTTATTAGCTCTTCTGAAATTTCAAGGCCTATGCTCATTCCTTTCTCTAATGCCGAATCATTTTCAAAAAAAATATTCTGCCCGTCCAGGCGGCCCTCTATCAGCCATACGTTACCCTGAAAATAGGAATTTTTAACCTGCGCTTTTATGGCGGACTTATCTTTTAAACTAATTTCTTCCGGGTACAGGATGATTTTTTTCCTGCCTTTTTCTCCAGGCTTGATGCTTTTTAAGAGCACCTGGTTAACCTCTCCAAAGAGGGAGGCTACATAGGCATTGGGCGGATTTTTATATAATTCTTCGGGAGGGGCTTCCGCATAAACCTTATGGTTTTTCAGAACAATGGTGTTATCGGCAAAAGAGAGGGCATCGGTACTATCATGCGTGGCCACAATACAGCTGATGTTTTCTTTTTTTAAATAAGCAAAAAGCCGCCGGCGCAGGTTGTTTTTCCTGAACTGGTCTATATGGCTAAAAGGTTCATCTAAAAGGATAATTTCAGGTTTTTTTGCCAAAGCCCTCGCCAGTGCCACCCTTTGCTGTTGCCCCCCGCTCAGGTTTTTTGCTTTTACATCTTTTAGTTCAGTCATCTCCACTACTTCCAGCAGTTCCATTACCCGCTTTTTTTTCTTAACGGGAAACATGTTACTCAGGTATTTTCCCACATTATCGGCTACGCTTAGCGGGGGCATCAGGTCGAAATCCTGGGCCAGGTACTTCATAAAGTCGTGCCCGGGAACAAGGTTAAAGGCCGGGCCCAAAAGCTGCTCTTCATTTCGGTAAATCCCGCCTTCAACATCAAACAGGCCGTAGATAATTTTTAGCAGCGTACTTTTTCCGCAGCCGCTTTCCCCGATAACCGAAACATGTTCGCCCTGCTGCACCCTTAGATGAATGTTCTCTAATACGGGATTTTCATCATCATATGAAAAAGAGACATTTTTTAGCTTCAGCATAAAATTTTTATTTTGGGTAATAATTGAAGATAAGATTTTCTGGCAGGGAAGAAATAAAAAAGCTGTTCAAAATGCGCCATTTGAACAGCTTTTTAAATTCAATTATTTCAGAAGCAGTAAATTTTATAACAGCCTAAACGGAAGCAGAATCTTTTCCTGCTAAAACGTTCAATTTTGCTTAAAACTGGTAAAAATATCAGCCTTTTACTTTTTCTTCAACTTTGTTAGGTAAAACCTCGTAACCCATATTATAAAGGGTAAAGCCAAAAATATCGGCATACTCTTCAATAATCATTTTAGTTGGTTTTCCGGCACCATGACCCGCCTTGGTTTCAATCCTGATTAACACGGGCTCGTTCCCGGCCTGTTTTTCCTGTAACTCGGCGGCAAATTTGAAGGAATGTGCAGGCACCACCCGATCGTCATGGTCTCCCGTGGTAACGAGCGTGGCGGGGTATTCCACACCTTCCTTAACATTATGTACGGGAGAATAGCCGTAGAGATAGTCAAACATTTCTTTACTGTCTTCGGCAGTACCATAATCATAAGCCCAGCCCGCGCCGGCAGTAAAGGTGTGGTAACGCAACATATCCATTACCCCAACGGCTGGCAAAGCAACTTTCATAAGATCTGGCCTTTGCGTCATGGTGGCGCCAACCAGCAACCCTCCATTAGAGCCCCCGCGAATGGCAAGGTAATCCCTGGAAGTGTAGTTATTGTCAATTAAATATTCGGCGGCAGCGATAAAATCGTCGAAAACGTTCTGCTTTTTCATTTTAATACCGGCGTCATGCCATTCCCTTCCATATTCTCCCCCTCCACGAAGATTTGGAACTGCATAAATGCCGCCCTGTTCCAGCCATACTGCGTTTGCGGTACTAAAAGAAGGTGTAAGGCTAATGTTAAAGCCGCCGTAGCCGTATAAAATCGTAGGATTTTTGCCGTTAAGCTCGAGGCCTTTTTTATGGGTTATGATCATCGGAACTTTAGTGCCATCTTTTGAAGTAAAGAACACCTGCTTACTTTCATAATTATCAGAATTAAAGTCGATGTTTGGCTTGTTGTAAACTTCTGAAGTCCCTTCTTCAATATTGTACTTATAGATAGTTCCCGGGGTTACATAGTTGGTGAAATTGTAGTACAGCACCTTGTCTTCCTTTTTGGCGCCAAATCCGCCGGCAGAACCTATGCCAGGAAGTTCCACATCCCGTACAAGATTTCCCTGGTAATCATATTGTTTGACCTTCGAAATGGCGTCTTCCATATATTCCGCGAAAAAATAGCCTCCCGCGGTTGATGTGCTTAAAACATTTTCAGTCTCCGGAATAAAATCTTCCCAGTTTTCCGGCTGCGGATTGGCAGCATCTACGGTTACAATTCTTCGGTTTGGAGCATCAAGATTGGTGACAATGTACAACTTGCTGCCTTCGTTATCAATCACATAAGAATCGGTGTCTTCATTGCCGATAATGGTCGTTAACTCCGGGTTCTTTTCAGAAAGGTCCATCATAAAAAGTTTTCCTCCGGAAGTGGAATTTCTTGCTGAAATGAACAAATAGCGGTTGTCTTCGCTTACACTGCCCCCCACGTAACGGTGTTTCTGGTCCTGAGTCCCGCCGAAAATAAGCTTATCTTCACTTTGTTTGGTTCCTAATTTATGATAGAACAGGCGGTGCTGATCGGTTTTTGCTGAAAGTTCACTGCCTTCAGGTTTTTCGTAACTGGAGTAATAGAAACCTTCATTCCCTTTCCAGGAAACCCCGCTGAACTTTACATCACGAATGGTATCCTCAGCGATTTCTTTGGTTTCGGCATCCAGAACAATAATCTTCCTCCAGTCGCTTCCTCCTTCAGAAATGCTGTAGGCGGCCATTTTCCCGTTTTCTGAAAAGCTCAGGCCGCTAAGCGAAGTGGTCCCGTCTTCACTAAATTTATTAGGATCCAGGAAAACCTCGGGTTCAGCATCTTCAGATTTTTTCCTGTAAACCACATACTGGTTCTGCAAACCGTCGTTCTTATAGAAATAAATATAGTCTCCTTCAGTAAAGGGAGAGCCTATTTTTTCATAATTCCAGAGTTCAGAAAGGCGGTTTTCAAGGTCTTTTTTAAAGGGGATGTTTTTAAGGTAGTCAAAAGTTACCTCATTCTGGGCTTCCACCCAGTTTTCAGTTTCTTCACTTCTGTCGTCTTCCAGCCAGCGGTAAGGATCTTTTACTTCGGTGCCAAAATAATTGGTGACAGTGTCTACTTTCTTTGTTTCAGGGTAATTCAAAGCGGTTTCTTTTTCATTTTTTGAATTATCGCAGGCGGCTAATGCCCCTATTGCGAAAATCGCGGTTATCATTTTTTTCATAGGCGGGAGATAATGTTTTAAGATGCGGCGGTGAGGCTGCAGTATTGGTTATTAAAAACGCCCGTAAGATACAATCTCACGGGCGTTTCTAAAACAGAGATTTAGAAAAATTATCTAAATGAGTTTATTTTCCAATAAATATTCTGCGATTTGCACGGCGTTGGTTGCCGCTCCCTTCCTAAGGTTATCGGCTACAACCCACATGTTTAGGGTGTTTGGCTGAGAATAATCCCTCCTGATTCTTCCCACAAAAACATCATCTTTTCCTTCGGCATAAATAGGCATGGGATAAGTATTGGTGTCGGGATTGTCCTGAACAGTCACTCCGGGAAAATCGCTTAAAACTTTTCGAACTTCATTCTCGTCAAAATCCGATTCAAATTCCACGTTGACCGCTTCACTGTGGCCTCCCACAACAGGAATCCTGATCGCTGTGGCGCTAACGTTAACCGAATCGTCTCCCAGGATCTTCTTGGTTTCCTTGGTAAGTTTCATTTCTTCTTTGGTATAGCCGTTTTCTTCAAAAACATCGCAATGTGGCAATGCATTTTTGTGGATGGGATAAGGATAGGCCATTTCGCCTTTTTCCCCGGCATATTCATTTTCCAGCTGCTGAACGGCCTTTACGCCGGTTCCGGTGATAGATTGGTAGGTAGAAACCACCACCCGCTTAATTTTATATTTATCGTGCAAGGGTTTTAAAGCCATTAATAACTGGATGGTAGAGCAGTTGGGATTGGCGATAATTTTATCTTCTTTGGTAAGCTCTCTGGCATTAATCTCGGGAATTACCAGTTTTTTAGTGGCATCCATTCTCCAAGCTGAAGAATTATCTACCACGGTAGTTCCCGCTTCGGCGAATTTAGGGGCCCATTCCAGCGAAGTCTCGCCGCCTGCTGAAAAAATAGCGAGATCTGGCTTTTTGGAAACAGCGGTTTCAAGGCCAATCACTTCATATTCCTTTCCCCTGAAATTCACTTTTTTACCCACCGATCTTTCCGAAGCAACCGGATATAATTCGTCTACAGGAAAATTTCTTTCCTCCAGCACTTTTAACATTACCTGGCCTACCATTCCCGTAGCGCCTACTACTGCTATATTCATTATTAATTATTTTTTGTGAAGACCTTATAAGGGTCCTGTTACTCTTCTGGTGCAAATGTATTATACAAAATAATTATGCCCCTATGCTAAGCACTTAAAATTGACTGAGATATGGGTTTTTATACCAATTTGTACATTTTGTTAAAAAAAGACCCCTCGCTTTCACAAGGGGTTTAGGTTAATTGTTACTTCTAAAAATGTGCAGTATAGCGGTGCACGTATTTTTATGCCTGTGGGGCATTATTCTGTTTTCTTAATTCGTCTCTAATTTCAACAAGCAATTCTTCCTGGGAATGACCTTTTGGAGCAGCTACTTTTGGTGCTTCCTTTTTAGTCTTTGTCTTCTCATATGCCCTTAGAAGTAAAAATATGAAAAATGCCACAATTATAAAATAAATAAGGGCCTGGATGAGGTTTCCATACGTGAGTACCGCGGCTTCGGCTTCTTTAGCCGCTTCCAGGGTTTCATAGTCTTCGCCATTAAGGGCAATGAATTTTTGGGAAAAATCTGCTCCCCCGGTAAGAATCCCAATTATGGGCATAAGAATATCGGCTACCACAGAAGCTATAATCTTGTTGAACGCGGCACCCATCACCACCGCGGTGGCAAGGGCGATAATGTCGCCCTTCATAAGAAAGGCCTTGAAATCTTTAAAAAACGCCATATAACTAAGTGTTTGATTAGTAGGTAGCTAAGATATGTAAAAAACCAATAGAATCGCTATTCCGGAATAATTACGCGGGTTACCCGCTGGGAAATCCCCGTAATGAGCTCGTAGGAAATTGTGTCTCCTGCTTTGGCAAATTTAGTGGCATGTTGAGGACCTCCAAAAATGATTACTTCATCGCCTTCTTCACAGTCGATGTCGGTAACGTCTATCATTATAATGTCCATGCAAATATTACCTACAATGGGCGCATATTGTTCCTTAACAAAAACGCCAATTTTCTCATTGCCGTATTTCCTGTGGATGCCATCGGCATAACCCAGGGGCAAAGTGGCGATTTTTGATGGCCGGTCCACTTTATAAGTGCGGTTATAGCCTACTGTCTCGCCGGTTTCCAGATGCTGAATTTGAGAAATAAGAGTTTTTAAAGTGCCTACAGGTTTTAGATCTGTATCTATGTTTTTATCATTTCCAAAGCCATAAAGTCCAATCCCGCTTCTTACCATGCTTAACGCGGCTTCAGGATAATTAAAGATTCCGGAAGTATTACAAATATGAAGCAGTGGTTCGTAGCTGAATTCTTCGATGAACTTCGTGGCGATCCTGCGGAAAGTATTGATCTGGCCCAGTGTAAACTCGCGCTCTTTCCAGTCTTCGCTTGCGGCAAGGTGGGAAAAAGCAGATTGTACCTTTACCGCTGAAGTATTGCGCAGGATTTCAAAAATCTTCCCTGTTTCTTTTTCAGCAAAACCAAGCCGGTTCATGCCGGTGTTGAATTTAATATGAACAGGATAGTCCTTCTGCTGTTTTTCTTCAGCAAAAGCGATGAATTCCTTCAGCAGTTTCTCACTGTATAAACTGGGTTCCAGGCAATGCTCTAAAAGCTGCTCAAAATTTTCCTTTTGCGGATGAAAAATCATCACGGGAGTGGAGATTCCGGCTTTTCGCAGTCTTACTCCTTCCTGAATGTATGCCACCGCAAAATAATCGGCTCCAATTTCTTCCAGTTTTTGAGCCACGCTTACTGAATCACTTCCGTAGGCATAAGCTTTTATAACTGCCATAAATTTTACATCCTGCGGTACATTGGAGCGTATGGTCCTGTAATTATGAGCGAGCGCTCCAAGATCTATTTCAAGTACGGTTTCCTGTGCTTTAGGCATTTTTTTGCTTTAGTTTCGGGTTCAATTCCTCCGCTTCGTTCACATCCAGTTTCTTAACCCTTTCCTTAAGCATGGCCTTGTAATAAGCAGCGCGGCTTAAAGGCTCGTATTCCTCATTTTCTCCCAGAAAAACAAGGTCGTCATTTACAGCTTTGCGATAACTAAACTGCGCCAGGTTTCCTGTTCTTGTGCAAACTGCGTGGACTTTGGTAACATATTCGGCTGTGGCCATAAGATTGGGCATAGGCCCAAAAGGATTTCCTTTAAAATCCATATCCAGTCCAGCCACGATTACCCGCACGCCGCGGTTGGCGAGATCGTTGCAAACGGTAACGATTTCATCATCAAAAAACTGGGCTTCGTCAATTCCCACCACATCACAGCCATCGGCCAGGATCCTGATGTTAGAGGCAGAGGGCACCGGGGTAGAGCGAATTTCATTGGCATCATGGGAGACCACCATTTCTTCGTCGTACCGAATATCTATGGCCGGTTTAAAGATTTCTACTTTCTGTTTTGCAAACTGGGCGCGCTTGAGCCTGCGGATCAATTCTTCAGTTTTACCCGAAAACATACTTCCGCAAATAACCTCAATCCAACCAAATTGCTCTTCGTGATTTACTGTATTTTCGAGAAACATTTTGTAATTTTCAAGTCGAAATGGAAATAACCTCGTTTCGCATAAAGGTGGAACAAATTTATTAAAAATACAAGCCTTGCCGAAGGGCTAAGGCTTAAAGTTATTAATGAGCGCAGTGCATTTTTAAGTTAAATTTCAAATTGGTGATTTCCCAGGATTTTTTTGTTGAGTCTTTAAAACTTCGGAATAAAAAATCAGGAAACATAGTTTTACAGATCTAATCGCCACATGATATCATAAAATTTTATTGAAATGAAAAAGAAGATAGAAAAGGAACTTTATAAT
This sequence comes from Autumnicola tepida, assembly GCF_031846485.1. NCBI lineage: Bacteria > Pseudomonadati > Bacteroidota > Flavobacteriia > Flavobacteriales > Flavobacteriaceae > Autumnicola > Autumnicola tepida. The sequence goes on from NZ_JAVRHQ010000014.1 coordinate 72,521, forward strand.
CTTGCTGAAGAGATCTTAAATAATAAAGGCCGTAATAATATAGCTGAATTGAAAGCACAGGCGCTGAAGCTTTACGATAAGCTAACACTGCTGGGGTTTACTGAAAAATTTGTGGAGGAAGCTGAAGAAGCCCAGCCGCAGTCAGAAATACAGAAGGAAAGGCCAAAAAAGGAACTGGAGAAAGAACAAAGGGAAAAGGAGCGCGAGCGGGCCAGTTATTTTGCCCCTGATGGTACGGAATACCGGGATTCTGACGCTATTACTGAACCTGCCACCGAAAAGATCAAAAATATAGTTTCCCAGATGCCTCCTGAAGCGGAGCAATTTAATAACTTGTTTAGGAGCATAAATGTTGAAGAACAACAGGAAAATCCCCCGCAGCCACAGGAGCCAAGACAGCATCAGGTGCCTTCACCAGCGCGGGAAACCCCACAACGCCAAACTCCGCCAGAGCAGAAATCCCCTTCGCAGCCCCACACTTCACAACCGCAGGCCAGGCGGGAGCCGCCATATTCTAAACCACAGGAAGCATCCAGGCCAGAAGTTAAAAAAGAAGAGCCAAGAGAACAGAAGAATGATATCCATGATTTTGGGGTAGATTATGACAGTCTGCCAACATTTGAACCTGTCAACCAAAATGGTAAAATGCAACGCCCCCGGTCTTTAAATGACAGGTTGAAAAAGGGTATTAATATTGGCCTTAATGAGCGCCTTTCTTTTATTAAGCATTTGTTTGAAGGAAATACTGCCGATTATAACCGGGTGCTTTCCCAGCTAAATACTTTTGACTCCCTGGAAGAAGCACATAAATTTATTCAGCTTGTGGTAAAGCCAGATTATAATAACTGGGAAGGAAAAGAGGAGCAGGAGCAGCGTTTCTGGGAGAAAATAGAGAATAAGTTTAATTAGAATTTTAGAAGCCATAGTAATTTATGGGTAAACTTTATCTTGTTCCCACCCCAATAGGAAACCTGGAAGATATCACCCTTCGTGCTATAAAAGTACTAAAGGAGGCCGATCTTATTCTTGCGGAAGATACCCGAAACAGCGGGAAACTATTGAAGCATTTTGAAATTTCCACGCCAATGCACAGCCACCACATGCATAATGAGCATAAAACTGTAGATCGGATTGTGCAGCGAATCCATTCCGGGGAGACCATTGCGTTAATAAGCGATGCGGGAACTCCGGCAATTTCAGATCCAGGATTTCTTCTTACCCGTGCCTGCGTGGAGGCAGGAGTTGAAGTAGATTGCCTCCCGGGCGCAACCGCTTTTGTACCGGCTCTTGTAAACAGTGGACTTCCCAATGATAAATTTGTTTTCGAAGGTTTTCTTCCCGTTAAGAAGGGCCGCCAGACAAGGTTGAAGATTTTGGCAGAAGAAACCCGTACGATGGTTTTTTACGAATCACCTCATAAATTCTTAAAAACGCTGGGCCATTTTATAGTGTATTTTGGGGAAGACCGGCAGGTTTCCATTTCCAGGGAAATCACCAAATTACATGAAGAAACCATTCGGGGCACCGCTGCGGAAGTGCTTCAGCATTATATTGAAAAACCTCCCAAAGGAGAAATAGTAATTGTGGTGGCCGGGAAGAAATAGTCCTTATAAACTCACAAATTCAAAGTTTTTCCCGCTAAAGAGGCCTTTGTCAGAAAGTTTTAAATCTGGTATTACCAGCAATGCCATAAAAGAGAGCGTCATAAAAGGCGCTTTAAGGCTGCTGCCCAGGTCTTTTGCCATAGCATCTATCTCCTGATACATTTTTCCGGTTTCCCAGCCGTCTTTGTCGCTAATTATTCCGGCAACGGGCAAAGGAAGTACTTTTGCGGTTTCCCCGTCTACGGCGCAAATCCCGCCCTTGTTTTCAATAATATGGTTTACTGCGTTGGACAGTTCAATATCTGAAGTCCCCACGGCGATAATGTTATGGGAATCATGTGCCACGGAACTGGCGATTGCACCTTTTTTCAGGCCAAAGTTTTTGATAAATGCAACGGCTGGCGGAGCATCTTCATACCGGTTGACTACAGTAATTTTTAAGAGATCCTTGTCAATATCAGCAATAAAATTACCATTTTCATTAAGTCCCTCCAGCTGGAGTTCATTGGTAATTAATGCGCCATCCACAGCTTCTATTACCTTTACATCTCTTCTTTCAGCCTTTACAGCAAATTCTTCCGGTTTCTTTAGTTGCGTATTAAAATTGTTCGGTTTTTCAAATGCTACAGATGGAATTGAGGTTTTGCCGTTTTCAGCTACTTTTTCACCATTAATAAAGGTTTGCAGCACCTTAAAATTTTTCAAATCTTCTACCACTATAAAGTCGGCAGCGTCTCCTTTCCGAAGCAATCCCACATCCAGATTGTAGTGTTTTACAGGATTTATACAAGCCGCTTTCAAGACTTTAAAAACATCAATATCCCTGGCAACTGCCCTTGCACAAAGCTGATTGATGTGACCAAGCACCAAATCATCAGGATGTTTGTCATCAGAACAAAACATCAAATTTTCATAATGTTCAGGAAGAAGATCGATAAGCGCATTGAAATTCTTGGCCGCGCTGCCTTCCCTAATAATCACTTTCATTCCAAGAGAAAGTTTTTCCCGGGCCTCTTCATAGGTATAGCATTCGTGGTCTGTGGAAATTCCGGCCGCGGCATATTTCCAGGCATTTTCTCCCCTTAGTCCCGGCGCGTGACCGTCTACCGGTTTTTTAAAATATTTTGCCCAGTTTATCTTCCGCATCACTTCTGAATTTCCCGCAAGCACCCCGGGATAATTCATCACTTCTGCGAGGTAATAGATGTCTGGAGAAGCCATAAGGTCTCTTATGTCATCAACATCCAGCTCTGCCCCGGCGGTTTCAAATTCGGTAGCGGGCACACAGGAGGGCGCGCCAAAATGGAACTTCAGAGGCACCTTTTTTCCGTTCTCTATCATAAACTCCACCCCTTTCTTTCCTAAAACATTGGCGATTTCATGCGGGTCAGAAACGGTGGCAACAGTACCGCGCAACACCGCCAGCCTGGCAAATTCCGAAGGCACCAGCATAGAGCTTTCAATGTGGATGTGGGCATCGGTAAAACCGGGCATGATGTAATTCGGGACATCATGCGCTGCCTTTTCAATTTTGGCTATTTTCCCATCTCTTATACTTACTTCAGCAGGAAAGATCTCCCCGGCTTCAATATCTACGAATTGTCCTCTTATTTTTTCCATAGCTAATTTTATGAGGGTAAAATAAGCATAAAAAAGAGTTTATTAAAATGGCTATTTTTGTGCCTGCTCATTATTAATGGCATCTTCGCAGCAAAAAATCAAGAAATGAAAACTGAAGAATTTATTAGCGCTTTAAAAGCAAACCCCCGAGCCAATACTTTTGCACAGACTATGGAAGTTATAGATGAAAATTACAAATTTACACCAGTTGCCTTTAACAACGGAAGCCTGGAAAATGTGGCAGGAGAGAATAATGGCAGTTGCAGGATCTTTGCTTTCGCAAAACTAAAGGGCTTGAACAAAGAAGAAACCCTGGCGTGTTTCGGAGAAATTTATTTTGGCCAGGTGCTTCAAAATCCAGAAGGAGAATCCCACCAGAACATCAGGAATTTTATGAAATCCGGCTGGGACGGAATTCAGTTTAAAGAAGAGCCGCTGCAGCTTAAATAATCATTTTCTTTTACTACCTTAAATCACTTTTATCGCTATGGAAATGCGCTGGACACTTAAACCCAAACCCAATAATGAGATTGTTGAAAACCTGGTGAAAAGCCTGGGGGTAGAAAGAACTGTTGCTTCTCTTCTGGTACAGCGCGGGATCGAAACTTTTGAACAGGCCAGGAAATTTTTTCGTCCTTCTCTCAAAGATCTTCATGATCCATTTTTAATGAAGGACATGGAAAAAGCTGTTGCGCGTATCGAAAAGGCACTTGATAACGAAGAAAATATCCTGGTGTTTGGCGATTATGATGTAGACGGAACCACCAGCGTGGCGCTTATGTCTTCTTTTCTAAAAAGTTTTTCGCCATATGTGGCCACCTATATTCCCGACCGCTATGAGGAAGGTTACGGGGTGTCTTACCAGGGTATAGATTTCGCTGCAGATAATGATATTAGCCTGATCATTGCCCTGGACTGCGGAATTAAAGCTGTGGAAAAAGTTGCTTACGCAAAAGAAAAGGGGATAGATTTTATTATTTGCGACCACCACCGCCCCGGCGGCGAAATCCCCTCTGCGGTAGCTGTTCTTGACCCTAAGCGGGACGATTGCGAATATCCATATAAGGAACTTTGCGGTTGCGGAGTGGGCTTTAAACTTATCCAGGCGCTTGCAGCAGGAAAAGGTTTAAAAACTGAAAATTTGCTGCCATACCTGGATCTTGTGGCCACGGCCATTGGGGCAGATATCGTTCCTATTACCGGAGAAAATCGTATACTGGCTTATCATGGTTTGCACGTGATAAATGTCGCGCCCAGGGCAGGTTTTAAAGCGGTTCTAAAGCAGTTAAAGAAGGAAACGATAAGCATAACCGATGTGGTTTTTATTTTGGCGCCGCGGATTAACGCTGCCGGCAGGATGAAACACGGCCAACACGCGGTAAATCTTTTAACGGAAGAAGATGAAGATACCGCGGTGCAGTTTGCAGCAGAGATAGAAAATTTCAATTCCGATCGCAGGGATACCGATAAAAGCATTACCGCCGAAGCGCTTGCTCAAATTGAAGATTTAAAAGAACAGGAACGGCATACTACCGTAGTGTACCAGGAAAACTGGCACAAAGGAGTTATTGGTATTGTGGCTTCCCGTTTAACCGAAACATATTATCGCCCTACCCTTGTTTTTACCAAAAGTGGGGAAAAACTTGCTGCTTCAGCACGGTCTGTTAAGGGTTTTGATGTATATGATGCGTTGGAAGCCTGCAAAGAGCATATTGAGCAGTTCGGGGGGCATAAATATGCGGCGGGTCTCACTTTATTGGCTTCGGAATATGAAAATTTTAAGTTGAAGTTTGAGGAGGTTGTTTCAGAAACAATTGACAAAAACCTGCTCACCCCGGAGATTTCTATAGATGCTGAAATCGATCTTAAAGAGATCACCCCAAAATTCTATCGTATTCTTAAACAATTTGCTCCTTTTGGCCCTGGTAACATGTCCCCGGTGTTCATGACGCGCAATCTTAGGGATACCGGTTACGGGAAATGCGTGGGGGCAGACGAAAGCCATTTAAAATGCCAGTTGAAGCAGGAGGGGGAAAGTCCGGTATTTAATGTTATTGGCTTTGGCCTTGGGAAAAAACTGGACATTATTGCTAGAAATAAGGTATTTAAAGCCGCGTATGCCATAGATGAAAATCATTATAACGGAAATGTTTCTTTGCAGCTGAGGTTAAAGGATATCTCAGAATAATCCATATTATTTAGACTGGTTATAAATAATATTTTATCTTTGGGTAAAATCAGCTTATGCAATGGAAGATGTAGATGTAATTTACCACAACAAGTTTGGTATTTCCTTTAGGTGGCAGAACCCCGATTTGCATGCCGACCCCAACCGGATCCAGCTGGTGTTTAAGGATATGGGGTTTTACCTGAAGAAGGAGGAGCTCGTGCAGTTTTCGGGGAATATAAAGGCCGCAGCACAGCAAAACTGCTGCAATTGCAACAGGAGCAACTGCCGGAGCGTTTTGGTGAAATCGCCTTTACTGAAGATGGATTTCGCGGTAACCCGTGCTGAACTGGAACAAATTTCTGATCTTATTGAAGGCACCCTCTTCCGTATTAATTTGAACGCTTATGTGAATGATATCTGTAGAAATTAAGTCTTCTTATACTTCTACAGCTTTTTGTGCTTCATGGTGCTCAAAGTATGTATGCTGTTTATGAATAGTAATTCAATGTTTGATAAAGCTAAACCAAAAAGTACTTTTATACGTACTCTTTTGTTGCTTTTGTAGAATGGAAGCAATAAATAGCTGCCTGCCGGTATTATTATAAGAAATGGGCTTTCTGAATTTTTATAACTTTTTTAGTTTTAATTCTTCCCCGTCAAAAACGGCATAGGTGTAGTAATTAATCCAGTCGCCTGTATTAACGTAGAGGGAATTTTCATTAAGTTTAAATGCCAGGGGCAGGTGCCGGTGCCCGAACAGAAAATAATCGTAGTGTTTTTTTTCCAATTTCCGGCGGCAGTACTGTATAAGCCATTCCTTATCTTCCCCAAGAAATTCCTGGTCTTCTTCTCCGGAAATCGCTTTGTTTTTTACTGAAAAGTACTGCGCCAACGGCACCCCAAGATCTGGGTGCAGCCAGCGGTAAAGCCATTTTGAAAACGGATTGGTAAAGACTTTTTTCATCCTTTTATAGCCGTGGTCGCCGGGGCCAAGCCCATCGCCATGGCCAATCAGGAATATTTTACTGTTAAATTCGAATTCCCGGGGTTTATGATAAACAGGAATATCGAGTTCGCTCTCAAAATAATCTGTCATCCACAAATCGTGGTTTCCTACGAAAAAATATACCGGAATTCCACTATCCCTAATTTCGGCGAGCTTGCCTAAAATCCTTACAAAACCTTTGGGAACAACATGTTTATATTCAAACCAGAAATCGAAAAGATCTCCCAGTAAAAATATGGCGGCCGCATCCTGTTTTATTTCATCCAGCCATTTTACAAATTTCTTTTCCCTGGGAAGGCTTTCCTCGCGGGTGGGGGCGCCGAGGTGGTTATCGCTGGAAAAGTAGATTTTTTTGCCTGTTGGGATGTTCATAACCTGGATTCTGGAAGGTAAAGATAAATATTTTAGGTTTGGAGTGGATTGATATTAAAGAAAGGCCTCACAGGTTTTTGAAACCTGTGAGACTGGTACGCCATTCGGCTGCCACCTCACAAAGTTCTTTTGGTTAAAGTGGTACTATTCCTCCTTCCGCCTTAATCTTCTTTCGAAGAATAATTTACCTTCACTTTTAAGGGAAGGAGCTATGATTACAATATCTTTCCATTTCGAACTAAAAGTCTTTTGTCCTGTAGGGGTGGTCGTAGGCCGGCGTGGTTGCGCAAGGGATAGCAGCGGTTAGCTCCCGCTTTTTCGCGGGACTAAAAGCGGATAGCCCGGGCCCGGCAGGGCTGCGCCCTAATTATTATCGGCAGCATACCACTCGGCAAAAGAGGTCTCGGTCTCCTGAAGTTTTAGGGAGAACAGGCCAATATGCGCGGGCAGGTGCTTTTTAATCTTCCGGGCGAAATCTATTACCATATTTTCGCTGGTGGGCTGGTAATCTACCAAAATCACATGATGGCCTCGGGATTTTAACTCTTCGGCCAGTTCCAGGTGCGGAGTGTTTTTGTTAAAAACGGTGGCGTGGTCAAACTTATCCACAATTTCAGACTTCACGATCTTTTTAAGGTCTCCAAAATCGATCACCATTCCATATTTCACATTTTGATCGTCTGTTATAGGTGCCCCAATCACAGTTACGCTAAGTTTATAACTGTGGCCGTGAACGTTGCGGCACTTGCCATCGTAGCCGTAAAGGGCATGCCCGGTTTCGAAAGAAAATTGTTTTGTGATCCTTATTTTACTCATCCTGAATTGCATTTGCTGCAAAGATAAAGGTTTTTTGAGGCTAAAAATTTTTATACATCATATATATTTGCGAAATTTTTAGAGCCATGGAAATCGCCACAGAAGAGTTATATGAGCAGCTGGAGTTTAGGGAGAACCCGCTTTATGAGCAGATCATTAGTGATTTGCTGGAAAAGCAATATGCCGTAATAGATTCCTTTTTTGATCTGGTGGAAGTTGAAGCGCTGCGGAACTCGCTTTTACAAAAATATGAAGAGGATAATTTCAAAAAAGCGGCCATTGGAAACCGCACCAATGAACTTGTACTGAAATCGGTACGGGGGGACTTTATTTTATGGCTGAATGAAGCTGAAGCCGGGCCGGCGGAACGGCTGTTTTTTAATAAGATTAACGCCCTGGTAGACTATCTTAATAAAACCTGTTTTTTGGGGATTCTTACCAAAGAATTTCATTACGCGCTATATCCTGAAGGTACTTTTTACAAGCGCCACCTGGACACTTTCCAGAATGACGGCAGGAGAAAACTTTCCCTTGTGTGCTATCTCAACCAGGAAGACTGGAAGCCGGAGAATGGCGGGGAACTGGTACTTTACAAAGAAAAAAATGGGGTTGAAATTCCGGAAAGCTTTTTCCCTTTTCCCGGGAGAGTGGTGATTTTTGAAAGTCAGCTGCTGGAGCACGAGGTAAAACCGGTGCGCCAGGAACGCCTTAGCATTACCGGCTGGCTGAAGACCAGGTAATTATTTCCTGAACTTTTTGTAGAAAACAACGAACACCAGGATAAGGGCAATAATTAACCAAAATCCATAGCCGCTTAAAAAGCTGAGTATTTCCCATGTTTCCTGGGAAGGGGGATCCTGCTGCATCATTTTTCGTGTCTTTTTCTCCAGTTGTAGCGGGCATAGAAGAACACTGCCAGGATAAACAAAACAGCCAGGAGATAGATCCAGTTGCTGGAAATAAATTCCCATAAAGTAAAGCCCCAGCTTTCTTCTTCAGATGCATCGCGCACCTGCGGTAAATGTTCCTGTAAAATGATCATGTTCTGGTTACTAAATTTTTTGTTGCCACTATAGGTTGTGCGTTACGCGTTACGAGGTGTTTTCTGCACTCAACAACCAAGATACAAAGGATTTATACAATGCAGTACGGCCGGGCTGAAATTTTCAGGTTCTTAGTATTGTTTTAAGCGTTTGTTCCTGGCCCTGGCAATAAAATAGAGGATCCCCACAAGTGCAAGCAATGCAGCCCCGGCAATAAAGATGAAATATTCCCCAATAAAGTGCCCTATGGCGTAGCCCGCATCATAGAATTTGCCATAAAGCGGCAGGTGGTAAAAACAGATACTGTTCATCATAACGTTATTTTTTAAATTTTGAAAGGGCGTTTTTAGTAAAATCAGATAACACCAGCTCTCCTGAAATCGCGGCCCTTTCCTGTAGCAGGTTGTCCCAGTTTTCGGTATTTTTCCATAAGATCTTTTTCATTTCCAGAAGGGCCTGCGGATTATAAGAAGCCAGTTTTTGCGTAAAAATATCAATTTCTTTATCTAAATCTTTAACCGACTCAAATACTTTGGCGTACATGCCTTTTTCTTTGGCCCAGTAGGCATTTTTCCACTCATGGGCAGCTAAAGTGAGCTCTCCCAGGGCGGCAACGCCAATTTTACGTTCCACCGCTGGCGCGATTACAAACGGCCCTATTCCAATGCTCAATTCCGATAGTTTTATGGCCGCGGCATCTGTGGCCATGGCATAATCGCAGGCTGCAATAAGGCCTACCCCGCCACCTACCGTTTTTCCCTGTACCCGGCCCACGATAAGCTTTTTGCATTTTCGCATGGCGTTAATCACGTTAGCAAAGCCGGAAAAAAACAACTTGCCCAGCTGCATGTTTTTTATCCCGATAAGTTCATCAAAAGATGCGCCGGCACAAAAGGCCTTTTCTCCTTCAGACTTAAGGATGATCACGTTTACATTTTCATCTTCTGAAAGTTTGTTGATTTCCTTTTCCAGCCTTTCCAGAAGTTCTGAAGGAAAAGAATTGCTGGCGGGATGCCCGAACTCCAGCGTGGCAATTTTGTTTTCAATTTTGGTATATAAACTTCCGTTTTCGCGTGTGGTGGCCATTTATTCTTTGGTTTTACTCAAATTTAGGAATTTATTTTAGTTCAGGCTTTATTAGTTGGGAGTTCGGACAAGATTTACTTCTGAAGGCCGAGAACTGGCTTAAATAAAAGAGAGAATCCTGGTTTGAAGTTTTTGAGTAATCTGTTATAAGACGATAATTGGCATTTCTGGAGCATGGCCTTTTTTAAGAGGAGAGTGAAGAGAGGAAAGCCTTTACTTTACTGATTCCAAAAGGGTCATTTTAATCCAGAATTTTAAATTATGTAATAGGTAGATAATTACCTGTTAATTTAAACTTCCTTATTAAGATATTTTCTGCGGAATTGTATCACCAGCGCACTGCTTCGTATAAGCATCCATACAAAAAAGGCCATCCAGATGGCGTAAAGTTTTAAACCGAAATAGTCTGAAATTAGCAGGGTGGGAGTAAAACCCAGGAAAGTGGCTGCCAGCAGCACATTCCGCAGGTATTTGGCTTCACCCAGGCCTTTAAAAATCCCGTCGAACATAAAAGCGATGGCATTTACCGGCTGCATAATAAGAACTATCCAGAATACAGAAGAAAACAAAGCCAGTACTGTTGCCTCTTTATTGAATAGCCAGCCTATTTCATCATAAAAAATTCCGCAAATGGCCATAAGAATAAGGGCAATCAGCACGGCATATAAACTTATTTTCTTGCTTAGTTCCCAAAGATTTCGGTAATCCCGAGCCCCCAGGAGCCTGCCGCCTATAGCATTGCCCGCATTTGCATAACCATCTATAAAAAAGCTGAAAAACAGCCAGATGTTCATCAAAATACTTTGGGCCGCTATGTAGTTTTTTCCGTAGTCGGTGGCATAGGCATTGGCCAGGTAAATCGCGAAATTAAGAGCGGCCGTGCGCACAAAGAGATTGGCCGCCATAAGCAGTAATGGCCGCATTTGGGGATTGATGTTGAAACTCAGCTTCATGTGGAAAGGAGTTTTTTTAAAAAAGAACCAGAAGGCCATCACCAGCATTACGGCCTGGGCAGAAAGGCTGGCATAAGCCGCTCCTGCCAGGTGCATGGGTGGGATAAAGCCTTCTATTCCATATACCAGCAGATAATCCAGGGCCACGTTTACCACGGCACCGGTTAAACTGCATTTCATGGCCCACAGCGTATTTTGCAAGCCGCGAAAAATGCCAAATATCGCAAAGGTGACCAAGGTTAAAGGATAGCCCAATGCTCTAATCTGGTAATATTCTCCGGCGTATTCAAGGATAAGACCTTCTGCGTTATAAGCACTGAAAATAGCTTCCGCGAAAAAGGCCGTAAGACCGTAAATAAGTAAACTGAAGATGAGGTTAAAAGTTATTGCCTGCGGAATCAAAGTTTTTACAGCATGCAGCCGGTTTGCCCCCAGGTGCTGCGAAACAATCGCTGAAATTGCCGTTTTGGTCTGGGCCACAATCCATATAATCGCAGAAAGGAAGGAACCCACAATTCCCGCCGCGGCCAGGGCTTCTACAGAATTCTCTCCCACATTTCCAATCACCGCAATATCGGTGAGGGAAATCAGCGGTTCGGCGATGCCCGCTATGATGGCGGGAATGGCAATCCTGTTGATATTTCTAAAACTTACTGAAGTTTCCACGGGAATTTTTAAGCTGCTAATATAAGGTTTCGCAGGTGTTTTGCCGCTAGCCCGGCATTATAGTAAAAGTTCATAGCAATGGAAGGGATGCCTGCTCTGCTTCGGAAAATAAATGTCTTCAAGTTTTTTATAGCCCCGGGCTTCGTAAAACTTCTGGTTTCTTTTATTCTGGCTGAAGGTATCCAGGCGCACCGATTCAAAATTATGCTCCCTGGCAAATCCTTCAGCAAAATCCATGAGTTCCTTTCCTGTCCCAGAGCCCCATTTTTCAGGATTCGTGGCCAGGCGATGTATATAAAGGTTGTTAACACTTTTTGTCAGCCACTTTACAGGAAGATATTCGTCATCCATAAAACTGGTAAGCACAATAATACCTTCAATTTCAGCATTGGTTTCCTTCACATACAATTCCTGTTTTTGAATGTCCAGAGCCAGGCGCTCAAGAGAAGGGTAATGTTCATTCCATTGAAAGATATTTTTGTTCTGCATTGCACTGGCGCAGGCTTCGGTTAAATTTTTAATTTTTTGAAGGTCTTTTTCTTCAGCAGTTCTTATCATGAAACAGAAAAAAATAAAAGGTTTCTTTATTTAAAGAAAATTATTACATTTGCCGTGTAAAAGGGGGATTAGCTCAGCTGGCTAGAGCGTTTGGCTGGCAGCCAAAAGGTCATCGGTTCGACTCCGATATTCTCCACAAAAACCACTGTCTTTGCAGTGGTTTTTTGTTTTGAAGCGGCAAGGCAAACCTTATTCTCCGTAAGCCTCGTGTAATTCATCATTTTCGGTATTAATAAATTCCAGGGTATTTTCCAGCACATATTGAAATTCCTTTGGTAGCTGTGCCTCGTTCCAGGGATGCTTCATACCAAAAACATGATCGGCATTTTCTACCAGTAAAAGCTTGGGCGAAGGGCTCCATTCAAATAACTGGCCGGAATCTGCTATAGAAACGCTGGTATCGCTGCTGCCGTGCACAATAAGGTGTGGGATCTCCAGTTTTTCTGCGGCATTTTTAATATTTAGCCGCTCTTCATTTTCCTGAAAATTGGCGTAAAACTGGTAATGATGCGGCAGCTGTTGCTTTGTCCTGGAATTGGTGATGTAACGAACACCTTTTTCCCGCCAGTCTTCAAGGATTTCTTCTTCAGGAAAACGGGAACCAAAGTCGGCTACCGAGGCAAAAGTAATCAGCTTCGTGATTCTTTTCTCTTCTGAAGCTTTGATAATAGCAATTCCGCCGCCCCGGGAATGACCAATTAAATTGATGGAAGAAGCATCAATATTTTGTGCATAAGTGAAATCTGGTAAAAGTACAGAATCTATCACCGACTGTAAATCGTCCAGTTCCTTTGTGTAGTTATTTTCTCCAAAAGCTTCGATGTCTAAAAACTCTGTTGGATTATCTTTGGTGGTGCCGTTATGGGAGAAGTTGAATTTCACAAAGAAGAATCCTTCTTCAGCAAAGCGCTCTGCCATTTGGTCCCAACCTCCCCAGTCTTTAAATCCTTTATAACCATGGCAAAAGATTACTATGGGTTTTGGTTTCTTGTCTGCCTGAAAAAAATAATCGGCTATTATGGGTTTGTCGTGTTTTCCTTCAAAAACGAGGTTCTTTTTTTTAGTGATTTCCATTTCTTTACAATTTTTTTTCGGGCTGGCTTAATAGCTGCCGAATGTTGGTTTTATTTCTTTTTCAATAAAAGGAATTTCAGGATTGCAGATTTCCGCGATCAATTTCTGCAATTCCAGCCCAAAAGCTGCTAAAACTTCAGTATCTATCTGGGATTTCTTTCCGCTTCTTTGTCCCGGTTTGTCCTTTTTACAAAATTTCAGGAATCCGCCTTTCATATTTTTGAAGGAAATAATTCCCGCTTCCACAGGCTGAATAAAATTCTGCCGGGCATTCAGCATTGTAGCATAACTAAGCACCTGGAAACTTTTACTGTACCTGTCATAATCTGTGGTTATAGATTCCCAATCTACAATTTCAATTTTGTTCTGTTCCACCTTTCCGGTTTTATAGTCAATAATTCTGGTAATACCGTTAGTATTTTCGACCCTGTCCACTTTTCCGCGGATAAATACCGGGAAATCAAGATGCTGAACTTCAATAGCAGTCTTTAAATTTCGTTCTATCTGAAGGATTTTGATTTCCTCTCCATTTTTTATTCTTTCGAGTTCAAACTTTAGAAAATTGAGTACATAACGCTTGGCGACTTCAAAAATGAGCAGGTTTTTTCCCTTGTCCATAGGAGCCTGGGTATAGCTTTTATGGAATTGAAGTTGAATCTCGCTATCCACCTTTTCCATCAGTCTTTTAATGATTTCTTCAGATAAAAAATGATCTTCAAGAGGTTCATAGAAATTCTGAAGGGTATCATGCACTACCGTTCCCAGCGTATTATAAGCCACAGTTTCCTCAACTTCTTCCTGCTCCCGTATCCCCAGGACATACTGGTGGTAAAAATCCAGTGGATTCCTGATATAAGTGGTTAATGCAGAAGGGGAAAAGCCGGAATTGGCCAGGTTTTTCAGCTGTTCCATAACCGCGGGTGTTTTTTTAATCTCTTTTAATCCAGGCGTGGCAACATTTACCCGCGGCGCCACAAGATTTTTCTTTAATTTATGTGCAGGTTGTTTTTCAATTTCCAGCTGTGTAAGGAAACGGCTCTTTTCGCCCGCACCCAGTCCGCTGCTTTCGGTATTGTATAGCAGGTGGATATTCTTTGCCCGCTGTAACAGGCGATAAAAATGGTAGGTATAGACGGCATCCTTCTCCCTATAGGTTGGCAGGCGATATGCCTTTTTAAGGTCATAGGGAATAAAGGAATTGCTTGATTTTCCTGCCGGCAAAACACCTTCATTTAAAGAGGTAATGATCACATTTTCAAAATCCAGCGCCCGGGATTCCAGCATCCCCATTAGCTGCAGTCCCTGGAATGGCCTTCCCTGGAAATCCAGGCTTTGGGTGCTCATTATTTCTTTGTAGAAATGATAAAGGGATTTTAAGTTTTTAATATGGGGATAATCTTTTAGAAGGCTTTCCAGCTTATTGAAAAGTACATGGAACTGGTACAAAAATTCCAGGCCTAATTTATCTTTGGCAGCTTTTAATTGATTCTTAATTTGTTGAACAATCTCCTGAAGGTTTTGCAAGGCCTTTTCAGGAGAATCTTTCCAGTGATTAAAACAAGCTTTTAGAATAGGGGACTCCTTTTGGGAACTAAGAGAGAGAAATTTTTCGGGCTTTAGGTATACCAGGTTTTGCCTGTTGATCTTACTGCTTATTTCCATAACAACGTTTCCCTGTATTCCGGCAATAGCAGGATGGTTAAGTACCGCAAGGACCTCTTTGTAATAATATTCCTGTTCGTTGTGAAGGTGCAGCTGAAAAAGTTTTTCAAAGAAGGAAGCCAGGGGAGCGTTTTTCAGCGGAAATCCCATTGTGATATTAAGCGCGTCTATATTAGGCGGAAGACTGTTTAGTACCGGAAGCAACAAATCTTCTTCCCCCAAGACCACGGCGGTTTTCTGAAGTTCATCCTGGTTCATATTTGCCAAAATTTCCCCCAGGTGTTTGGCCTGGCCTATATTTTTAGGAACGCCTGTAATTTCTATTTTCTTTGCTGAAGCATATTCATTTACAGGAATTGCTTTAGATCTGGACTTGTAGTACGGCCATTTCTGCAAATATTCCCTTATAAACAAGGAGGCGCCATGCTCCCTGTCCTGCAGAAAAACTTCATCAATGTCCCAGAAAACTTCCGCAGCCGATTTCTCCAGCATCGCCTGGAAAATCTGCTCTTCTGCAGCGTTAAGGGCGTTAAACCCTATAAATATATGTTTCTGTTTATTATGCTGAAGATAATCACGGATTTTAGTTGCGGCCTCACGATAAATTAAGCCCTGGTAGGCCTGATTTTTGGATAATAATTGCTCTTTAAGCTTTTCATAATATTCAGGTAAGGTGTGCCAGAACCGCAGGTAATTCTTTATTAAATCTGTTTTCTCCTTCTGAAGATACCAGTGGTTGAGGTCCTGAATTTCTGAGAGGTAATTGAAGAATTCTTTATGGTTGATGAGGTACCGGTCTATTTCATTAAAATCATGAATCAAGGTCTGCGCCCAGTTCATAAAGGTTTCAAAATCCTCCTGCTTCTCCGTTGGCGTACAGTTGCGGTAGACTTCAAAAAATTCAAAGATAGATATAGTGTTGTCCACACTTTTAAGGCCTGAGATTTTTTCAGTGAATTCTTCAATGCTGAAAATCTGCGGGGCAAAAATGCTTTTTGAACTAATTCCGGAAAGCTCGTTCAGAAGAAAAGATCCCGCTCTTTTACTGGGAAGAATAAAAATGACTTCTGAAATGTCTTCTTCAGAAGCGAGGGTTTTCTCCAGGACTTCTTTTATAAATGATCTCATGTTATAAAAATAAAAAACGCCCCGACGAATCGGAGCGTTTTTCTTATGAAATTTTATGTGCAATTACTCTTCTAAAGTAATCTCTACACGTCTGTTTTCCTGTCTTCCTGCAGCAGTACTGTTTGTAGCTATAGGATTGTTTTCACCATAACCTTCAGCAGTCAGCCTGTTTTGAGGAATTCCTCTCTCTACAAGAGCCTCTCTTACAGATTCAGCTCTTTCTCTTGAGAGTTCCATATTATAGGAATCACTACCTACACTATCGGTGTGGCCTCCAATATGGAAGGTTGTATTTGGATATTCATTCATGATATCGGCAATAGAAGCTAAAGCGTCTTCAGACTCACTTCTTATGGTAGCTTTACCAAAATCAAATAGTATCGTATTTGAATATTCATTTAGTTCATTAACGATTTCAGCAGTTGGTTCAGGACATCCGTTGTTGGCCATTGTACCGGCAACTTCTGGACAGTCATCTTCATCGTCGATTACACCGTCACCATCGGTATCTTCTTCAGGACATCCATTATTATCGGCAGGACCTGCTTCGTTAGGACAGTCGTCTTCGTTATCGGCAACTCCGTCACCATCAGAATCAGGACATCCGTTCATTGAAGCCATACCGGCAACATCTGGACATTCATCTTCATTATCTGGCACGCCGTCACCATCAGAATCAGGACATCCGTTAAATTCAGCAAGGCCTGCTTCGTTTGGGCAATCATCCATACGGTCTTCTACACCATCTCCATCAGAATCCGGACATCCGTTAAATTCAGGAAGTCCTGCCTGTTCAGGGCATTCGTCATCTTTATCATAAATACCGTCACCATCAGTATCGGTACCTCCAAAGATGAATTTTATACCTGCAGCATGTTGAAAGTGAGAAGCACTTTCAGTTTCAAAAGAATGCTTGTAGTTAGACTCCACAGTTAAGGCGATGTTATCTGAAAACCAGAAATTAAGTCCAACTTTCCCATTAAGGGTTACCCCATCAAAGTTTTGAGGATCATCAGAATCCTGGTCTCCTATCCAGTTGTAGTCTCCACCCACACCAATTACAGGGTCAAACCACCCGTCGTTAAGTAGTGCTCTTAAACTATAATTTGCAGAAAGGCCTGCAGAATAATAGGAAAGTTGAGGAATAGATTCGGTACCAAAATTGTCTATTTGGTTAATAGATCCCGCGAACTCGGCAACAAAACCGGCGCCTATATAACGACCCACGGTAAGTCTTGAAACCGATGGAAGGATGTTCCAGTTTTCTGTTTCAAAATAATGATCAAAGTAGCCTCCCTGTCCCGGAGCGTCTTCGCCCGTTGGATAGAAGTCTACAGCATTGGTCTGAATACCTATAGCCCATGGGTTGTTTTCATCCTGAGCATTTACCGTGGTAATTCCCAGAAACAACATCGAAGCTAATAAGAACTTGCTAAAATGTTTCATATTCAATAGTTTAGTTTTAAGTGTTAACTGTAAACAAAAGTATGTGCTTCATGCGCATTAACAAAGAAAGAAATAATAAAGTTTTCTTAATAGATCCTTATATAACGGCGGTTTACACAAGGTTTTCGCAACAAAAAGAACTAATTTTTAGCAAGTTTATTAGCCTGTTTTTTATCCTAAATTATATTTAGTTCTTTACCTACTTCTATAAAAGCTTTTATCGCTTTGTCCAGGTGTTCTTTTTTGTGAGCTGCAGAGAGCTGCACCCTTATTCTCGCCTGTTCTTTAGGTACCACGGGATAAAAGAAGCCTATAACGTAAATACCTTTCTCAAGAAGCTTTTCTGCCATTAGCTGGGAAAGTTTGGCTTCATAGAGCATCACCGGAACAATAGCAGCATCTCCTTCTATAATGTCAAAACCTGCTTCCTTAATTCCGTTCCTGAAATATACTGTATTTTCCTTTAACTTTTTCCTAAGGGAATCATCCTTTTCCAGCATATCAAAAACCTTAATAGAGGCTCCTACTATAGCAGGGGCAAGGGAATTGGAGAAAAGGTAAGGCCTGGACCTTTGCCGCAGGAGTTCAATTATTTCCTTTTTTGCCGTGGTATAGCCACCCATAGCTCCTCCAAGGGCTTTACCCAGGGTGCCGGTAATTATATCTACTCTGCCCAATACCTCCTTTTCTTCCAAAGTGCCGATTCCCATATCTCCAATAAATCCGGTGGCATGGCAATCGTCAATCATTACGAGGGCATCGTATTTTTCGGCAAGGTCACAAATTTTATCCAGCGGCGCTACTAAGCCATCCATAGAGAAAACGCCGTCTGTAACTATAATTTTAAACCTAGCCCCGTTTTCATTGGCTGCTTTTAACTGTTGTTCCAAATCTTCCATATCGCTGTTTTGATAGCGATAGCGTGCAGCTTTACAAAGGCGCACCCCGTCAATAATAGAAGCGTGGTTTAGCGAATCTGAAATAATGGCATCTTCTTTGGTAAGCAGGGGTTCAAAAATTCCGCCGTTGGCATCAAAGGCTGCAGCGTAAAGAATAGTGTCTTCAGTCCCGTAAAAATCGGCGATTTTCTGTTCCAGTTCTTTATGAATATCCTGTGTCCCGCAGATAAAACGTACACTGGACATCCCAAATCCGTGGCTGTCCATAGTGTCTTTGGCTGCCTGGATTACTTCCGGGTGAGAAGAAAGCCCTAAGTAGTTATTGGCGCAAAAATTTATTACTTCCTGCCCGGTGGAGATTTTAATCACCGCGTCCTGGGGAGTGGTAATTATGCGCTCTTTCTTGTAAAGCCCGGCCTCCTTAATTTCTTCTATTTCCTTTTCTAAATATTCTTTAATTTTTCCGTACATATTGCTTCGTTTTTTACAAAATTACATTTCTTTTATACAAACATGGGCGAAACCTCTTCATTTATATAAACCAGGATTTTGCGCTCCACTTTAAAGCCCATTTCCTCCAGAACCTGTGCATAACCATTCAGCTGGTTTTTATGAGCTTCAATTGCCCCGCCGGTTTTATAGTCTATTATCACGCAATTTTTGTCACGCAGTACCATCCTGTCCGGCCTTAATTTTTTTCCTTCCGAAGTGAGTAAATCCCTTTCGTTATAATTTTGTGTTTCTGTGGTGAAATAGGAGGAAAGCTGAGGATGTTCGCAAATCTTTTTCAGCAGGGTTTTTATTTCCGGCGCATCACCTGTGGTAATCGATCCGTCTATCACCGCTTCTTTTACAGCGTTTTCTATATCTTCTGCGGAATTGATCTTTGCCAGGATCCCGTGCGCAATTTCCCCTTTTTCTATAGCGCCCTGTTGCTTGGTGTCCCATAAAGAACCTGATCTGGTGACAATATTCACCGCCTGGTTTTGAGTGGCTGAAGAATAAAAGTGCTGCTGGAAAAGAGTATCCGATTCCTGCTGCTGTGCCTGTTGTGCCTGCGGAAGCTGCCCGAAATCGTAATTTTTTTGATCATCCTTCCAAACTCCTTTGTTCCTTAAGAATTCAATTAATAAACCTGAAATTTTATTGGTTTTCGCAATCCCTTTCTTATCCAGGTCGTAATTGGAAAGAAGGTAAAGTTGTTTTGAAGCACGGGTGCAGGCAACGTAAAAAACATTGAGGGTGTCCAGTTCTTTTTGATGCAGCAGTTCCTCATATAACCTGCCGGATTTTGGATTCCAGTTAAGCATTTTTTTGGAGGCGCTAAGGTAACTTACCGGGATTTCACTAATGGGTTCCTCCATTTCCAGCCAAAGATTGTCTCTTTTAGTATCATTAAAATCTGAATTGGCAAAAGGATAGATCACTACGGGAAATTCCAGTCCCTTGGATTTATGAATGGTCATAATCTGCACCGCATTTTCGTCCTGCGGCACCACGATGCTCAGCCGGTCTTTTTCCCGCTGCCATATTTCCAGAAATTCTGAAAGTCCCATTCCTGCTTTTTGGCTGTTTTCGTAGATAAAATCCAGGAAAAACTGCAGGTAAGCATCAGAATCTTCTATAAGTTGAAAACACCTGATAGTATATTCTGCCGCCTCATAAATAGAAAGTTTTAGCAGCTCATTTAAGCTGAAACCTATTTCCTTCTCCTTCAGCCACCGGAAAAAATCTTCGCCATCCTGATTAATATTTTCGCTTATAACCTTATGCGGATCTTCAAATTTCAACTCTTCCTGCAGATAATCGAAAATTGACAATTTCAGCAAATCATCTTCAGGGCTAAGGGAAAAGGCCAAAAGATCTGCAATAAAATTCACTTTAGGTGAATTTGAAATCAGCAGGGTTTCCGAAGAAACCACCGCGATGCCATTTTCGCTTAGATGATTGGCGATTGCGATACCTTCTTTTTTCTTCCTGGTAAGGATGCAGATATCTCCTTTTTTATAGTTTTTACTTTCAAGATTTTTAATGATTTCCAGGACCTTTTCAGGATATAATTCAAATTCCTCTTCCCGGTTTTCTGCTTCCAGAAAAGAAATGTTTACATATCCTCCTTTTTTTGCAGTGGGTTTCTGAAGACTTTTTTCAAATAGGCGCCGGTAATCGGGATGGGTAAGATAACCTGCAGCAAAACCGAAAAAGTCATTGTTAAACTCAACAATTTCTTCAGCGCTACGGTAGTTTGCAGGGAGATCGATCACGTTTTTAGGAGTGGAAAAAGGATTGGTGTTATTGCTCAGGTCAATAAACTGTTCAGCTTTTCCTCCGCGCCAACGATAGATGGACTGCTTGGCATCTCCCACCAGCATAAGGCCTGCAGGAGATTCTTCATCCATTCCGGCAAGGCTTGCATCTATCAGCGGGATCAGGTTTTCCCACTGCATTTGGGAAGTATCCTGGAATTCATCAATAAAATAATTGTTATAGCGCTCGCCAAGGCGTTCATAAATAAAGGGAGCAGGCTGGTCTTTAACCTGCGCGCTAATTTGCGGGTTGAATTCTGAAATAAGCACCAGGTTACGGTCTTTTTTTATAGCTTCAATTTCCTGGTTTATCGCGTTTAGCAAAGAAAGCTGTACAAGGCGTTTCCTCACTTCCTGTAGAAATTCAACCTTAAAATAGTTCTCTTTGGAAGCCTGGAACAATTTTACAATTTCTGGCTGCAGCTGGTCCAGAACCGCTTTTTTTTCTGCGGAAAGGGCCTTGGAATACAGGTTGTCTTCAGCGATACTTTTTGCCCATTGAGTATCAAAATTTACGTTTTCGGCGTTTTGAAGTTTTCTGAAATGTTTTGGAACAGAACCACGGGTAAATTCTTTTTCTTCAATGTTATTCGCCTGAATAAGCTTAAAAAAAGAGTCCGCAGCTTCGCGTATTTCATCTTGTGCAAATGCAATAACATCTTTTAACTTCCTGTCAAAATTTTGAAAGTCATCAAGGTCCTTTCCCCGTAACTGCTGGAGTGCGCTATGGTTGTTTTCATTAATCAGCAGGCGGGAAATTTCAAAAAGGTCCCGTGTGATATCCCAGCTTTTATCGTCATCAGCTTTATTTAGGGTAAAATCCAGGAGGATATTGGTTAGCATTTTGTCACTTCCCGCTTTGTTCACCAGGCTTTCCACAGCCTCCAAAAGGATATCTTCCTGGCTAAGTTCCACTTCAAAATTTACGGGAAGGCCAAGATCTTTGGCAAAAGTGCGTAATACGCGATGCGTAAAACCATCTATGGTGGATACTTCAAAAGCGGCATAATTATGAATAATCGCCCGGAGGATATTGCCCGCTTTTTCCCTGATTTCGGTTTTATTTAATTTGCACTCACTGCAAACTGCTTCAAAAAGCCCCTGGAATTTCTCCGGGATTTCTTCGGAAGAAAAGGCATAAAGGCTGTCGATTATGCGGCTTTTCATTTCATCTACTGCCTTATTAGTGAAAGTAATGGCAAGAATATTACGATATTCTTCCTTTTTGTCCGACTCAAAAAGTAACAGAAGGTACTCTTTAACCAAGGTAAATGTTTTTCCAGAGCCGGCAGAGGCGTTATAAATTGTAAAGGAATTCTTCAATCCGAACGGTTTTTGGAATTGGTTTTTGGTAAAAGCAGGTAAAATAAGTATAAAATAAAATTGATTCCCGAAAAGCGAGGCCTTTTAAGGATTTTATAACACTAAAATATTTCCTGAAAGTGCCTTAATACCTAACTTTGAGGGAAGAATATAATACTAATCACTAAAATAATATTATTATGCCATTTGAGTTACCGAAATTAAATTATGCGTTTGACGCACTGGAGCCACATATAGATGCAAAAACTATGGAAATTCATCATGATAAACACCATGGCGGATATACCAAAAAACTGAACGCAGCCATTGAAGGCTCTGATCTAGAAGGGAAAACTATAGAAAACATACTTAAAAACCTTGACCTTTCTAACAAAGCCGTTAGAAATAATGGTGGAGGATATTATAATCATACATTATTCTGGGAGATCATGTCGCCTGATGGTGGTGGAAAGCCTGAAGGGGAATTAGCAAAAGCAATCGATAATAAATTTGGTTCTTTTGAGGCTTTTAAAGAAGAATTCGCCAAAGCGGCGGCAGGACAATTTGGATCAGGCTGGGCCTGGTTATGCGTGCATGAAGGTGGAAAACTGGAGATATGCTCTACCGCAAACCAGGATAATCCAATAATGCCGGAAATTGGATGCGGCGGAACCCCAATCCTGGGACTGGACGTATGGGAACATGCCTATTACCTGAATTATCAAAACAAAAGGCCGGAATACATTGACGCATTTTTTAATGTGATCGATTGGAAAGAAGTAGCCAGCCGTTATGCTAAGGAGAAATAGTTATTATTAATTGTTAGAGTTGTAAAAGGCTGCTTTCCGCAAAAGGAAGGCAGCCTTTTTATCTTCCCGTATTTTAAGAATGTCTTCCTCTACTTCTTCATTTTTTTAAAATATCTTCCTGAAATAGCCTGACGGGTTCAATTAGTAGCTGTACAACGGAAAGAATTAATAAGATAGTAAGTAAACTTGTCCTATCAAGAAAACTTAAATTCTTTCTTATGCTTTTCAATGAGCTGGAATTAGTCCATAAAAAAGGCGGATAAGATATCCACCTTTTTTTTGCCCCAAATCTACCATGAACTTAACCTATTTATGCTATGGTATTGCTAAAGTAAAGAGAATGCAATAATAAAATATACATTTTAGATGAAGAGCATGGTTATTAGTTAAACCGCTGTTATGTAATTAATTATAGTTAAAAACTGAAGGAAAAAGCTACCAGAATCTCACAAATAAAAAAAGGCGGATCAGATCCACCTTTTTTTGCCCCAAATCTACCATGAACTTAACCTACTTATGTTTATGGTACTGCTAATATAAGCTGAATGTTCCGAACACTTGAATTTTTTAGATGAACCGCCGTAATATTAGTTAAAGTGTAAAGCTCTTAAAAAAGCGGGCTTAGCTATTCATAGGCTTAAGAAGAAAAAATAAAAAAAGGCGGATAAGATATCCACCTTTTTTTGCCCCAAATCTACCATGAACTTAACCTACTTATGTTTATGGTGAGACCAAAGTAGACAAGAAAAAACAGCCAGGCAACTAAATTAGATTAACAGCTAATAAACTAGTTGAAGTGCAAGTTCTAATAAGCTCTTCCTTTAGTTCCCTCATAAAAATTGATAAATGCACGGTTAACCACCCTGTTACCACCGGGTGTTGGATAATCTCCTGTAAAGTACCAATCCCCCAGATTTTTTGGGCAGGCCTTGTGTAAATTGTCCACCGTTTGATAGATTACTTTTACTTTGGCCTTTACCGTGGGTTCGCTTATAAGTTCTGCAATTTTATCAGATAACCGGGTGTTTGTAAAAGGTTCATAGACTTCTTTCACAAAATTCTGAACCTCGGTATCTTCAAGGTCTACCTGCTCTTTGCACTTTTCGTATACCTCTTTTATAACTCCATAGGAATTATTCTCTTTATGCAGCTCAAGCGCCGCCCTAAAGGCCACCAGGTCTTCCAGTCTGGCCATGTCTATTCCGTAGCAATCTGGATACCTTATTTGCGGCGCTGAAGAAACCACTACAATCTGTTTTGGATTTAGGCGGTCCAGCATTTTCACAATACTTTTCTTAAGGGTGGTGCCCCTTACAATACTGTCGTCTATAATTACCAGGTTGTCATCTGGCCTTACCACTCCATAAGTAACATCATACACGTGGGCTACAAGATCATCACGGCTGCTGTCTTCGGTAATAAAGGTGCGCAGCTTCACATCTTTTATGGCTATTTTTTCGGTTCTAAGGCGATGGGAAAGGATTTCCTGAAGCCTGGCATCGGTAAGCGATTCCTTTTCGGCCAGAATAGCTTCATTTTTCTGTTTGCTGAGTTCGTCCTGGGCTGCTTCCACCATTCCGTAGAAAGAAGTTTCTGCGGTATTGGGAATAAAGGAAAAAACCGTATTCTGGGTATCGTGGTCTATAGATTTCAGAACATCAGGCATTAAAAGTTTGCCCAGCATCTTTCGTTCCTTATATATTTCGGCGTCACTACCACGGGAGAAATAAATTCGCTCAAAAGAACAGGCCTTTCTTTCCAAAGGTTCAACAATTTTATCAATAGAAACCTTTCCGTTCTTTTTGGTGATAATAGCATGTCCAGGCGCAAGCTCCTGCACCTCTTCAAATTTTACATTGAAAACTGTCTGGATTACCGGCCGTTCTGAAGCTACCACCACCACTTCATCATCTTTATAATAGTAGGCGGGGCGTATACCGGCGGGATCCCTTAGCACAAAGGAATCTCCGTGGCCCATAAGTCCTGCCATGGCGTAACCGCCATCCCAGTTTTTAGAAGATTTTTTAAGGATTTTTGCCACATTAAGCTGCTCGGCAATATGTGGTGAAGCCTGTTGCTTGTTATAGCCTTCCTTCTTTAGCTTCTTGTAGAGTTTGCGCACTTCAGAATCTAAAAAGTGCCCGATTTTCTCCATTACGGTAACCGTATCGGCCTTTTCCTTAGGGTGTTGTCCAAGTTCAACAAGATTATTGAAAAGCTTGTTGACATTGGTCATATTAAAGTTTCCGGCAACGATAAGGTTCCGGTGCATCCAGTTATTCTGCCTAAGAAAAGGGTGAACGCTCTCTATGCTGTTTTTGCCAAATGTGCCGTAACGTACGTGGCCAAGAAAAACTTCTCCCAGGTACGGGATATATTTTTTCTGAAGGGCTACGCTATCGGCATACTCCGGATTTTCCTTTATCTCGTCGTTTATCCTCTGGTTAATCTGCTCAAAAATATCCTGGATAGGCTGCGCCTGGTTAGACCTTACCCTGCTTATGTACCTTTCCCCGGGAGCGGTATTCAGCTTAATACTTGCAAAACCGGCTCCATCCTGTCCCCTGTTGTGCTGTTTTTCCATCATCAGGTACATTTTATTAACTCCATAAAATGCACTGCCGTATTTTTCTTTATAATACTCCAATGGTTTCAAAAGGCGTATGTGCGCAATTCCACATTCGTGTTTTAGGGCATCACTCATATATGTATAATTACCGTATTAATGGTTTTGGATTGGTCACAAAAAAAGCCCTGAAATTACAGGGCAAAAATTTTAAGTCAATTCTATTTCAAACTGAGTAAGTTTCCTGAATTCCCTAAGCCGGGAATGCACTTCTTCCTTTGAAAGTTCCTGCATTCGTTCGGTGCCAAATTTCTCCACACAAAACGAAGCCAGGTTGGAACCGTAAATAATGGCATTCTTCATATTCTCAAAAGAAATATCTTCTGTTTTTGCAAGATATCCGCTAAAACCACCGGCAAAAGTGTCTCCTGCTCCAGTAGGATCAAAAACTTCTTCCAGCGGCAGGGCAGGGGCAAAGAAGATTTCTTCTTCATGGAATAATAGGGCTCCATGCTCTCCTTTTTTAATCACTACATATTTTGGCCCCATTTCTTCGATTTTCCTGGCGGCTTTTACCAAAGAATATTCCCCGGAAAGCTGTCTTGCCTCTTCATCATTTATGGTAATAACATCTACCTTGGAAATTACCTTTTTAAGATCTTCCAGGGCGTTATCCATCCAGAAGTTCATGGTGTCCAGTACCACCAGTTTTGGATTTTCAACCTGTTCCAGCACGCTGAGCTGCACCAGTGGGTGAAGGTTGCCCAGCATTACAAATTCGGCATCTTTAAAGGATTGTGGCACCACCGGCTGGAAATCGGCAAGCACATTTAATTGTGTTTCAAGGGTGTCCCTGGAATTAAGGTCGTTATGATAGCGGCCGCTCCAAAAGAAGGTTTTTCCACCTTCTACCAGTTCTATACCTTCAATATTAATGTTGTTATTTTGGAAAAGATCAAGATATTCCTGCGGAAAATCATCTCCTATAATAGAAACAATGGCGCTGTTGGTATCAAAATGTGAAGCAGAAAGCCCAATGTAGGTGGCGGCGCCGCCAAGGATCTTATCGGTTTTTCCAAAAGGGGTTTCAATAGCATCAAAGGCAACAGTGCCTACAATCAATAATTTACTCATAACGGGATTTAAAATACGCTGCAAATATACAGTTTGTTTTTCAAGGGATAAACCAAAACCTGAAATTGGCAATTTTTGGATTATATTTCCTGAAAACCTTCGTCTATCAACAACTTCTTTTCTTTGGAAGCAGCTACGGCCAGTGCATCGCAGCGTTCATTTTGAGGATGGTTGTTGTGGCCTTTTATCCATTGGAACCTCACCTTATGCTTGCGGAATTCTTTTAAAAATTCTTTCCACAGATCTGCATTTTTTCGGTCTTTAAAGCCCTTTTTCTCCCAACCCAGTACCCATTTTTTTTCTACGGAATCCACCACGTACTTAGAATCGGTAAAGATGAGCACTTCCAGCCCGGGCATTTTTAGTTTTTTAAGGGCTTCAATTACCGCCCTTAATTCCATCCTGTTATTGGTGGTATGCTTATAACCTTTGGAAAATTCTTTGCGGTAAGGTTTTCCCACCCATTCCATTACGATGCCGTAACCACCAGGGCCGGGGTTTCCCCTTGCGGCACCATCAGTATAAATATGAACCTGTGGTTGCTGCACTATTTTTCTTTTTCCAGGAGTTCTTCAATCACTTTAGGAAAGTGGCTGTATTCCAGGGAATGGATTTTTTGCGCAAGACTTTCAGGAGTATCCGTAGGTTCTACGTTTACAGTGGTTTGAAAAAGGATTTTTCCTTCGTCATATTTTTCATTTACATAATGAATGGTAATGCCACTTTCTTTTTCCCTATTTTCAATAATTGCCTGGTGTACCTTTTCGCCATACATTCCTTTTCCACCGTAGCGTGGTAAAAGGGCGGGATGAATATTGATAATCTTGTCAGGAAACTTCTGAATAATATTTTCAGGCACCACCCAAAGAAAACCAGCTAGCACTATTAAATCGGGGTTAATATCTTTTAATACATAAAGCACATCATTGGAATAGTAGAAGGAATCACGGTCAAAATGCAGTGCTTTCACATTAAGATCGTGCGCCTTTTTCAAAACCCCGGCAGCTTTTCGGTTAGAAAACACAGCTACCACGCGGGTTGAGGGAGAATCCTGGAAATATTTGATTATATTTTCAGTATTCGTTCCGGTGCCGGATGCGAAGATCACGATCTTTTTTTGCTTCTTATGTAGCGGAGTCCTCAAAATGAGTTTATTAACAATTATTAGGATGTAAAATTAACCGGTTTCGGTGATTTTACGTAAATTACATTCACATTTTTAAAGTAAAAATCGGTTTTAAAATAAAGTTTTTTATTTTTGCCACCTAATCAAAATTAAAACAAAATATTATGTCAGACATTGCATCAAGAGTAAAAGCGATAATCGTGGACAAATTAGGTGTTGACGAGAACGAAGTTGTAAACGAAGCCAGCTTCACCAACGACTTGGGTGCTGATTCATTAGATACAGTGGAATTGATCATGGAATTTGAAAAAGAATTTGATATTCAGATCCCAGATGACCAGGCAGAAAATATTGCAACTGTTGGTCAGGCAATTTCTTATATTGAAGACGCGAAAAAATAAAAAGCAAAAAACCATATGGAGTTAAAGCGAGTTGTAGTAACGGGATTGGGAGCACTAACCCCCGTTGGTAACAATATTGAAGAATATTGGAATGGATTGGTGAACGGAAAAAGTGGTAGTGCGCCTATCACTTACTTCGATACCGATAAATTCAAAACCAAATTCGCTTGTGAACTCAAAAATTTCAATCCTTTAGATTACTTCGATCGTAAGGAAGTAAGAAGACTCGACAGATTTGCCCAATATGCGATAGTAGCTTCAGATGAAGCCATAAAAGATTCAGGACTGGATCTTAACGTTGTAGATAAGTATCGCGTGGGTGTAATTTGGGGAGCCGGAATTGGTGGCCTGGAAACCTTTCAGGATGAGGTTATCAATTTTGCTGAAGGGGATGGTAGTCCTAGATTTAATCCATTTTTTATTCCTAAGATGATTGCAGATATTGCCCCTGGCAATATCTCTATTCGTCACGGGTTTATGGGAGCTAACTATACCACGGTTTCTGCCTGTGCGTCTTCTGCAAATGCAATGATAGACGCGCTTAACAACATCAGGCTTGGATACAGCGATATTATTGTATCCGGAGGCTCTGAGGCCGCAGTAACCATTGCGGGTATGGGAGGTTTTAATGCCATGCATGCGCTCTCCACCAGAAATGAAAGCCCCGAAACCGCATCAAGGCCTTTTGATGCCCAAAGGGATGGTTTTGTTCTAGGTGAAGGTGCCGGCGCGCTCATACTTGAAGAGTATGAACACGCAAAAGCGAGAGGTGCAAAAATCTATGCTGAAGTTTTAGGCGGAGGCTTGTCTTCAGACGCTTACCACATGACGGCGCCGCATCCTGAGGGAGACGGGGTTGTTGCCGTGATGGAGAACTGTTTAAGGAATGCGGGGATGAACCCCGAAGATGTTGATGCGATAAATACTCACGGGACCTCAACTCCACTGGGAGATGTGGCGGAATTGAAGGCTATAAGTAAAGTTTTTGGTGAGCACGCAAAAAATATCAATATCAATTCAACCAAATCAATGACCGGGCATTTGTTGGGAGCTGCCGGTGCCATAGAAGCCATTTCGGCTATTCTTTCTATGAAGCATAGTATTGTGCCTCCTACAATAAACCATGAAAATCCGGATGAGAATATTGATCCTGAATTGAATCTAACCCTAAACAAAGCTCAGGAACGTGAGGTAAACGTTGTGATGAGCAACACATTTGGTTTTGGCGGGCACAACGCCTGCGTTTTATTTAAAAAATTCCAGGAATAAGCTTTTAAAATGAGTGTTATTCACAACATATTAAATTCCCGCTCTTCCAAAGGCGGGAATTTTTTTGCTGATATGCACAAGATTCTTGGTTTCCGCCCAAAGAATATTTCCCATTACAAAAAAGCATTTACCCACCGTTCCCTGAATATTAAAGATGAAGAAGGAAATGCGGTTAACTATGAGCGCATGGAGTTTCTTGGAGATGCCATGTTAAGCGCGGTTATCGCCTCTCATCTTTTTAGGGCTGTGCCTGGGGGAAACGAAGGTTATCTCACCAAAATGCGGTCTAAGGTAGTAAGCCGTAAACATTTGAACGAGTTGGGAAAAGACCTTAAACTCATTTCCTTCGTGCAGACCAATATTCCAAAGGACCAGTTTGGAGTCAATATTCATGGAAATTTATTCGAATCTTTGGTTGGGGCCATTTATCTTGACCGTGGCT
Source organism: Autumnicola tepida (assembly GCF_031846485.1). Taxonomy (NCBI): domain Bacteria; kingdom Pseudomonadati; phylum Bacteroidota; class Flavobacteriia; order Flavobacteriales; family Flavobacteriaceae; genus Autumnicola; species Autumnicola tepida. The sequence goes on from NZ_JAVRHQ010000014.1 coordinate 101,979, forward strand.
ATAAGTATTGCCGCAGGTTTATTTTTGAAAGGGTTATAGAGCCTTATGTAGATATAGAACAACTGGAAGGCAAGGTAATTAGTTACAAAAGCCTTTTAATTGAATGGTGCCAGAAGCAAAAAAAGGAATTTGATTATGAGGTTTATGAGGACACCGGTAATGATGAACTTAAACATTTTGCAGTAAAACTTCGTATTGAAGACCGGGTGGTCGCGAAGGCAAGGGCAACTTCAAAAAAGAAGGCTGAAGAGAAAGCTTCCAAGCGGGCATATTACGCACTTCAAAATAAAATTAAATAATATTGCGAATTTAATGGAAACTATAACGTTTTCGTAGAAAAATAGCAAAATTATAAGTTGTTCTCGCTTCTTTTTAGCATTCTTATTTTATCTTTAACCCTAAAGTATTTAAGGTTATGCAGGCGCATAAAATGTTGTTGGATGAAGTAGAAGAAGACAGCTTTAAATTGGTGGCCATTTACTGTTCCGTTGAGGAATTTAGGATGGCTTATTTGTTAAACAGACATTTACATCTGCAGCTAAAAAGATCAAGGCGCGACGTAGACTTTAATTATAAAGCTGTCCAGGCCATGTATGCTTTGTATACTTCAAAGGATCCCAAGACACATTGTACATACCACCTCGTCTGCAATAAGTATAAGGGCCAGGCAAAAAAGGTGCTCAGTTCAGGTTCACTTTTTTATGAAGAGGAAGTGAGGCCACTGGAGATGCAGCTCATTCCAGAATTCAAGAAGGTGGATTATTTCCTGAAAATTGGCGAACATGTACAGGATCAAAACTTTACAAAACTTGTGAATATTATTAATAATATTCCGCAGGTATTGGCCGCGTATAACATAGACGTGGAGAATCTAAAATCTAAGGAAAATTTAATTTTTGAATAATGCCAACAAATAAAAAGACGAAAATTGTAGCGACCCTTGGTCCTGCTACAAGTACTAAAGAAGTTTTATACGACATGCTCCAGGCCGGGGTTAACGTCTTCAGGGTTAATTTTTCGCATGCTGACTATAATGATGTGAGGGAGCGGATAGAAATGATCCGCAGCTTAAATAAAGAACATAACTTTAATGCCGCCATTCTTGGTGACCTTCAGGGGCCTAAGTTAAGGGTTGGCACCATGAAAGATCAGGTGGTCGTGGCAAAAGGAGATGAAATTGTCTTCGCCACAGGAGAAGAATTCGAGGGAACTGCTGAAAGGGTATATATGAACTACGATACCTTTCCACAGGATGTAAATCCCGGGGAGCGTATTCTTCTGGATGACGGGAAACTGATTTTTGAAGTGGTGAGTACCAACAGGGAAAATGAAGTTAAAACAAAAGTAATCCAGGGCGGGCCTTTAAAATCTAAAAAAGGCGTAAACCTTCCAAACACTAAAATCTCTCTTCCGGCTTTAACTGAAAAGGATGTGAAAGATGCGATTTTCGCCTGCGAAATGGAAGTAGACTGGATGGCACTTTCTTTTGTGCGCCATGCGGAAGACCTTATTGAACTTCAGAATTTAATTAAGGAACATAGCGAACATAAAATTCCTATTGTAGCTAAAATTGAAAAACCTGAAGGGGTCCAGAATATCGAAAAAATCGTTGCTTATTGTGACGGATTAATGGTTGCCCGTGGTGACCTTGGGGTGGAAATTCCTGCGCAGGAAGTGCCGCTAATTCAGAAGAAACTGGTTTTGGTTGCGAAAAAAGCCCGTATCCCGGTAATAATCGCCACTCAAATGATGGAAACAATGATTTCCAGCCTTACGCCAACAAGGGCAGAGGTTAATGACGTAGCGAACTCTGTTATGGATGGCGCAGATGCCGTGATGCTCAGTGGAGAAACATCTGTAGGGCAATATCCGGTTCAGGTAATAGAGAAAATGTGCCAGATTCTTGAAAGCGTTGAAAATTCACCATTAATCAAGGTGCCGCACGACCCACCGCATGTACGTACTAAACGATATATTACCAAATCTGTTTGTTATCATGCCGCTCATATGGCAAACGAAATAAAGGCCAAAGCAATCTGTACCCTTACCAATAGTGGTTATACCGCTTTCCAGATTTCTGCATGGAGGCCGGAATCCCATATTTTGGTTTTTACATCAAATGACAGGATTCTTTCCCAGTTGAGTCTTTTATGGGGAGTAAAGGCTTTTCATTACGACAAATTCAGCAGTACAGATGAAACTATTGAAGATATAAATGTAATGGCAAAAGAAAGTGGTTTTGTACAACCTGGAGATTTTACCATTAACCTGGCAGCAATGCCAATTTCAGATAAAGGAATGGTGAATACCCTCAGGGTTTCTGAGATTGAATAATTCTTGATAAAATAAGAAGCCACAAATGCACAAATATTAGCCGGGCATTCGTGGCTTCTTTTTGTCTAAAACTCAAACTTCAGCTGTACTTCAATCTTCTTTTTTTCTTCTTTTACTTCAGCTTTATCGGTATTCAGGTTAGAAAGGGAAATTCCCAGCAGCCTAACCGAATCCTTCATTTTCTCCTGGTACAACAGTTCTTTGGCCTGTTCCAGGATCAATTCTTTGCTTGATATGTAGTAAGAAATGGTTTTGCTCCTGGTTTGCAGGGTAAAGTCACTGTACTTGATCTTCAGAGTGACTGTTTTTCCAGCTACTTTGCTTTTCTGAAGCCTGCGTTCTATTTCTTCAGCAATATTCTCCAGCCGCTCCAGCATAAAAATTTCCGAAGAAATATTTTCATTAAAGGTCCTTTCAGCTCCCAGAGATTTTCTTATTCTGTTTGGTTTTACCTCGCTTAAATGGATTCCCCGCACTACGTTATAATAATGATTTCCACTTTTTCCAAAATGTTCTGTAAGGTATTCGGCCGATTTCGTTTTTAAATCTTTACCTGTGAAGATGCCCAGCCTGTACATTTTTTCAGCAGTCACCTTGCCCACGCCATGAAATTTCCTGATATCGAGCTTTTCCAGGAATTCTTCCACCTCTTCTGGGTTCACGGTTTTCTGGCCGTTGGGTTTATTATAATCACTGGCAATTTTAGCAATGAATTTATTTATGGAAATTCCTGCGGAAGCATTCAGGCCGGTTTTATCTTTAATTTTTTGTCGAATTTCCCTTGCAATAAGGGTTGCGCTTGGATTTCCTTTTTTATTTTGGGTCACATCCAGGTAAGCTTCATCTAAGGAAAGCGGCTCCACCAGGTCTGTATATTCCAGGAAAATACTCCTGATGCGCTGGGATATTTCCCGATAACGCTCAAAACGAGCCTTTACAAAAATGAGGTGCGGACAGTTTTTTTTGGCAATTATACTGCTCATGGCGCTGCGTACTCCAAATTTTCGGGCTTCATAACTGGCAGCACTTACCACGCCCCGTTGTGAACTGCCGCCCACGGCAATGGCTTTTCCCCTTAGCTCCGGGTTGTCCAGCTGCTCCACAGACGCGTAAAAAGCATCCATGTCTATATGAATTATTTTGCGATGGCTCTCCACCTTACAAATTTATAATATCTTTAATCCATGAGAGGTGAAATTCTTCTGTAATGAAACATAAAACTGCAATCGTTTTAGGAGCTACAGGCCTTACTGGTGGAATCCTGCTCCATAAATTGCTTAAAAACGAGGATTATTCAAAGATCATCCTTTTTTCCAGAAGCCCTTCGCATGTACTGGATGTAAAAATTGAAGAGCATTTGGTCGACCTGCTGGAGCTGGAGAAATATGCTGAAGATTTTAAAGCCGATGAGGTTTTTTGCTGTATCGGAACCACCAAAAGCAAAACGCCAGATAAGGAAAAATATAAAGCCATAGATTATGGTATCCCCGTAACAGCGGCAAAGTTGTGTGAAGCTAATAAAATTCCCTGTTTTTTGGTGGTCTCGGCAATGGGATCAGATCCAAAGAGCAAGATTTTTTATAACAAAGTAAAAGGAAAAATGGAGCGGGATGTGCTGCAATGCAATATCAGGAAAACTTACATTTTTAAGCCTTCTCTTATTGTTGGGAATAGAAACGAAAACCGTACAGGAGAGAACATTGCCAAAGCGGTGATGAAGGTGATGAATCCCCTGCTGAAGGGGCCTTTAAAAAAGTATAAATCTGTCACTGCTGAAAAAATTGCGGATGCAATGATTTTTGTGGCAAATGACGGGTACCATACCACCAGGATTGAATCTGATGAAATAGAAAAAATTGCCAAACTGGCTGAAGAATAGAAAAATGGAAATAGAGCGAAAATTTTTAGTCGTTTCAGAAGCTTTTAAAAATCAGGCCGAAAAAAAAGAAAAAATTGTTCAGGCATATCTTAACTCCCACCCGGAACGCACAGTTAGGGTTAGAACAAAAGGAGAAAAAGCTTATATAACTATAAAAGGAAAATCTTCAGAAAATGGATTGAGCAGGTTTGAGTGGGAAAAAGAAATTGCTATACAGGATGCTGAAAACCTGCTGAAATTAGCTGAACCCGAGCCCATAGAAAAGCTGCGTTATGAGGTGAAAATTGGTCAACATACTTTTGAAGTAGATGAATTCAGCGGAAGCAACAAAGGCCTTATTGTTGCTGAAGTGGAATTGAATTCAGAAGATGAAAAATTTGAAAAACCTGAATGGTTGGGAAAAGAAGTTACCGGTAATAAGCGCTATTATAATTCCCTGCTTAGCAAAAATCCGTATAAAAATTGGGAAGAATAGGCCTTCTTTCAGGAAGGTAACACGTCATCGAGGATTTAAGTCTAAGGTATTATTCAGCAGTCCGAAAGAAACTGGAAAAACTGACGAGTGGGATGAAAACTTCAAAAAAGAAAAAATATTCCCGCAGTTTTGCTTCAATCGAATCCAATACTATAAAAATGTTTATTGCTAGAAGGTGCCCACTAAGCCTACTCGACCCAGCCCCACGCTAAAATTCCAGTGGAAACTTAATTTATCCGGATTCCTGGTTTCATAATTTCTATCCCTGTTTAGGTAATTGTCTATAGTATCCACCACCGCCACGCTCAATGCCAGGCTTAGCCCTACATCGGTAAGCCAGTGCGCACCGGCCCACAATCTGGACACAGGTGCAATTAAGCCCACTCCCCAAATTCCTGCTTTTACAAACATGTTGTCAAATTGCTTGCTAAGCGCATAAGCAGTGGTAAAAGATAATATAGTGTGGCCGGAGGGAAAAGTATGGTATTTCCCTTCTTTACTGAAAGGTTTAAAACTGGCTTTACCTTCATCAGCTCCCGGCCTGGCTCTTCCTATGGATGTTTTAGTGATAGATTGAATTATTCCCGCTGCAGAGGCTGCAGAGATCATTAGAACTCCCGTGCGCCTTACTTTTTCATTTTTCGTAAGTAATCCATAGAGGTAGACGGCGCCGTTTATGGCGTAGTTATTCTGCGGACTTCCGTAATACCAACCAAAATCCTTTATTACCCCGGGAATATCATCTTTTTGGCCTCTAAACCATTCGTTGGCCTGTTCATCAAAAATGTACAATACCGCTGTTCCTGCAACTACGGCCGCTGCCGTGATAAAATCGTCTTTTTGCCATTTTAGAGGCTGCGTATAAGTTGCCTTTACCCCACCAAATGCACTTACTCCGTCATATTTAAGGAGTTCCCAGCTAGTGGGAATGCTGTCTTTAGGGCTGTTTGTTTGCTGAGCTTTGGAGGCAATAGAAAAAAATAATAAGGCTAAAAATGCATATTTCGGGATACAAAGAAATTTCATAGTTATTCTTCTTACTTTTTACTTTGTTATACGGAAAATTTCAATTGGTGACTGCCTTCCCTGGAGGGATTTGAATCCCAGTGAAGTGACAGAAAAGAAATCCTGAAGTTTTCCTTTTTCAATTATTAAACCGGAAGCAAGAATAGGCGCATGGTACTCATTGCATAAACCTTCTATTCTTGCAGCAACATTAAGGGTGTCCCCGTGGTAAGCAATATCCCTCTTGATATCTCCAACTTCCACAGCGGTCACGAGGCCGGCATGTAGCCCGGCTTTAAATTTTGGAACCACACCGAATTCTTTTTCATAAAATTCCTTTCGTTCAAGAAACATTTCCTGAACAGAAAAGAAGAATTCCACACAGGCAGCTTTTTTAAAGCCCTGTAAAGGCCAGCTTATCACTACTTCATCTCCAACATACTGGTAAATTTCAGCATTGAATTCCTTTACCTTCTTATTGATATCCAGAAAGCTTGCCTGGATAAGTTTGCTGTATCTAACGTGCCCCAGTTTCTCGGCCAGTTCTGTGGAAGAAGTAAGGTCCAGAAACATGAAAATACGCTCTTCTTCTCTTGGATATCTATACCTTCCGAAAAGAAATGGAAGCAGCATTCCAGGCCCGAACTTCTGATTCATCTGATTCACAAAACTTATTACCAGGGTCATGAAAAAGGTGTAGACCATCAGGATATAACTGAAATAGTTCCAGTTTTCTTCCAGGAGGATTTCTACGTCCCCCTTAGTGGGAAAATCAGCTGAAATATTAATAATAACATTTCGGCTAATAACGATAATGCCCATGAGGACCAGAAAATAGGAAAGGCTACCAACAAGGATATTAACCCCAAGAGGCTGGTTTTTGAAAAATGTCTTCTTTAAAAATCCATCTAATAATCCCAAGCTAATTCCTAAAAACAGGCTGGCGATAATAACAAATACAAATACCGGCCAAACACCAACTTCAATGGTCCTGTCAAAAATATTAAACACAGAAAAGGCTACCAGATGTATGATATAGAGTAGCATGCTATAGGCCATTATCCAGAAAATGACCTGTTTTATGATACTGCTTAAAAGCGGAAATTTATTGGTTAATCTAATAATGTCAAACGTGTAGTTTTGATTCATTCAGCCTTTTTTGTCGTTAATAAAAAATGTAGGGGGAATTCCTGTGGGAGTGACGGGTCCTTCAAAAATCAAGAGAAATTAAACAGCTCCGGAATTTTGTTTTCCGGAGCTGTTTACCAACAACTAACAAAACAAAACAATTTCTAATCTACTGCCAGCCCCCACCAAGGGATTGATATAGGTCTACCATAGATTGTAACTGGTTAAATCGTGCATCTATTAAATTAAGGCTGGAATTTAATGCGTTTTCCCTTGCAGTAAGAACTTCCAGGTAATTTGCCAAACCATTATTGAGCAATTCTTCAGAATAATTTGTAGCGGTTTGATATGCCTCATATTCCTTTTGCCTCACCTCTATAGTTTCTGTGGCTGCTTCGTAAGAATAAAGCGCGTCCATTACTTCACGGGTTGCGGTGAGAAAGGTGTCTCTAAAATTGAGCCTTGCCTGTTCCTGTTCTGCCTGGGAAACTTCATATTCTGTCCTTATCCTTCTTGCGTTGAAGATTGGCTGGGCCAGCCCTCCAACTATGGTGGCAAAAAGGGAATTAGGATCAAATAATTCCTGCAGGTCTAAAGTCTGGAATCCACCAGTTGCAGACAATGTAAGGGAAGGATAAAAATCTGCCCTTGCCGCGTTGGTTAACTGGAATGCGTTTACAAAATTATATTCCGCGGCAATCACATCTGGCCGGTTTCGTAACAGCTGCGCGGGTACCCCAATCTGCAGCTCTGTGGTTATTTCCTGTTGGGATAAATCTGTCCTTTCAATTTGCATTGGTGCTTCGCCTAGCAGAATAGAAAAGGAATTTTCCAGCAAACGTTCCTGATTTTGAAGGTTTATAAGAATTGCACGGGCAGTGTAAAGCTGCGCCTCCGTTTGTTTAACCCCAACTTCAGTCACATTCCCTGCTTCTTTTAGAGCTTCGGTAGTCTCCAGGCTATTTTCCCGGTTTTCTATAGTTTGCCTGGTGATCCTTATTTGCTCATCAAGGGCAAGCAACTGGTAATAATTAGAGGCAATATCTGCAATTAAGCGGGTTTTTACCGCTTTATGGGCAGCCACTGTCTGCAGGTACCTTGCCTGGAATGCCCTTTTTGTACTGGTAATCCTGCCCCAGATATCTGCTTCCCAGGAAAGAGCGCCGCTAAGTTCATACTGATCTATTGAGGAAAACAAACTTCCGAACTGGCTATTTGAAGAAAGTTCCTGGTGAGTCACCTGTGCATTGGCATTAAGAGTAGGGAAATAGGCTGCTTTCCCCTGTTTCACATAAGCTTCTGCCGCAAGTATTTGTTGCACCGCTATTCTTATATCTATATTGTTTTCCAGCCCTTCCTCAATATATTGAGTAAGCAAGGGATCGGTAAAAATCTCCCTCCAGGACACATTGGCCATATTTAGCGAATCCTGCGGAAAAGTGTCGGTGCGGTAATGCTCTTCTTTTACAATATCCGGCTGTTCATAATCTTTCGCAACAAAACATGCCTGAAGAGAAAGCAGGACTACCGGTACCAGTATGAATTTATATAATTTCAACTTTTTCATTTTTTTTACGATTCTAAATTCTTGTCATTTGTCTGGACATCAGGAGCTGGTTTGGAACTCACTTTTTCCTGCAACCACTGGAAGAGGATAAAAAGAATAGGAATTACGAAAACCCCTGTTACCGTACCAATAAGAAGCCCTCCGGCTGCCCCGGTACCAATGCTCCGGTTACCTGCGGCTCCAACTCCGCTGGCCAGGACTAAAGGCATCAGTCCGAGGATGAAGGCGAAAGAGGTCATCAAAATAGGCCTTAGACGTGCTTTGGCACCATCAACGGCAGCATCTACAATAGATTCCCCGTTCCTTCTCCGCTGGATAGCGAACTCCACAATCAAAATGGCATTTTTCGCCAGCAGCCCCAGCAGCATTATAAGCGCGATCTGGAAATAGATGTTATTCTGAAGTCCGGCAAATTTAGTAGTAATATATGCTCCAAAAACTCCCAGGGGCAGGGACAGCAATACTGAAAAAGGCAGTAAATAACTTTCATACTGCGCTGCAAGAAGAAAATACACAAACAAGATCGATAACATGAAGATAGTGGTGGTCTGGCTTCCTGCATTTACTTCTTCACGGGTAAGCCCGGAGTATGCAATATCGTATTGATCTGCCAGGGTTCCAGAGGTTTCTTCTACCGCGGCAATAGCGTCTCCTGTACTAAAGCCAGGATTTACCGCTCCGGTAACTTTAGTGGAATTGAACAGGTTAAACCTGGTTACCGATTGTGGGCCGTAAACCCTTTGCAGATTCACAAACTGCGTTATGGGTGTCATCTCACCGCTATCTGTTCTAACAAACAGCTTGTTAAGATCGTCCCTGTTGGCACGGTCTTCTGGCAATGCCTGCACATAAACCCGGTATTGTTTACCAAACCTGGCAAAATCTGCGGCGTACACTCCACCAATGTAACCCTGAAGGGTCGAGAAAATTTCACTTACAGAAACTCCTTTTTCCTTAGCCAAAGGTACATTCAGCTCAATCTCGTACTGCGGATAACCGGTATTAAAAGATGACTGCGCATATTGAATTTCCGGCCGCTGCGTTAACTTCTGAATAAATTCCTGATTGGCTTCATCCAGATCTTCAAAGCTTCCACCAGAACGGTCTAATAGATTCACTTCAAATCCTGAAGAGTTACCAAATCCCGGAATACTCGGGGGGGAGAAGAAAATAATGTTTGCTCCCGGAATGGTTGCGGCGATACCAAACAGTTTCTGCGTAATAGCTTCCACAGATTGCTCATCGTCTCTTTCCTCCCAATCATTAAGTTTAATAAAGCCCAAACCATAGTTACTTCCGGCACCACTCAATAAGCTTCTACCATCAATAACAGACATTCCTTCTACACCAGGCAAATCCTTGACCTTATTATAAAGTTCCATATTAACTTCATGAGTCCTGTCTACAGAGGCACCTGCGGGCAATTCAACATTTACAAAAATAAGTCCCCGGTCCTCATCAGGAACAAAACCAGATGGAACGGTAGAGGAAGACCACCAGATACCGGCTACTGCAAGGATAAGAATAGCAGCGGTTATCCATTTGTGCCGGTATAGATAATTTACTGATCTGCCATATCTGCTAACTGTAGCTTTAAATCCCCGGTTAAACCCATTGAAGAAACGTTGTAAAAAGTTTCCTTTTGGTTTACTTTTTTCATCATGGCTTTTAAGAAACAGCGCACATAAAGCTGGGCTTAGAGTTAATGCGTTTACCGCAGAGATAAAGATCGCAACAATTAAAGTTACCCCAAACTGTTCATAAAATACCCCCGTGGGACCCTGTACAAAGGTAACAGGGATAAAAACGGCGGCCATTACAAGTGTAATGGAAATAATTGCCCCGGAAATTTCGTGCATGGCATCTACCGTGGCATTCTTTACATTATTGGCGCCTTCGTCTATTTTTGAATGTACTGCCTCCACCACTACAATTGCATCATCCACCACAATACCAATGGCCAAAACCAGTGCAAAAAGGGTCAGGAGGTTAATGGAATATCCAAATAAATTCAGAAAGAAGAAAGTACCAATAATGGAAACCGGTACAGCAATAGCCGGGATTAAAGTAGACCTGAAATCCTGAAGGAATATAAAAACCACTATAAATACCAGTACAAATGCTTCAATTAAAGTATGCACCACTTTACTGATGGAAGCATTAAGGAAGTTGTTGGTATCGTAAGGAATATAGATTTCAATTCCTTCAGGTAAATTATCTTCAATTTCGTCCAAGCGAACTTTAATAGTTTGAATAATTTCCCTTGCATTGGAACCTTTAGTCTGGAAGATTCCCATGTTCACCGCGGGATATCCTTTTGTTGTGGAACCACCGCTGTAAGACTGGGCGTCCAGTTCAATTTCAGCAACATCTTCCAGTCGCAGGAAATCTCCGTTGCCAAGGGCTTTAATAACAATATTGCTATACTGTTCTTCGGTTTTATACCGCCCGCTGTACTTGATAACATAGGAAAAAGCTTCCCCATTATTTTCACCCAGCGAACCTGCCGCGGCTTCCAGACTTTGCTCATTTAAGGCAGCAATAACATCTGAAGGCACGAGATTGTAAGCGGCCAGTTTTTCTGGCTGAAGCCAGATACGCATGGAATAATCTTTTCCGCCGAATACATTTACATTACCAACCCCGTTTACCCGTTGAATTTCGGGGATTACATTTATTTTAAGATAATTCTGAATAAAAGTATCGTCGTAATCTGGATTGGTACTGTAAAACGACAGGAACATGAGGGCACTCGTCTGTTGTTTTTGCGTGGTAACCCCTGTTTGCTTAACTTCCTGCGGAAGTAGCGGATTGGCCCTGGCCACCCGGTTCTGCACGTTAACCGCTGCAATGTCGGGATCTACTTCCTGGTCAAAGAAAACAGTGATTTCGGCAGTACCATTGTTGGTGGCGGTAGAAGTTAGATAGGTCATTCCTTCCACCCCGTTTATCTGTTCTTCAATAGGAATAATAACACTTTCCAGCACTGTTTCAGCATTCGCCCCGGGATAGGAGGTGGAAACTGAAATAGTAGGTGGCGCGATATCAGGATACTGGGTTATGGGCAGGTTAAGCATCCCCAATACTCCCAGGATCACTAATATAATGGAAACAACTGTAGAGAGTACAGGTCGTTCTATAAATGTTCTTAGCATAATTTTTCTTTTTCGTCAGGATTTATTGGAAAACAGTCTTAATTGGCTTCGCCACACTGTCAAAAGGAATTGGCTGGGGTGTGATTTTCGCATTCGCACTAAGTTTTCCAGCGCCGCTCGCTACTATACTGTCTCCTTCTTGTACGCCAGATTCTATAACATAGAGGTTGTCTACACTTGCCTTTACTTCTAAACTGGTAGAAGAAACTGTATTGTCATTATTAACTTTATAAACAAGAGTGGTCCCCTGTTGCTCGTAAGTAGATTGCTGTGGCACCACTACCGCATTTTCATAAGTATTTGGAATAAGGATGGTACCACTGTTCCCATTGGTTAAGATCCTGGAAGGATTGTCAAACCTTGCCCGAAAGGAGATCGCCCCTGTGTTGTTGTTAATCTGGGAATTAATGGTTTCAATTTTTCCTTCCTGTTCGTAAATACTGCCATTGGCGAGTTTAAGCTTTACTTTTGGCAGGGAATCTATTTTCTGCTGAATATCCTGGCCGTTTTGTTCCTGAATAAAATTCAGGTAATCCGTTTCATTCATAGAAAAATACGCGTACACCTGGCTAATATCACTAACTGTTGTTAATGGCTGTTGGCTGGTAGGGCTTACAAGGGCACCTTCACGAAGACGTATAGATCCCACATAACCATCCACAGGGCTTTTAATATTAGCATAGCCAATATTAGCTGCTACGGAATTATACTGACTTTGAGCCTGTGCAAGCCTGGCTCTCGCCGTTTCCAGCTGCACTTCACTTATAATGTCTTTTTCCACCAAAGGTTTAAGTTTGTTAACTTCAACCTGCGCCGCATTTACATTCGCTTTGGCAGCCTCAGCTTCCTGATTAAGGGATTGGGTTTCCAGTTTAAAAAGAACCTGGCCTTTTTTTACTTTTTCGCCTTCATCCACCAGCACATCGGTAATGTAGCCAGAAACTTTAGCACGTACTTCGCTGTTTACGATTCCCTCGATGCTAGTAGGATAAGTGGAGTAAGCAGTTACGGTTTTTTGCTGCACTTCAGTCACGGGATATGGCATTGGCCCCTGCGCCTGCTGTTGTGCGTCCTGATTATCGCCGCAGGAAATAATACTTAATAAACCGGCGGTAACAGCTATATATTTAAAGAGGTTTTTCATTTTATCGAAAATTGGATTTTACTTTATTTACTTTTTTTGTATTTCGGCCATTTTGCTAATGGTGTTCCTTATATTTTGTTCCTGGTTAAGCAGGTAATCCTTGAAAAGGAGAGCCGTTGCACCGGATTTTTCAAATTTCTCCTTGTTATACTTAGAATTGAATTCGGTTATTTTGTCTATAAGCTCTATCTCATCAGTGATATTCTCCAGGTAACCTTCCAGAGTTGTTTTTAGATATAGCCGGTTTGCGCGAAAATATCTTTTGCGGTCGCCAGACTTTGTGAAGTATTCAACTTTTTTAAGCTGAAGAAGTAAGTTAAGCTGGGTAGAGACAGAGCTTTTACTGGCATCAGTAATCTCCATAATCTCGTCAAAAGTATTCCCGTCTGCAGGAGATAAAACCATTGTGGCATAAATTCTTGCAGCAAGCGGTGCCAGCTGATGTACCCTTTCAAAGTGTACCCCAATCTCTTCAATCAATCTGCGTTTTTCAGGTGAACAACAATTCATATTAGCAACCTTCTCTTTTTAGAAGCGGCAAATATAATACTGAGTTCGGAACTTACCGAACCAGATGAACTTAAATAATTGTTAATTCTATTTAGAGGAGAATTCGAAGAAGTTGAGGTTGTTTGATCTTATAACATATCCAATCCTGATCATGCTTCGGAATTCCTTAAAACTAATGAGGCTTTCCCCATAGCCGTTATACCATTCCAGCATTAAATACTGGTTGGACATCTTAAATAAATTATAGAAAAGTTGTGCCCTTACAGAACCATACCAGTCTTTTAATCCTTTTTGAAGCTGAACATCAAAAATCCATTTTTTCGGCTCAAGCTGGTAAGATAAATTTACTTCACCCAGGCCCAGGTAATCCAGTATTTCAGGATTGTCTTTTTTATACCTGAAGGGAAACCAGCCTTTTACCCGAAGAGTGGTGCGGGAATTAAGCGCTGCCTCAAAACTCAGGGACAGCCTGTTCCAGCTTCTGGAGTAAATACTGTCACGCCCGTTAGATTCATGCTCATACTGCAGGTAACCCATGGCTACTAATTTATCATCTTTATTATAGAGCGGTTTACCCAGGCCAATGCCGGGATTAAAATTTATTTCTGCAAAAGGGCTGGATTTAGCATATACATTCCAGAAAGCGGTTTGGGTGTAAGTAAGAAACAAATAAGAATCCCACGGAAGGGTCTTGCGAGTCAGTAGTTGTTTAAAGCTTATCTGGTATTTAACATCGGCGGTTTGTTTCGAAATTTCCTCATTTACCGGAACGCCGGTAATAAAATAATTGTTTTTATGAATAGAAAATGAAGGAATAGAGGCAATAGTATCATCTATTTGCGCTCTCGTTAGTACCTGGCTGTGGGTTACAGGACTGAAACATACTATGATGAAAAGTAACAGGAGTAAAGAACGCTTCATTTTTTAATGAATTTTGTCCTAAAATTAAAAGCTACTTTCGGGAAGTGCTATTTTCCTGTTCTAATTCTATGTTAAATGATATGTTACTAAAACAACAGGTTGTTTTAATCTTCTAAAATCTTATCGGATAGTTTTAAAATTACCTGAGGATATTGCAAGAAGCAGTAAGGCAATCCCGGCTCCCATTAAAGAGCCTTGTACAAAATCTGATATTTCAAAAAAGTGAGAAACGATTTGTGACAGGGCTATCGTAAACAATCCGATAGATATTAAAATTAATGACTTGCGTTTTGATGTTTTTCTCATTGGTCTGGTGATTACTGGTGGCAATTTACTTTTAAGTGATTTCAAGATACAACAATAAATTTTTAATGGTGTTTTTTGTAGATATTTGCAACATCAAGCGAGGTTTTTAGGAGGAAGCCGTCTCATTTACCAAAATGAGGCGGTTTTTATTTGGTGTCGGTTTTAAGCTAAGATTTTATGTTTTTTCTCCTGAAAAAATAT
>NZ_JAVRHQ010000015.1:0-106474 GCF_031846485.1 Autumnicola tepida
TATAAACTACGAATTAATCTGAAAGCTAAGCATTGGATTTTGCTTAAAATCATGTTTTTCACCCTTCCGTCTTCACCAGCTCCCGCTGATAAAGCCACCTTCCCTTAAAAAAGGGAAGGAGCCACACCTGAAAATAAGAGGAAGCCTTTCAAATAGCCAATATAGGCGTTTGAAATCTTCACCTTCCTCCTCATTTACGCTATCCTGGTTCTTGGCTCCTGTTTCCTGATTCAAAAAAATCCCCCGCAGATATCGTGGATTTTCGCAGAAATATGGCGATACCAAAATTTGACAATTATCGGTTTCCTTATTATGATCAGATCAAGTATTCACCTTTATAGGAACTCGTTATTTAAAAACAAGTTTGTTTGCCATCCGTCTTCATCAGCTCCCGCTGATAAAGCCACCTTCCCTTAAAAAAGGTAAAGGAGCCATAGTTCTGAACTTTTTGACTTTTAACTTTTCAACTTTTTTTTGCGTTAGGGATAGCAGCGGCATCCTTATAGCGGAATTTCGGGTACTGAATTTGATGGTTTTTCAAACTCCTTTATATACCCCATATCTCCCCCTACTCCAATAACCGCTATAAGATACAGCGGATAGCCCGGCCGCGACCTTTTGGGAGCGGAAACGCCCAAAACAAACATAATATAAGCAAAGGCATGAATCAGATACCCTAAATATGGTAATGCCTTACAGGTTCAGAAACGGTTAACGAATTAGCGTGGTTATATAAAAAAGTTCCACACCAGCCCAAAACGCACCAGGAAATCTGTATAAGGATAACCGGGAGCTGAGAAATTGTTATTGCCGGTAAGCAGGGAATTCACATTTTCGAGCTTAAAGAAGATCCTGGTTTGCCTTACCTTTCCGTTAAAAAAGAAATCAAGCACGGGATAGCCCCCTAATTCCTGCTCGTCCTGCACATAAAATTCAGCCAATACAGGGTCATAACCATTAATTTGGTAAGGTGAAAAGTATTTAAAAGTAAAGCCTGTTTGAAGATACAGTGCTTTATCAAACCAAAAATCTTTATAATAAATTGAATTTCGGGTAACAAAATCTGGCAGTTTTAAGGCATCTGTTCCATCAACCACATTTTGATACATGAGCGTGTGGTACATCCCAAATCTACCAAAATCGAATTCCCGTTCAGCCTTTATCCTGTAATAGCGCACCTGGCCAGCATACTGGAATGGTTTTACCTGTGCTGCACCCTCGTTTAATCCAAAATAGGTGTAATTCTGAATTTGGGTAAGATTGGCTTCCGCTTGAAAAAGTTTTTTGGAATTTAATCTAAAATGAAGGTTCTGAGAATTGATATTATCATAATCATTCTGCCAGTTGTAATTTATATAATCACTTTGATAAAGCAGAAAATTATAGTTGGGTGCCATGCTACTCTGGTTAAGGCCAAACGCAATCTGATTATCCTCGTCTAAAGCATAAGACGCAGTTGCCATTAGGTAATTTCCGGAAAATTCGCCGACAACATTTAGGGAAGCCTCGGCATCAAGGTTAAATCCGCCTATGTTTTTTTGATATTCCCCGCCTATGGAAAGCGTTCCCCCATTCAGCTTATTGGTAATCACCTCTCCATCCTCCAACACATAAACAGAATTATATCCATAATCAAAATGTTTATAAGCGGCCCTGGCTTTTAACCTTCCCAGGATATTATTTTTAAAGGTGACATTGGCTTCATTATAAACCTCCTCAAGCCGCACCTGGTCCCTGAGATTGGAACTCTCAAAGGATTCCCCAAAAACCTCCTTCTCTGCCTGAGTCTGATTAAAAGTATATTTTTTGTAATTAAAGTTAAAAACATGGCCAAAGGAAAGGCTGTTAAGACTATCAGTTATAGGATTAGTAAGGAAATATTCGTGTTCCAGGTAAAATCTTTTCCCGTTAAGGGTATTTTCAGCATTTTCGAAACGTACATCCAAAAGGGAGCGGTCATCGAATTCTTCCTCTTCCCCAATGTATTGCTCCAGGGCCTGCTCGGTTAAACCGCCATTTTCTTCATTAGTCAAGTCGTGCGTTACAAAATGGGTACGCAACTGGTACTTCTTATTTGAAGTGTGATAATTTGCAGTAGTCCGGAAAATCCCGGTGCTGGTTAAATAGTGCTGATATTTCCCTAATGCACGCACCCCATTATAGGCAACTGAAAAATTAAAATTAGGAGAGGTATTTACGGTAAAAAATGCGTCCAGCTGCTGCCCCTGCTCTGGCACAGTTTTAAAATATAATTCAGTAAAAGGGGTGGGCACCCTGTAATAGGAAATATCTTCTACTTCAAAAAACCTAAAATGCCTCGCCCGTGCGCCAAAATCGGGCATGGTTTCATCAAATTCCACCTCATAACTTAAATGAGTATAAGGTTGACCGGTATTGTTAAATGGCAAAAGTTCAAAGTTGTCTTTCCGGAGGTAATTGAACTTGTAATCTTTTTGAATAGTAAGCGAGGTATCCACAAAAGTGGTATCATTTTCATAGGAAATGATCTTATAATCCTGAACGGGTGGTTTTGCAACACTGTCCTGTACAGCATTTTCTTCAGAATCTGTACCGCTGCCCTCCAGGGCCCTTCCTCTTTGCTGAGCAAATGTATGGAGAGTAAAGAGGCTAAAGAAAATTACAAACAGATAGTTTTTCATCGTTTTTATTAAACTGCAACAAAAGTATAATATTATATGAAATGAGCCAGAAATAGCTAGAAACAAAAAAACCACCCGGTTTGGGTGGTTTGGAATACACGTTTTTCGATCAATTCCCGTATCCGGGATTTTGTGTAATATTTGAGTTGGCATCAATTTCATTTAACGGAATTGGAAAAGCCAATCTGTAATCACCATAAGGAATGGTCTCACTAATATTCTGAAGTGGTGAAAGTTTCTCTACATCCATTTCATACCTTAAAAGATCCCAATAGTACAGACCTTCAAACACAAATTCTTTTCTTCTTTCCATTAAAATATTATCAACATTAACTTCAGAATAAAGTTCTGCATTTCTGGCTTCAGGAATTTTGTTTAACCAGATTAAAGCTTCAGCCGTTTCTCCTAACTGGAAGAGAGCTTCGGCATAATTTAAGATTACCTCTTCGTATCTTATAACAATAATGTTTGCACCTATATTAGGGTACTTCCCTATGTTTCTTAATTTTTCTCCTTCATAACCTAGTATATCTGCTCTAACATCACCATCGTCATAAAGATCCATAACTTCAGGAATCACTTCAATATCTCCATAAGTACTTCCCCTGTAAATAAAGTCAATCCTATCACTTCCCGGATAATCGGTTGTGCTTTGGGCAATTTCAAAAATGGAATTAGTGCCGCCGTCATCATCAAAAGAAGAAACATAAGCTTCTGCAGGTACTATAGAGTAAATTCCTGAATCGATGACAGTTTTAGCCGCATCCCTTGCTTCTTCCCACATTTCAAACTGAAGCGCTACTCTGGACTCCAGAGCTTTTGCCGTGTACTTTGACATAAATTCCTTTGAAGTATCAAAATAATCTGAGTTCATCATTTCAAAAGCGGTTTCTAAATCACTCATAATATTTTCCACATTGGAATCTACAGAATCTCTAGAAGGGAAATCATTGCCTCCTTTAAACTCAGTCACGTATGGCACTCCTAAATCTCCACCAACATATTGCTGCCCGTAGGTTAGCAATAAATCATAATGAGCAAGTGCCCTTATAGCATAAGCCTGCCCTTTGATATGCTCTCCGTAAGCCTGATCTCCTTCCAAAGTTGATACATCTGTACCAATTAAAATATTAGCAATAGCAATTACTGAATAAGCGTTATCCCACATGTAAACTGAATTAGGCAGATAAGCAAATGCTGCTTCAGTAGTAAACCTACCAGATGTACCATTTGCAAATACATTAGGGGTGCGAACTTCATTAGTTACCAAATAGTCCCTGCCGTAATAGCCAGCGGCAGACATCCTGTTATAGGCTCCTTTAATAAGCCCTTCCATATCTCCTACAGCGAGAATGGCATTTTCTGACTCTTTTGATTGTTCTAAGGACGGATCTAAATCATCTGTTGAACACGCTCCTGTGATTGCCAGGGCAACTAACAGGACAACGTAGTAGAATTTATTTATATATCTTTTCATAATTTTTAAAGTTTTAAATTAATGCCAAATACAACTGATTTAACAGGAGGAGTGGTAATAGTGGTAAAACCACCAGCATCCACCTCTGGGTCATGCAGTAAGTAATCATCTTTTACCCAAGTGTATAAATTAGTTCCTCTTACGAACAACCTTGCACTACTTACACCAATTGTGGCAAGCGCATCTGCGTTTACATCATAGCCAAAGGTCACATTTCTTAAACGAAAATAATCGCCATCATGTAAAAACTTCGT
The DNA here is from genome assembly GCF_031846485.1 of Autumnicola tepida. Taxonomy (NCBI): domain Bacteria; kingdom Pseudomonadati; phylum Bacteroidota; class Flavobacteriia; order Flavobacteriales; family Flavobacteriaceae; genus Autumnicola; species Autumnicola tepida. The sequence continues at coordinate 4,392 of NZ_JAVRHQ010000015.1, forward strand.
ACTGTAAGTCCATGGTTGATAAGCATCAACTACTTTAGAAACCCTGGTAATGTCTCCTGGTTGTTGCCATCTATCCATAAGTGAAGAATAACCATTATATGTAGCCGTTTCATATAAGTTAGTTTGATTTAAATACAAATGCCATGATTCATATACTTTATGCCCTCCTGCATAATAGCCTGAAGCGTCAAGGAAAAAGCCTTTAAAATCAACATGAAGGTTTAAACCTGCTGTTAGAGTTGGCAGGGCACTACTACCCTGATAAACTCGATTAGCTTGGGTATATGTTGTAGTAACTTCACTACCCGCTCCATTGGTATAATATGTATCAACACCAGTATCAGGATCTACACCAGCCCAGGTTGGCAAAAACCATTCATTAATCATTGTTCCGGAAGCTGAACGCTGGTAGGAAGTGTTAGGACTGATAACCGGAATCTCATTTCCATTAGCATCTTCAGCAACTTCTAATACTTCGTTATCCACTGTTCCTAAATTACCTCCAATGTTGAAATTAAAATCTCTGGATCTTATTACATCCACGTTAAGTTCTGCCTCAAAACCACTGTTTTCCATGCGACCTATATTTCGTACCTGTTGGCTAAAACCAGTAGTATAAGACAATGGAACTTCTAACAATGCATCTTTTGTTTCTCTTCTATAGTAGCCAAAAGATCCCGTCAGCCTATTTTGCAATAAACCAAACTCAATACCCGCATCAAAGGTATAACTGGTTTCCCAGCTTAAATCCTCATTTCCGTATCCTGCAGGATAAGAAGCCCCAGTACCAGCATAATCTGCATCATAATTAAACAATACCTGATACAGGTTAATATCGATATTCGCGTTCCCCGTTTTACCATAGGAGGCGCGCAATTTTAGATTATTTACCAAATCATTTCCATCTAGAAACTCTTCTCTATGTAAATTCCAGGCAGCACCAACCGACCAAAAATCTCCCCAGCGGTTTTCTTTGGCAAATCTTGAATTCCCTTCGCGACGGAAAGTACCGTTAATAACATATCGGTTATCATAATTATAGGCGGCCGTACCCAAATAAGAAGCCACCGCCCAATCTGTAAATTCAGACCCTACCGCAGTAGGATTACCTGAAGAGGCCAGGTTAGTCAAGCCGTCGGTAACAAAATTATCCCCTTCAGCCTCAAGGAAGCGTCGGTTATATTTCTGATACTCCTGAAGCAATTTAAAATCAAAGTTATGGTCTCCTAAATTCATTAAATAATCTACGGAATTCTGAATTACATAAGTAGCAGTATTACGAGCAAATTCATAACCATATCCATCAGTATCATCACCATCTCCGGAAACACGGTTATTATAAGATTTATAATTAAAAACCTGATAATCTATAGATACCCTTGAGGTAAAGGAAAGATTTTCAACAGGAGTCATCCACCTCAGAGAGTTATTGGACAAAATTCGTGTAAATCTTGACTGGTCAATATCATTTTCTGCAATGAACAGAGGGTTTGGCAAACCAGTATTTAAGTTATAGGTTCCATCTTCATTAAAAGCCTGATCCAACGGCGACGTGAAATATTTTGCCGTATGAGGGGAAGAAAAGTACGCACTCCCTTCAAGTAGGCCATCCTGAAAAGAATGAGAAGCTGTATTTGACGAACTGAATTCAAAGCTATCAGAAATATCTTGGGTTAGATTCAATGACCCCGAAATTCGATCAAAATCTGAACCTATAACTGTAGCTTCCTGTTTATAGTATCCCAGAGAAGCATAGAAAGTATGTTTTTCACTACCCCCATTTGCAGAGATTGTATGTTCCTGAATAGGAGCGTCGTGATTAGTCACAAGTTCCTTCCAATCAGTCTCTGGCCTCCCTGCTTCATTCCAGGCAATATATCCCGCGGCATCACCAAAATTCTCAAGTTCGTAAGCCCTTGCTTCTTCCATAGAATTTAATTCGTAACTATTCATAATCCCTTCGTAATACAAAGTCTCCCTTTGAGCACCTGTTAAAGGATCGGGACCATCAATGGCATTATTAGTAAATCCATAATAAGAACTTACATTTATAGCTGTTTTACCACTTCTTCCCGTTTTAGTAGTAATAACAATCACTCCATTTGCTCCTCTGGCACCATAAGCTGCAGTTGCGGAAGCATCTTTTAAAACAGTAATACTTTCGATATCACTCGAATTTAAACTTGCCAAACTTGAAAAAGAAGAAGTTCCATTATCATCAGTTCCAACAAGATCGGTACTGATAATTGGCACCCCATCTATGACATACAAAGGTTCGTTACCAGCTGTTATAGAACTAATCCCTCTAATCCGGATATCCTGCACAGCACCCGGTGTACCAGAAGAACTTGCTATTTGAAGACCTGCAACTTTCCCCTGTAAGGCCTGATCTACAGTAGCCATTGGTGTTTGCTGAAGTTCATCAGAACCGATTTGCACAGCAGAACCTGTTAAATCCTCACGTCTCTTAGAAACATAACCCATCACTACTACTTCTTCCAACGCCCCAGTGTCAACTTTCAAATTAATATTATAGGTATTGGATGATCCGACCAACACCTCCTGTGGCTCAAACCCGATGTAACTATACACTAAAATGGAACCAGGCTCCACAGAAATGGAATATACTCCATCAAAGTTGGTTTGGACACCATTTCTTGTACCCTGTACTACTACATTCACTCCTGGAAGAGGTAAACCCTGATCATCCGTAACAGTACCTGTCACAGTTTTTTCTTGTGCAAAACTTATTTGCACGACTAACACCATTAAAAGCGTTAGCATTCCTTTTAATCTTTTTTTCATTATTTATTTAATTTGAATTAGCCAGCGCCAAAAATCATAATAAATTCTTAATAATACAAACTATATTTCAACATTTAACTTCTTCTACATCTATTCCCATGGAGAAGAGACCTTGAATTTTTATTAATTTTGAAACCTCAATTGCTAAAAAAATAACTCCCTATGCTCAGAAGATTTAAGTCAGAAAAGCTTACCGCCGGAACCGATGAAGCAGGGCGGGGTTGCCTTGCCGGACCCGTTACAGCGGCCGCCGTTTTGTTACCCGATAATTTCCGGCACCGGTTGTTAAATGATTCTAAAAAAACCAGCCTTCAAAATCGCAATTTCTTAAGAACCGAAATTGAAAAAAAAGCGGTCTGTTTTGGAGTTTCCCATATTTCCATGGAAGAAATTGACAAGATCAACATTCTTAATGCTTCCATTTTAGGCATGCACCAGGCCCTGGAAAAGTTATCTTCCTGTCCGGAATATATTATTGTGGACGGGAATAAATTTAACACTTATAAGGATGTTCCCCACGAATGTATTATAAAAGGAGACGGTAAATACTTTAGTATAGCCGCAGCTTCTATCCTTGCAAAAACATATCGGGATGAATATATGGAGAAAATTCATGAAGAATTTCCCATGTACAACTGGAAACAGAATAAAGGTTACCCCACTCGGGAACATCGCGAAGCTATCCGTGAATTTGGGATTACCAAATACCATAGAAAAAGCTTTCGGCTTTTACCTGAACAGTTGGAACTGGCGCTCTAATACTTTAGATTTGACCTAAAAATTCATGAAAAGAGTTTTACTCTTTATTTTTCTCCTATGTATAATAAGCTGCCAGAACCCGGCGGAGAAAAAAATCCGCCCTGCTGACTATCTTCCAGAAGATGTTGCCATTATTGTAAAATCTCCCGACATCAACGGCTTCTTAAATAATTATTCTGAAAATTCCTTTTTAACCGAAAATCCCTTTTTTGATCAGTTTCAGTCCAGTAACAGGCTGAATTTCCTTGATGTTATAGAAACCGCTGAAGAATCTTTTCTCTGTTTTTCAGATTTTGAAAAACAGCAACCTGATTATATTTTCATTTCCGGGCGGCCACCCCAATTAAAAAGTTTTGATTCTATTCAAAATAGATCTGTAGAAACGATAAAAGAAGATAACTTCGAATTCAAAAAATACAATTTTGAAGGCAGTATCACCTATACTTTTTCCCAAAAGAACCTTTTCCTGGCCAGTAACTCCTCAGGCTTTATCAAAGAGACGCTTCAACAGAAGAATTTGCCAAAACCTGCACTTCAGAAAATCATTTCAGCAACAGAAAAAAATAAAACTTCCCTTATTCTTAACCATCAAAAGCTGCCATACATATTAAGGAGTATTTTTCCGCAGAAAGAGTTTGAAAATCTGGGAGCAACTTCCACCTGGAGCGAGGCAGAACTGGAAATTGAAGCTGAGAACATCCATTTTAACGGATTGCTTACTACCACGGCTAACCCCGCCTCCATTTATTCTGTTTTTCAAAATGCCGGCCGCGGCAGTTCAAAAATGGCAGAAATTGTGCCTGCTTCCGTGCAGGCTTTCTCTTCTTTTTGTTATGAAAATTTTGAAGGTGTCCAGAAGAATCTTCAGCAATTGCGCGGCGATACATTAACAACTCATTTATTTTCAAATTCTTCGGAATTTGGGATGATTTATCTTAAAAATGCTCCTGTTTTTGCTATTAGAAGTAATGAAGCGGAAAGCAGCAATATTCTTCTGAAGCAATCCAGTGCTGAAATTGGTGATTTTCGAGGCCTCTCTATTTTTCAGCTTCAGGAAAACCCGGAAACGCTGGAAATTTTTCATCCTCTTATTACTCTTCCTAATGCAAAATACTGGGCACAAATCAACAACTTCATAATTTTCGCTGAGCAACCTGCAGCGCTGGAGGAAATCATTTCGGCTTCCCAAAACAACCACACTTTAAGCGTACAGGAATCTTATCAGGAAACATTACAGCAACTTTCTTCCCAGTCTTCATTACTATTTGTGGCCAACGGTAAAAATTTCCTCCCACTTTTAGCTGAAGAAGCCGATGCAGATTTGAAGGAAAAAATTTTGAATATGCCGTTTCATAGTAAAATTGCGGCACTGCAGCTGGTAAGGGAAGATGATTTTTTCCACGTTCATGGCATTATAAACACTTCAGAAAAAACTCCTGAAGAAACCTCCGCCCCAGCGGAGATTTTAAATATCACCCTGGAAGACCAGTTATCTACACGCCCATTTTTCATTAAAAACCATCTTACCAACCAGGAAGACATTGCCGTACATGATATCAATAACACGCTTTATCTTATTTCCAATGAAGGTCAGGTTTACTGGAAAAAGCAATTAGAGAACAGGGTAACAGGAGAAATTCATCAGGTGGATTTATTCAAAAACGGGAAATTTCAACTAGCCTTCAGCACATTGCACGCCCTACATGTAATTGACAGAAATGGCAATCCTGTTGCGCCTTTTCCTCTGGAGTTCAAAGATGAGATCACCCAGCCGCTCGCTGTTTTTGATTATGACAATAACAGGAAATACAGGTTTATAATCACACAGAATTCCAGGGTTTATATGTACAATAAGAAAGGAAAGATTGTAAAAGGCTTTGACTTCAAAAAAGCAGGAGCTGAAATCACAAATCCTCCAAAGCATATTAGAATTGGAACAAAAGATTATATTCTTGTTCCGGAAGCTTCGGGCAAAGTAAATGTTTTAAACCGACAGGGACACACCCGCGTCCCGGTAAAGGAAAACTTTAAGCCTTCTGGCAATGAATGGTGGGAATATCAGCAAAATTTTATCTCTGCCACTCCGGAAGAACTGGTTAAAATTGACGAAAAGGGAGGTGTAAAAAAGCAAGTCTTAAATACAACGGAAGAAACTAAAATTGTTGCAACGCCAGAAATCCTGATAAGTTTTTATGGCAATCTGCTCAAAATTGAAGATACTTTAATTGAAATGGACTATGGAGTGTACACTTCTCCCCAGATTTTCAAGATAAATAATGAAACCTTGATTGCTATTACTGATAAGCAGGCAAAAAAAGTTTATATTTTCAATAGAGCTGGTGAGTTACTACAGGGATTTCCTGTTTTTGGAACTTCACAAATAGATTTGAGCAACATCAACCTTGACAAAAAACCTGAATTTACCGTACAGGGAGAAGAAAATGAAATCCTGGTGTACCAGTTTTAATCCGCAAGAATTTCTGCCTCAAAAAGGGCAGCAAAATGTTTCAGAAGTTTTTCCTGAACTTCATCTAAAGGAACCTCCTTTTTGCCCAATTCCACATTTAAAGAAGTAACGGCTTTGTCCTGGATTCCGCAGGGGATGATATTGTCAAAATATCCCAGGTCGGCATTTACATTCAGGGCCAGGCCATGCATGGTTACCCAGCGGCTGGCTCTAACTCCCATCGCACATATTTTTCGGGCAAAAGGAGTCCCCACATCCAGCCACACACCGGTTTCGCCTTTGCTCCTTTCTGCCTTAACCCCATAACCCCTTAAGGTAAGGATCACGGTTTCTTCAAGCAGGCGAAGGTACTTATGGATATCGGTAAAGAAATTGTCCAGGTCTAAAATGGGATAGGCAACAAGCTGGCCGGGGCCGTGATAGGTAATATCCCCGCCGCGGTTAATTTTGTAAAAACTGGCATTTTTCTGTTCCAGTTCTTCTTCTGAAATAAGTAAATTTTCGGCATCCCCGCTTTTCCCCAACGTATATACATGCGGATGTTCCACCAGCAACAGGTGGTTACCGGTTTCCAGATTGCTGTTTTCCCTGCGGTTCTTTATCTTAAGGTCCAGCGTTTCTTTAAATAATTGCTCCTGATAATCCCACACCTCCTTATAATCCTTTAAACCGAGATTTTGAACCTTTACCTTCTTGTTCATGCCTACCTGTTTGGGTTGTTCAGAATAATAAGCGCCGCGATCACGCCGGGAATCCACCCCAGCAAAGTAAGGATAAAAACAATGATAATGGAACCGCAGCCTTTATCAACAACCGCCAGCGGCGGGAACAAAACCGAAAGAATAACACGCCAGACGCTCATTTTCAAAAATTGAATTACAGCTACAAAGATAGAATTAAAATTTCGGGTTTCCCTTGCATTGGTGGATAGCCTGATTGTCATTATATTTGCATCCGCGCAAGGCATAAGCCCGTGAAAATTCAATTAAATATCATGCAGTTATCTGAACAGGAAATTATCAGAAGGGAAAAATTATCAGCCCTTAGAGAAGCCGGAATCAATCCTTACCCAGCCGATCTTTATCCGGTAAACCAAACTACGGCCGATATCAAATCCAATTTTGAAGAAGGCAAAAAAGTAGTTATCGCGGGCCGGCTTATGTCCAGACGAATCCAGGGAAAAGCTTCTTTTGCCGAATTACAGGATTCCAAAGGTAAAATTCAGGTATATTTTAACCGTGATGAGATTTGCCCCGGAGAAGACAAGGGCAAATACAACGATGTGTACAAGAAGCTGCTTGATATTGGCGATTTTATTGGGATTGAAGGAGAACTTTTTAAGACCAAAGTTGGAGAAATGACGGTGATGGTGAAAGATTACAGCCTGTTGAGCAAATCTTTGCGCCCGCTCCCGCTCCCCAAAACAGATAAAGAAGGCAACACATACGACGGGTTTAAAGACCCCGAGCACCGCTACCGCCAGCGGTATGCCGATCTCGCGGTAAACCCGCATGTAAAGGAAATTTTCGTAAAGCGCACAAAGTTGTTCAACGCCATGCGTAATTTCTTTAATGACAAGGGGTATTTTGAAGTGGAAACCCCAATCCTCCAGTCTATTCCCGGCGGTGCCGCTGCCCGGCCTTTTATCACGCACCACAATGCGCTGGATATCCCGCTTTACCTCAGGATCGCCAACGAATTGTACCTTAAAAGGCTTATTGTAGGTGGTTTTGACGGGGTTTACGAGTTCTCCAAAAACTTCAGGAACGAAGGAATGGACAGGACCCATAACCCCGAGTTTACCGCCATGGAAATCTATGTGGCCTATAAGGATTATAACTGGATGATGGAATTTGTGGAGGAATTGCTGGAATATTGTGCCTTACAGGTTAATGGCACTACGGAAGCTACCTTCGGAAAACATCAGGTAGATTTTAAAGCGCCTTATAAAAGGGTCACCATGACCGATGCCATTAAAGAATTTACCGGGTTTGATATTACCGGTAAATCTGAAAAGGAGTTATACGAGGCCGCCAAAGGAATGGGCATTGAGGTTGACGATACCATGGGCAAAGGAAAGCTGATTGATGAAATTTTTGGCGAAAAATGCGAAGGCAATTTTATCCAGCCTACTTTTATTACCGATTATCCGAAGGAAATGAGCCCGCTTTGTAAGGAGCACCGCGATAACCCTGAATTAACCGAACGTTTTGAGCTGATGGTTTGCGGAAAGGAAATTGCCAACGCTTATTCTGAACTTAACGACCCTATAGACCAGAGGGAGCGTTTTGAAGAACAATTAAAACTTTCAGAAAAAGGGGACGACGAAGCCATGTTTATAGACAATGACTTCTTGAGAGCGCTTGAATACGGGATGCCTCCAACTTCAGGTCTTGGTATTGGGATGGACAGGTTAATCATGTTCCTTACCAACAAGCAGTCTATACAGGAAGTTCTGTTCTTCCCGCAAATGAAACCTGAAAAAAAGGCCCCAACCCCAAAACCGGAAGACTTCCTTAAAATTGGTGTTCCGCAGGAATGGATAGACACCGTAATGCATGAATTTGCCAGTGTCTCCAAGCTCAAGGAACATAAGCCAACCCAGGTGCACCAGAAACTAAACGGCCTGCGGAAAAAGAATAAATTACCTGTTGCCGCCCTGCAGCTTGACGAAGTGGAGAACTGGTTTAAATAAATATTTTTAACTTATTTTTAAACCTTTTGAAAGGTTACAAGTCCAAAGACTGCCGGAAGGCAGTCTTTTTCTTTTCCTGAACATTCTGAAGACGGACTTCCGCTACATTATATTTAAACTAAAACTTAAATTTATGACCAAAAATTTATCTTACAAGGCAATGCTTTTGGCCTTGTCTATTTCTGTTTCCAGTTGTGCCGTATTTGATGCTGAAAATGCCAAATCCACAGCGCAGGCTTCAGAAAAGACAGATACAAAAGAAAAGGACGGTATCAAACCCTATAATAAAGTAATTACTAAAGAGGCAAAATCAGATGAAGGGCTTTTTACGGTACATAGTGTAGGAAGTAAATATTACTATGAAATCCCCGACAGCCTTTTTAACAGGGAAATGCTCACGGTAACCCGAATCGCAAAAACCGCCAGCGGAATTGGTTTTGGCGGGGGCAAACAAAATACCCAGGTGCACCGGTGGCAAAGAAAAGGGAACGATGTGTTGTTACGGGTAGTCTCTTACGGTATTTACGCGGCAGATTCGCTTCCTGTTCATGAAGCGGTGGTAAATTCCAATTTTGAGCCCATCCTTCAGAAATTCCCGATAAAAGCCATTAAAAAAGATTCGCTTAGCAATAATGTATTGATCGATGTTACAGACCTTTATGAAAAAGACGTGATGGCCCTGGGGCTTGGCGATTCAGAAAGGAAGCGATACAAGGTTTCTCGCCTGGACGATAATCGTTCGTATATAGACACTATTAGGAGTTATCCAGAAAATATAGAAGTACGGCATGTAAAAACCTACAATGCCGGCGATCCGCCATCTAATTCCAGCCTTGGTTCCATTTCGCTGGAATTCAGCAATTCCATGATTCTTTTACCTGAAGTTCCCATGGAGCGACGTTATTACGACCAGCGCGTGGGATGGTTCGCCACCGGCCAGACAGATTACGGGCTGGATGCCCAAAAAAGCGAAACCGTACGTTATCTTGACCGCTGGAGACTGGAAGTGAAAGAGGAAGACATGGAGAAATTCAAAAACGGGGAACTGGTAGAACCAAAAGAGCCTATAGTTTATTATATAGACAGGGCGACTCCTGAAAAATGGAGGCCATTTATAAAACAGGGGATAGAAGACTGGCAAAAAGCCTTTGAAGCTGCCGGCTTTAAAAACGCGATTATCGCCAAAGACGCCCCTAGCGTAGAAGAAGACCCGGACTGGAGCCCTGAAGATGTAAGATATTCGGTGGTGCGTTATCTTGCTTCCCCCATTCCTAATGCCAACGGGCCGCACGTTAGCGATCCGCGTTCAGGAGAGATTTTGGAATCAGACATTAACTGGTACCATAATGTAATGACCCTGCTTAGAAACTGGTTCTTTGTCCAAACCGCGGCCATAAATGAGGATGCGCAGGGCGTACAGTTTAAAGATGAAGTTATGGGAAGGCTTATACGCTTTGTTTCTTCCCATGAAGTTGGCCACACTCTGGGATTACCCCATAATATGGGAAGCAGCGTGGCTTACCCGGTAGAAAGCCTGAGAGATCCGGAGTTTACCAAACTTTACGGCACAGCACCTTCAATTATGGATTACGCCCGCTTTAATTATGTGGCGCAGCCGGGAGATGGCGATGTGGCCCTAATGCCCAATATTGGGCCTTACGATAAATATGCCATCGAATGGGGTTACCGGCCAATTCCGGATAAAGATCCAATAGAAGAAAAGAAAGTTCTCGACCAGTGGATTCTAAAACATGCCGGCGACCCAATGTACAGGTTTGGGCAGCAACAGGGAAATGTGATAGACCCAAGCTCGCAAACCGAAGATCTGGGTGATGACGCCATGCTGGCCAGCCACTACGGAATTTTAAACCTGAAGCGTATTATGCCTAAACTTATAGACTGGACTTCGGAAGAAGGAAAGAACTATGACGACCTTAGCGACCTTTATGGCCAGCTGGTGGGGCAGTACAATCGCTACATGGGCCACGTGGCCGCTAATATTGGCGGGGTTTATGAAAACTTCAAAACCTACGACCAGGAAGGCGCTGTTTACAGCCATGTGCCTAAGGAAAAACAAAAACGCGCCATGGAGTTCCTTCAGAAGGAATTATTTACAACTCCTGAATGGCTGCTTAACGACTCCATCTTCAACAAAATCCAGTATGATGGCAGTATAGAACGTATCAGGACCATGCAGGAGAGGGCTTTGAGCAATATCCTGGATTTTGGGAGATTGGCCAGGCTAATGGAAAATGAAGAAATAAATGGGAATGAAGCCTATTCGTTACTGGATATGATGAGGGACTTAAGAAAAGGCGTGTGGAGCGAGTTATCTTCCGGAGGAAAAATAGACCGCTACCGCAGGAACCTGCAGCGCGTTTATATAGATCGCATGGAATACCTGATGACGCAGGAACAGGAGCAGGTGCCGGCCCGGTACAGGCAATGGATAAACCAGAGCAATATTGATGTTGCGCAAAGCGACATCCGGCCGGTGGTTCGCGGCGAACTTAAAACCCTGCAAAGGCAGATAAGAAATGCTTCTTACAGGGCCGGGGATACCCTTACCAGGTATCACTTACAGGATGCCCTGGAACGAATTGATTTAATCCTGAATCCCATAGCGAAAAGCTAGTGATTTGATCCTTAAAAATTTGAGCCTGCCAGTATAATCTTGGCAGGCTTTTTTTTGCCTTTTTTCCACACAGATATTCCTGTTTTCCAACTTTTATAAAATAATTAGCACATTTTATAATTAACTGTTTTTCACATATTTAAGCCGTTTATCAAATTCCTTTTCGTCCTCTTTAAGAAAGGAGTTAAACTCAAACTAAACCCCGTTGTAAATTTCACTTTGACGCGAAAGTTTCACAAATTGAGTCACAATCTAAACTTAAAAATATGACTATGAAAGCAATGATGAATGTAGAAACCTACACAAAGTACTTTTTAATCCTTTTCCTTAGCCTTGGAATAGTGAGTTGCGATGACGACGACGATGTTATCGACGATGATGAGGATTATACAGGATCTATTACCGCAATGGACCAGACCATTTCTCAAACCGATAATACAATCATGGTACAAAGTGTAACCGTGGGACAGAATAGCTGGCTTGTGGCCGTAAATTCCGGAGATGAAAATACCGACAATTTTATAGTTGACCCGGTAATGATTGAAGAAGGAACGGAGTCTGATATCATGTTAACTTTTAATGAGGATGCCAACCTAATGGAGGGCGATAATGAAATTGTTCTGAAACTTTATGCTGAAAGTGACGATGGTATTCTTGGAGAATGGGATATAGACGATGAACCTATAACAGATACCAGCGGACTCCTGGCAAGTGAAACCATAACTGTAACTATGGAAGCAATGGAAACCAGTGCCTTTAATGATTATGATACAAATGGTGACGGATATCTGGATGCTGATGAAGTTGCGGGAACTTACCAGAACGACTTTAGTAACTGGGATACCGATGCTGACGGTTCTTTAAGCGATGAAGAATTTTCAAATACCACATTTGGCAACACTGATGCGAATGGGGATGACATGATAGACGAAGATGAATGGAATGCCGGTAATACCAGCATGTATGGTAATTATTCAGGAGATAATACTTTTGCCGATTATGATACTGACGCCAATGGCACTATAGACAGTGACGAATGGAGTACTGGTTATGCTGATTCTAACTGGTATGGTACTTATGATGCCGATACCAGCGGCAGCGTAACTGAAGACGAATGGAATACGGGTCTTTATAATGACTGGGATACCGATGCCGATGGAATGATTAATGAAGACGAGTATAACAACTATAGCGGTTATACCGGTAGCTGGTCTACCACTACTGGTACTACTATGTAATATTGGTTGGCGATTGTTGGGGAAAAGGTCGGGGAGTTTTATCCTACGGCCTTTTCTTTTATCTATAAGTTAAATTAACTCTGAAAACTGAAAAAACACTTCTTATATATTAAACTTACTCCTCTTTTATATGTCTAAGATTTAATTACTTATAAATATGAAAAAATTAATTTTATTACTGATAATGCTGATCTCAGTATCGGCATTTTCACAGGACGAAGGCCGCAGAATGGGTAACCGCGCAAATCGCAGCCCTGAAGAAATGGCAAATTTCGCCTCAGACAGAATGACGAAGATGCTGGATTTAAATGAAACCCAGCAGGAACAGGTAAAATCTTTTTATCTGGAAAGAGCTGAAGAAATGCAGAAAATGCGTAAAGAAAACTCCGGAAATTTAAGCAGGGAAGACCGGAGGAAAATAATGCAGGAAGCAGCATTGGCTGAAGATGAGGAAATGCAAAAAATACTTACTGAAGAACAGTACCAAAAATGGCAAAAATCCCGCGAAGAGCGCAGGCGCAACTGGCAGGATGGCAACCGCCGCAGAAATTAAATCATTCCTCATAAATAATTGGCCTGGAAAATAGCGATTTCAATAAAATTCGTTTTTTCCAGGCTTTTTTATGATCAGAGTTTTGCAGAGCGCAGCCGCAGCGCGTTCGTAATTACCGAAACCGAGCTAAAACTCATCGCTAAGGCAGCGATCATTGGAGAAAGTAAAATCCCGAAGAAAGGATATAACACTCCCGCAGCGATTGGCACTCCTACCGAATTATAAATAAGTGCAAAAAATAAATTCTCCCTTATATTCCTCATCACTTTGGCGCTTAGCTGCTTCGCCTTTACCACACCCTGAAGGTCTCCTTTCACCAGGGTAATTTCAGCGCTTTCAATGGCCACATCGGTTCCGGTGCCCATGGCAATCCCAATTTCGGCCTGGGCAAGTGCAGGCGCATCGTTTATGCCATCACCAGCCATCGCTACTTTTTTGCCATTTTCCTGCAGGCGCTTTACTTCTTCCTGCTTATCCTGTGGCAGCATTCCCGCTTTAAATCCGCTAAGCCGCATTTCGCCGGCCACTGCCGCAGCCGTATTTTCGTTATCCCCGGTAAGCATAACTACCTCAACGCCTTGTTCCATTAATGCTGAAATAGCCTGGCGACTGGTTTTCTTAATAGCATCGGTAATGGTGATATAGCCGGCCACTTCAGTATTCACAGAAAGATAAGAAACCGTTTTTCCCGATTTTTGCTCTTTTAAGACCTGCTCTTCCAATGCTGCGGAAACAGGAATATTCAGCTCCTGCAGAAGGGCCGCGTTACCAATTGCTATTTTTTCAGCATTTATTTCTGCAGTAACGCCTTTTCCCGTAACCGCATTAAAATTTGAGGCCTCTGTAAATTTCACATTTTTGCCCCGGGCATAGTTTACAGTTGCTTCAGCCAGCGGATGTTCACTTAAAGCATTTACGGAAGCTATCTTTTGCAATACCTCATCTTCAGTAAAACTATTCGCAGCCACCACTTTTTCTACTGAAGGTTTGCCCTCTGTTATGGTCCCGGTTTTATCAATTATCAGCGTATCAATATCATCCATTTGTTCCAGGGCACGGGCATTTTTAATCAGCACCCCGTTTTGCGCTCCTTTGCCCACTCCTACCATAACCGACATTGGCGTGGCCAGCCCTAAAGCGCAGGGACAGGCAATAATTAAAACCGCAATGGCATTGATCAGGGCATAAACATAAGAGGGCTCCGGCCCGTAAATGGCCCAGATAACAAAGGTTATAATGGAAATGATCACCACCACCGGCACAAAGTATGCTGAAATTTTATCTGCCAGTTTCTGGATTGGCGCCTGGGAACGACTGGCATCGTTAACCATTTTTACGATTTGGGCCAGCAGGGTTTCGTTCCCCACTTTTTCGGCCTTCATGGTAAAGCTTTGGTTCCCGTTTATAGTTCCCGAAGTCACTTTATCACCTTCAGCTTTTTCCACGGGAACCGGTTCCCCGGTGATCATGGATTCATCTATGCTGGTCTGGCCTTTTTCTATACTTCCATCTACGGCGATTTTATCCCCGGGTTTTACCCTTAGAATATCTCCTTCTTGAATTTTATTGGTCGAGATCACTTCTTCTTCCCCATCAACTACACGAATGGCGGTATTTGGCGCCAGCTTCAGCAATTCCTTAATGGCTGAATTTGTCCTGCTGTGGGCACGGGCTTCCATTACCTGCCCCAGCAACACAAGGGTGAGGATTACCGTGGCTGCTTCAAAATAAACATGCACGGTGCCCGCTTCGGTTTTAAACTGCTGCGGGAAAAAATCTGGGACCAGCATCCCGAATACGCTGAAAAGCCAGGCCACCCCGGCACCTATTCCAATTAAAGTGAACATATTGAGGTTCCAGGAAACTACAGACTTCCATGCGCGTTCAAAGAACATCCAGGTAGCGTAAAAAACCACCGGCAGCGAAAGGCCAAACTGGATCCAGTTCCAGTATTTTAAATCCATCCAATCGTAAAGCGGATTATCCGCCAACATCTCAGACATGGCGATAAGGAATACCGGGAGGGTAAAGGCCACCGCTATTTTAAACTTTTTCAGCAGCTTTTTATAAGTTTTATCTTCTGCTGAAGAATCTACTTCTTTTGGCACCAGGTCCATCCCGCAAATAGGGCAGCTCCCCGGCCCGTCTTCTTCTATTTCCGGGTGCATGGGGCACGTATAGCCTCCCCCCCCGCCCCCTCCAAAGGAGGGGGAGTTAAGGCTCATTTCTTCCACCAGGTCCATCCCGCACACGGGACAATCTCCGGGCTTACTATAGGTTTTATCCCCTTCGCAATGCATCGGGCAGTAAAAAACACCGGTACCTTCGCCTTTTGCCTCCTGGTTTTTCCCATGCTGATGATATTGGTGTTCCTCTCCAGGCAAATGAATCTGGTAATTCCCACCCGCTTCTCTCAACGCCTGCTGAAATTTGTCAATTTTGATATGCTCCTGCATTGCTATCTCCGCTTCAGCATTTTCCAGATTAACAGTAGCTTTGGTCACGCCTTCCAACTTGTTCAAAGCTTCTTCAACATGGGCGCGACAGCCGTTGCAGGTCATTCCCGTAACAGCATATTTATGCTTCATCCCGGAATCATTCATTTTCCCTGTCTTTTCAGAATTGGAAACTTCAGAAGAATGCTTATGTTTTTCTTCCGCTTCAGATGGAAGATGAATCTGGTAATTCCCGCCCGCTTCTTTTAACGCCTGCTGAAATTTGCCAATTTTAATATGCTCCCGCATTTCTATCTCCGCTTCAGCTTTTTCAAGATCCACAATAGCTTTGGTCACGCCTTCAACCTTATTCAGTGCTTCTTCCACATGACTGCGACAACCATTACACGTCATTCCCGTAACAGCATATTTATGCTTCATCCCGGAATCATTCATTTTCCCTGTCTTTTCTGAATTGGAAACTTCAGAAGAATGCTTATGTTTTTCTTTCGCTTCAGATGGAAGATGAATCTGGTAATTTCCACCCGCTTCTTTTAACGCCTGCTGAAATTTGTCAATTTTAATATGCTCCCGCATTTCTATCTCCGCTTCAGCTTTTTCAAGATCAACAGAAGCTTTTGTCACGCCTTTAACCTTATTCAGTGCTTCTTCCACATGACTGCGACAACCATTACAGGTCATTCCAGTGACTGTATAGATATGTTTCATAATTGCTCGCAATTTTCCGGCAAGTTAAATTTTCAATATCCAATTCGATATTAAAATTGTCGGATTTCCTTTTGAATTCTTTCTGGTTTTAGAGCTCAATCCGCACTTCATTTGTAATGAATATGGGATCCAGACGAATTTTTAAAATTTCAGAACGTTTTTAAATAATAAAAGCCCGGTAAGGGTCCGGGCTCTTTATCTTTAATTAGGGCTTTTGATTTATGCCAAAAATTCCTCGCATGCCTTTTCACATTCCCTGCAGGCTTTCGCGCAATCCTGGCAATGTTGGGAATCGTGTTTTTCGCATTCGTCTGCACATTCTCCGCAAACCTGCTTACAATACTCCACAAGGCCCGTAACATTTGCCCCATCTATAGCAAGTATTTGGGCAAGTGCCGCGCAGGCTTCAGAACAAACTTTATCTGTACGTATGCACGGCACCATTTTCTTTAGATCATCTTCATCAAGGCAGGCGTCTGCGCAATAGTTGCAATGGTTAATACAGTTTCCAAGCGCGTGAATAAATTTTTCATTTCTCATAATATTCTCTTTTAATTGGTTATAAATTCAATATAAAAAGCATTAAGAAAAATGACTTTTAAAATTATGGTAAAGAATATTGCTTTTAAGGAAAATTTATAAAGAATCCAGGGTATTCTGCCTTTTTACGCGCTTTAGCCGGTATTCAGACGGACTCAATCCAGTGCTCTTCCTGAAAGAACTGGAAAGGTAAGCGGCACTCGAATATCCCGTTTGGTCTGCGATTTCAGAAATATTCAGCTCATCGTATTCCAGTAACTCCTTTACACGCTGTACACGAATGCTGTTTTGAAAACTCGAAATACTGCGCCCTTCATATTTAGTAAAAAGATTAGTGAGATGGCTGTAGTCATAATGTAGGCGGTCACTCAGCACGCGGGAAAGTTTTTCATCACGTAGCTCGTTTTCATAAACCTGTGATATAATAATAGATTTGATGTTGTTTATGATCCTTTCATTTTTCTCCTGAAGAATTTCAAATCCCACTGCCCGGAAATCCCGCTGAAGGTTATGAAGCTCCAAATCTTTTAATTCCCTGTTTAAAACCGCTTCTCCAAGGGAAATACGTACAAACGGAATATTATGCCGCTGCAAAATTTCCTTTACGGTTGCAATGCAGCGGTTACATACCACGTTTTTAATCTGAAGGCTTTCGTTTTTCAAATTTTTGAAATTGAAAGCCGGTTCCTGCTGAAAATTAAGCGCTGGAAACCGGCTTTTTGATTAATTCAAGGTTTCTTCAGTCCTGCCGCAGTTAAGCATTTTTTCTCCAAAATATGGATTTCTTATCTGCTTGCTATTCGAGTACCAGTAAGCTCCTTTGCCTTCAAAAGCCATGGGGCAATACTGCCTATAAATTTCTCCTGAAGTAATTGCTCCTTGTAGAACCGGCTGCATAGCCGAAGCCAAATCAGAGAAAGCCTCGCGCTGAACATTAATATCTTCTGTTGCCAGGATTTTATTGGCTGCGTTTACAAGTTCTGCCCTATCAGTATCTTTCTTTATCTCATTAACCAGTTTCTGCGCCGACTTTTGAGCATCCATAGCATTGCTGGCCACAAGGGCTTCCTTAATACCAATGTAGGCTTCATAAATACGGCCAGTAGCTTTTTCATTAAACTGTGGAGCCGCCACAGAATCCTGCATTTCCTTCATGCTGGTTTCAGTTTCCTGGTGGTGCTCATTTTGCATTGGCATTCCCTCTTCTTCGTTCTCCTTACTGTCCCTACAGGAAGAAAGACTAACGCTGGCTGCTATTGCAGCAAAGAAAACCGCGTTTCTCATTACTCGTTTCATATCTACTCTTTTTGGTTATTTAAATTAGTGATTCTTTTTTATTATACCTGAAAAATGCTTTTAGTATTTTATTACCGTTCCGTTTGCCTGGCACCAAAAATCTTTTTTGTTTCCCCGCAAGTTAACATTGCCTCTCCAAAATAAGGATTTCGTATTTCCCGTATCTCGCTTATCCAGTAAGCACCTTTGTTATTATTGGCCATTGGACACCTCTGTAAATAAAGGGTGTTATTAAGGTTATCCATATTGGAAACAAAAGCAAGCACATTTTCGGAAAGGGCCACAAAATGATCCCGCTGGTTCTCCAGTTGGGTGTTTTCTGAAATACCTTCCAGCATGGTTTTAATTTTATCCAGATGTGTGACTTCCATATTCCCCAGGTTTTTTGTTCTAAGCCCATTTACCTGCCGCAGCATTTTATAGGCCTCAGCCTTTGCTTCCTCCATATTAGAATTTACCAAAGCATTTTTTAAATCCAGGTAACTGTCCAGTACGCTGGTGAAATCTTTCTGAAAAATTTCCGGCAGCCGCATTTCCATCTGCATAGGTTTTTCTTCGGAAACTGCTTCTGTGGCCTCGCCGTTCATCATAGAAGGTTTGCCCTGTAATTGTGCGGCCGCATCTACGGTAAAAGTTCCGTTTACCACAATCTCCTCTTCGGCATTAAGGCCCTGCAGGACTTCATAATTGTTCCCCAACTGCCTGCCCAGCTGTACTTCCCGCATCTCAAAAACAGGTTTTTTAGGATTTGTTTTTACGTAAACCAAAGAACGCTCTCCTGTCCATAATACTGCCGATTTTGGAATAGTTATATTTGCTGAATTTGCCGCCTGCTCCACCTCCAGCCTGCCTTTAACAAACATGCCCGGTTTGAGCTTTCCCTTCTCGTTTTCCAGTTCTGCCCTTATCTTGACGGTTCGCGTTGAAGTATTTAAAAGCGGATTTACAAATGAAATTTCCGATTCAAATTGCCGGTCTGGAAAAGCATTGGTGGTAATTGTAATTTTCTGGCCTTCTTCCAAACCTGAAAGTTGGTTTTCATAAACATCAAAAACCGCCCATACATTGTTTAAATCGGCGATTTCATACAATGGCTGCCCCTGCTCTACGTAATCTCCTTCCTGCACCATTTTTTGGGTCACCGTTCCGCCTACAGTGGCGTATACGGGAAAATTCTCTTTTACACTTCCCGAATTTTCAATGGCATCTATTTGAGTATCGCTAAGTTTCCAAAGCTTCAGCTTATTCCTCACCGCCCTGTAAAGCGCAGGCTGATTTTCCTTTAATCTGGCCGCGGTTAAAAGCTCCTGCTGGGCAGAAACCAGTTCCGGCGAGTAAATTGTGGCCAGCAACTGCCCACGCTTTACCTGCTCGCCGGTGGTATTGATGTTCAGGTTTTCTATACGCCCGCCGAAATAGGAAGTTTGCACGGCATTGGCCTCTTCATTCACCTCAATTTTGCCCGATAGTACGAACCCGCTGGCTGCTTCCCCCGTCATGCCTACCTTCGCCGTTTGTATAGTGGCCAGTGCCATGGCATTTTCGGTAAGGCTGAATTGCTCTGGAGATAATCCCGCGGCGTCGGCTTCAGCGGGAATAAGGTACATCCCGCAAATTGGACAATCTCCCGGTTCAGATTTCATAATTTGCGGATGCATGCTACACGTCCACATCTGTTCGGAAGCTTCACTTTCATGCTCCTGCCTGGCAGTGCTTTCTGCGGCCGCCTCTTCAGAATTGATTCCGAAGAAAAGATAGCCCAGCAGCAATCCTGCAAGCAAAATTCCAATGTAAATGATATATTTTTTCATCTCTTTTAGATTTTAAAAATAGGTTTAAGCTAAGCTCCACCTGGTATTCTGCTATAATTAATTGCTTAAATAATTCACCATTGTGGCCTGCATGTAAAAATTCTTCACCGCTTCTATATGACCAAGCTGAAACTTCAACTGCATTTCCTGGATTTCCAGCACATCGTTAAAATCTATAGTCCCGGTTTCATAATTTTTCAGCAGGATTTCTTCGGCATCCTTGGCCTGTTCAAGGTTCTTCAGGTAAGTAGCGGCGGTTATCCTTGCAGAAGCCCTTTCGCTAACAGCCTCCTTCAACATGGTTTGCAGCTTAAGCAGCCTGTTTTGCTGTTGCGCCCTTATTTCTTTCTGCCTTAGTTCATTTTGCCTGCTTACAGATCTATACTTATTGCTGAATATTGGAATAGCCACCGAAAGCATTGGCATCAGGATGTCTTTGCCATTATCGGTAAAATCCATATCTGCCCTTTCTGCCACGCTTACATAATCCAGCCCTACACCAATTTTTGGCAGCGCTTCTTTCCTGTTTAAACTTTCTGCCTCGGCAACAGAGGTGTACAATTGTTCAAATTTTAATAATTCCGGGTGCACTTCTGAAATTTTTTCTTCGGAAAAATCCTTATCGGGCACCGCCAGGGACTCGGGAATTAGTAGCGGCCGACTTTCTTTGCTGTTCAGCAGCTTTTCAAACTGAAGCTTCTCCGCCCCGGCATCCTGCTCCAGGGTTTGGGCCTGTTGCACAAGGTCATTCTGCCGCATTTGAAGCCGGAGCACATCTACCGCAGAAGCGCTTCCCACTTCAAGAAAAGTGAGGGCCAGTTCATGATAGGTATCCAGCAGTTCCACATTTTCTAAAAGGATGGCCTGTTTCGCCTGCAGGGCATAAAGCCGGTAATAAGACTGCGCTACAGCTAATGCCAGTTTTCGTTTGGCAATGGAAATTTCAACATATTCAGCATCTGCCATGGAAGCCGCGTAATTTTTCCTGGCGGTAATGGTGCCGAACCAGGGCAGCATCTGCCTCACCGAAAATCGTGCTTTCTGGGGCCCGGTTCTGGTTTCAGGTTCACTTGCGAAATAGCCCGCACTCAGTTCAGTATCCGGCAAGCCGCCCGCTTCTTCTGCTTTTTCTGCCGTAAGCTCATAACGATATTGCAGCGCCTGAATCTCGGGACTATTTTCTTCAGCCTCCTTAATGTAAGATTGCAATTGCTGCGCGTTTGCGGAGTGAGAAACAAAAAGTGAGAAGAAAAAAAGAGTCGAGAACAGGAAATTGGAAGCTGGAAACTGGAGAACAAATACTGGAAACTGGAAGCTGGAAACCAGACACTGGGGCCGAGAAGCTTTAGGCTGAAGGTACGCCATTAGACTTTGGATACTGAAAATTTGAAGTTGAATAAATTTAAGTTCAAACTTCAGGCCTCTAACTTTTAACTTCCAAATTTTATTTTTCATAGCTTTTCCAATTTTGATGAAGCTTCGTAATCTTTCTACCTATTATGGCATTCCTGTCAATGAGTTTTTCAAAATTTTCTTTATCAATATAACTACAGTCCTTTGAGAAATTCAACCAGGTTTCCACCTCTCCGTTCGAGCCAAGCGCATGAATTAAATGTTGCTTAAATATATTCTCGTAATTTCTTTTACACCAGCCTTCACTAATGTTGGCAGGAACAGATCTGCTGGCCCTAATTAGCTGCGAAGTCAAACTGTAAATCTCCTCCTTCGGAAACCTTCTTGTATGCAAAAAAACATCCATAGCCAATTCATAAGATTCCTTATAAACCATTAAATCCTTAAAAGACTGTATCATATTTTCGTATCTTAAATGAATTTTCCAACTTCCAACTTCCAACTTCCAACTTCCAACTTCCAACTTCCAACTTCCAACTTCCAACTTCCAACTTCCAACTTCCAACTTCCAACTTCCAACTTCCAACTTCCAACTTCCAACTTCCAACTTTCAACTTTTCACTTTCACCTTCATTTCCTTCCTCCAGCTAAACAATACCGGCACCACGAACAAGGTGATGAGAGCGATGAGCATTCCGCCGAAACCGGGGATGGCCATAGGGATCATGATATCGCTTCCCCTTCCCGTGGAAGTTAATACCGGCAGTAGCGCGAGAATGGTAGTTGCCGTGGTCATTAAACAGGGCCGTATCCTTTTCTCCCCCGCTTCCACCACCGAAGCGCGGATTTGTGATTTGGTTTCTGTTACATTTTTCTCAAAGGTCTGGGTGAGGTAAGTGGCCATTACCACGCCATCATCAGTCGCGATTCCAAAGAGGGCAATAAAACCAACCCATACCGCCACACTAAGGTTAATTGGGTGCATCTGGAAAAGTTCCCTCAAATTTTCTCCCATAAAATTGAAATTTAAGAACCAGTCTTGCCCGTAAAACCAGATGAGTAAAAAGCCACCGGCAAAAGCCACCGCGATACCTGTAAAAACCATCAGAGAAGTAGAAACCGACTTAAACTGAAAATACAGGATCAAAAAGATGATAATAAGCGACAATGGCACTACAACAGATAAAGTTTTTTCTGCCCGTAACTGATTTTCATAGGTTCCCGTAAAACGGTACGTGATCCCTTCAGGAACCCTTAGTTCGCCTTCATCAATTTTCTGCTGAATAACGCCCTGTGCATTTTTCACTACATTTACTTCAGCATAGCCATCGAGTTTATCAAAAAGTACATATCCAATCAGGAAGGTATCTTCGCTTTTAATTACCTGCGGGCCCTGCTCATATCGTATTTCCACAAGCTCGCTTAGCGGTACCGGGCTTCCGTTTTCCACAGGCACGTAAATATTTTTTATATCTTCCGGATTAGCCCGTAATTCCCGGGGGTAACGCACCCGTATTCCATAGCGCTCCCGCCCTTCAACGGTTTGGGAAAGCTGCATCCCGCCCACGGCTACTTCAAGAATCTGCTGTACTTCTTCTATGCTCACACCATACCTTGCCAGCCTGTCACGCTGTATATCAATAAGCAGATAAGGTTTCCCCACAATCCTGTCGGCAAAAACAGCTTCATCTTTTACACCATCTACTTCTTTTAATATTTCTTCCAGTTTCAGACCAAAATCTTCGATGGTTTTTAGATCCGGCCCCTGCACTTTAATCCCCATTGGCGCCCGCATTCCCGTTTGCAGCATTACCAGACGGGTTTCTATAGGCTGCAGTTTTGGAGCAGAAGTAATTCCCGGCAATTTTGTTACCCTTACAATTTCGTTCCAGATATCATCCGGCGATTCAATTCCCGGCCTCCAGTTCCTGAAATATTCCCCGTCTTCATCTTCTATAAGTTGCTCCCTTTTTACATCGGGCGAAGTGGAAATGTTTTTATCTTCAGCTTTTTCCAAAATTTCCGGATCCACATCGGAATTGGGATTTAGCAGCAGGCTACCGTTTTTCAGCATAAATAACCCGTCTTCATTTATTTTATAGCGTTGCCGTTCCCCATTCGAATTGCGCATGTACTCAGATTTAAACTGAATAATATTCTCATACATGGAAAGCGGGGCGGGATCCAGCGCAGATTCTGTACGGCCGGCTTTTCCCACCACCGTTTCAATTTCGGGAATACTGGCCACGGCCATGTCCAGCTGCTGCAGGACGCGCTTATTTTCCTCAATCCCCGCGTGTGGCAGGGAAGTTGGCATTAACAGGAATGAACCTTCATTTAGGGAAGGCATAAATTCTTTCCCGGTATTTTTCATTATTATAAACCCAAGAATAATAATTACCGTGGGAATGGATAAAAAGAGGATTTTATTCCGAAGTGCCCAGCCCAGAATCCTCGTATAATAATTTCTGAAGATCATAAAGCCGCCCAGTATTCCGAAGGTGATAAGACTAACAAAAATCAAATTCATAAAAATGCTGCGGTCAAAACCCAGCGGGCGCCAGTATTCGGCTAAAAGAAAAATGATAGCTACTGCGGAAATCACCACGTTGATGAGATTTGCCCTTTTCGGGCTTATCTTTTTCTTCAGCAGTAAAATTCCGGTAAGGCCGAAAGCAACGAGTACCAGCCCAATGAAGTATCCAAAGATGATGGCTGTTATTCCTGAAATGATCAGGATAATATTTGCAATAAACCCAATGCTTGTTTTTGCCGTCCTTTTCCTAAAGAAAGCGGCCGCAAAAGGCGGGATAAGGAACAACGCCACGATTAAAGAAGCGCTTAGCGCCATGGTTTTGGTAAATGCCAGCGGGCGGAACAATTTACCTTCGGCACCAATCATGGTGAAAACCGGGATAAAGCTGATAATGGTGGTGAGTACCGCGGTGAGTATGGCCCCGGAAACTTCAGAAGTCGCATTGTACACCACCGTATTGATGGGCAGCTTGTTCCCATTTTCATCTAAACTTAGCTCATCCAGGTGCCGCAGGATATTTTCAGAAAGGATTACGCCCACATCCACCATGGTTCCTATGGCGATGGCAATCCCCGATAAAGCCACAATATTGGCGGGAACATTAAATACCTTCATGGCGATAAAAACCATAAGCACCGCCACCGGTAGCAAACCTGAAATCAAAATGGAAGCGCGAAGGTTATAGACCATCACGACAATTACCAAAATGGTAATAAGAATTTCCATGGTGAGCGCTTCATTAAGCGTGCCCAGGGTTTCCTGGATAAGTTCTGTACGGTCATAAAACGGAACAATGGTCACCTGTGAAGTTCGTCCATCTTCCAGGGTTTTAGAAGGAAGGCCGCCGCTAATCTCATCAATCTGTTCTTTTACATTATTGATAACTTCCAGCGGATTCGCCCCATAACGGGCCACGACCACTCCCCCAACAACCTCGGCGCCTTCCTTATCGAGGATGCCACGACGCTGTGCAGGACCTAAGCTCACATTGGCAATATCGCCAATGCGTAACGAAGTGAAATCTTCAGAAGTAATTACGGTATTTTCAATATCTTCTATAGATTCTACATAACCCAGGCCGCGTACTAGGTACTCGGCCCGGTTAATTTCCAGGGTTTGCGCCCCAATGTCTCGGTTGCTTTGCTTTACCGCTTTCACCACTTCGGGCAGGCCAATATTGTACTGCCGCATCAGTTCAGGATTTACGTCTATTTGATACTCCTGAACATAACCGCCTATGGAGGCTACTTCAGACACACCGCTGGCTCCTGAAAGCGCGTATTTCACATAATAATCCTGTATGCTGCGCAATTCCTGCAAGTCCCAGCCTCCGGTAACATTTCCTTCTTTATCACGGCCTTCTAATGTGTACCAGAAAATTTGGCCTAAACCCGTAGCATCGGGGCCCAGGGTGGGATTTACACCATCGGGCAGTAAATTTGCGGGAAGAGAATTCAGTTTTTCCAAAATACGGCTACGGCTCCAGTAGAAATCCACATCTTCCTCAAAAATGATGTAGATACTGGAAAAACCAAACATAGAAGAGCTCCTTATGGTTTTAACCCCGGGAATTCCGAGCAGGGATGTTGTAAGCGGGTAACTTACCTGGTCTTCAATATCCTGTGGAGAACGGCCGGGCCACCTGGTAAAAATGATCTGCTGGTTTTCCCCAATATCGGGTATGGCATCTACGGCCACGGGATTGGAGGGTAAAAAACCAACATCCCAGTTAAAGGGAGCGTTAACAATGCCCCAGCCAACAAAAAGCACCAGCAGCAATACGGCTACGAGTTTATTTTCAATTAGAAATTTTATGCCTTTTTCAGCATAGAAGAGGATATTTAAGTAATTAGAATCAAAAAGTTGACAAACAACAGTTGCAGGCCGGAAACATTAGTTTTCGCCTGTAGCTTCTAAAAAACTT
This sequence comes from Autumnicola tepida, assembly GCF_031846485.1. NCBI lineage: Bacteria > Pseudomonadati > Bacteroidota > Flavobacteriia > Flavobacteriales > Flavobacteriaceae > Autumnicola > Autumnicola tepida. The sequence goes on from NZ_JAVRHQ010000015.1 coordinate 30,168, forward strand.
AAATATCAAATAAGGAAAGTCTCGTGGAACACCGGGATGTCCTTCACCAGCAAAGGAGGAATATAATCTTTAAACGGCACTACCTGTTTTGGCAGGCTCTCAAAAAGGTTTAGGTATGAAAAGGTGAAGGCGGTAAAGAAAAGCTGCTGGTTTAAATCGAAAGTCTGGAAGGAATTCTTCAATTCATCCTGGCCGTGTACGGCGACTTTTTCATTGCTGCAACAGGAATCCTTCATTTCATCTTTTGAAGAAGACATCTCCATCCCGCAGGTTTTTGCTTTAGACAAAACGGCACTATCCACAAGCACGCTTCCGCAGAAATGCTTATCTACGGTAAAAGAGAGGGTGGAGAACATAACCAGTAAGGCCATGACTACAGAAATACTATTTTGCAAAGCTTTTTTCATCAGCTACAAAAATACAATTTTTTTAAATATTAGCAGGTTACCTGATTAGGAGCCAAAATTAGGCTAATGAACCATTATCTTCTTTAGTTTTCTTCGGAAAAGTTTTCATTTTTACCGGAATATGCCTTTCGCAGGCGATAATAATGAAATGCAGGGAGTAAGATGAGGATAAAGATTGGATGTATTAAAAATCGCCGAACGTAAAACAGGGCCAGATAATGCTCATATTCAATATTCAGCAGAAGAAAAACAAAAGCAAAACCTGCAACCAGCAGGAGAATTACATACAACAAAAAAGAAAATTTAATAATGCTCCTGTCTTCAAAAGCAACGTATAAAATGCCCAGCGATATAAGAGTATTCAGCAAAAACCTAAGAAAAACATTTAGCAGCAACAGCCAGAAATCGTATTCAGGAACCTGGTGGTGTAAATAATCTCTTTGATAAAATGCTATAAGCGGATCGTAGAAAAGCTCATTTTCAAACATGCGTATCAAAATGAGCAAAATTACCAGCACACCAATTCCCAATATTTTTTTAAAATACCTCATGATCCTGCTGCTTTAGAATAGATGCGCACCCAAATAAGCCACAGAATAAAAACAGTACCATAAATAACAAGCGGAAACATAATACTATGTAAAAAATCCGTGTACTGCGGCAATTCGTAAAGGGCAATAGCCAAAAGGGCAATTCTTACCACATTCATCGCATAAATTATCACGCTTCCCGCCAGGATGTACAGCAAAGTTGGTTTTGTCTTGGCAAAAAAAGAAAGAATAAAAGCAGCAAAAAGAATGATTATGCTGATGGAATTGCAACCTTCCACGATCCTGGCCAGGTAATAATCGTTTACAAAAAGCTTCATGGAAAGCTCTGTCTTATGCGGCAGCACTGCGCCATCATACCCGGAAGCGTCAATAAGCGCCTCGCTTTGTTCTCCTACCAGATGGGTAATAAAATCTGGCGGATATTCTTCTGAACGAAAGAATTTGAGGTAAGCGTTGTAAAACATCGAAAAAACAAAGTAACTCCCCAGAAACATAAACATGAACCGAAGCACCGCGCTGTATTTCCTAAATAAGTGAAGCAAAAATCCCTCCTGTTTTTAACAAATTTATACAAATAGAAAAGCTTGCCGACTATAAAAAATGAAATACTTTTGCAGAAAATATCAATCTTATGCCATTTCAAAAGTTAAAACCACAGGTAGAAGCCATTTTAGAAAATAAAAAACTTTCTGTTGAGCACCGCCTTACCCAGGTTTGTGAACTTTTACAGGAAAATGTTCCCTATTACGACTGGGTGGGGTTCTATTTTAAAAATGGCGACAGGGACGAGCTGAAATTGCACTCTTTTGCCGGCGAACCTACCGACCATACCATTATTCCCTTTGGAAAAGGCATTTGCGGGCAGGTTGCGGTTTCCAACAAGAATTTTGTGGTACCAGATGTAAAGGCGCAAAACAATTATATTGCCTGCAGCATTTATGTGAAGGCTGAAATTGTGGTGCCTTTATTCCTGAACGGCGAAAATATTGGACAGATTGATATCGATTCCCACACAGAAGATCCATTTTCCCATGAAGATGAAGTCTTCTTAGAATGGGTGAATAAAAAGGTAGCTGAAGTTTTGGAAGTCGGAAGTTAGAAGTTGGAAATATAAGTTTTCATTTTTATCTACTTACCACTTCTCCACTATTTTTTCTAATTCAGCTTGAGTCTTAAAATTTCCATCTTTAAAATCTTTTTCAGATTTTTTAATCCGACTCGTTAACTCTTCAATTGTAAAAGGCTTGAATTCAGCTTTATCACTCTCTGTTGTCCCTTTTAAAAGAATGGCTTCAATTGTAGCGAGAATACTTTCATCCTGAATTTGAGCGAGACAGAAGATTAGATTTAATTTTCGAGTTTGTAGATCAATAACAAAATTGTTTATTCAATTTCAAGAATCGGGAGAAAAATTTCCACTCCCCACTTTTCACAAATTCGTACTTCCCCCCTCATATTTCTTACTTCGAAATTACATTCCCGTTCTAATGGCTTCCACAGGATCCAGTTTTGAAGCGGAAATCGCCGGTATAATCCCTGAAATCAGCCCAATGATCGCCGAAACCGCCGTTCCAATTAAGATGTTAAGCGGGGAGAGGACAAATTCAAAATCACCGGTAAATTGTGAGGCAATCAAAGAAACAAGCCATACCAGGAACAAGCCAATAAGGCCTCCAATAACCGAGAGGATGATCGCTTCGAATAAAAACTGAGATAAGATAAATTTATTCTTTGCTCCAAGGGATTTCTGAATCCCGATAAGGTTGGTCCTTTCCTTTACGCTTACAAACATGATATTGGCAATTCCAAAGCCCCCAACCAGCAGTGAAAATCCGCTGATGATAAGGCCAATCATATTCAGCTGCCCGGTTATGGTATCTATAAAATCGGCAAAGCCCTGCACCTGGTTCACAAAAAAGCTGTTTACTTCTTCCGGTTTCAGGCCGCGGTAGTTGCGAAGCTGCTGCTCTGCCATAGCTACAAATTCATCGTCATCGGTCCCTTCTTCAGGTTTTAAGATAATCTGCCCGAAAATGTTTTCATTATTATCCCCAAAAATACGCCGGGTAAAATTAACCGGCACCATTACCTGGCCATCCCGGGAATTTCCCATAAGCCCCGCGCCCTGTTTTTCCAGCACCCCAATTACCGTGAGCCGGTGCCCGTACATACGCACCTGTTTCCCCAGCGGATTGGAATTCCCAAAGAGATTTTGGGCTATCTCATATCCAAGCACTAATACGGCCGCGCCACTGGCAGATTCGGCATCAGAATAAAACCTGCCTTCAGCAATTTCAAATTGTTCAATATCATAAAAACCATTAGTTACCGCCACCACACCAACGCCGGTACTGGTAATATCCTGGTATTTGATGGAAGCCTGCGGCACGCCCTGGGCAAAAGTGCCCGCCGCCACATTGGGCAGGCTCCTCATTAAATACTGGTATTCATCGTAGGACACATGGGGAAATTGCTGCCGCTTCCACTGCGGGATCTCACTAGGGCCAAAAGAATACTTCATGATAATCACCGTGCTGTTGTCTAAAGCGTTAAGGCTTCCCTTAACCTCGCGCTCCAGCGAATCTACCGCCGCAAGCACTGCAATTATGGAAAAAATACCTATGGTAACCCCCAGCAACGACAAAAATGTACGAAGCTTGTTGTTGCGCAGCGCATTCCATGCGAAAATGAAACTTTCTTTAAGAATTCGTAGATAAATCAGCATAGTGAAAATAGCCGGTTTTACAGGATTTAAAGATAAGACGCCGGCGGCAATTATTCGTTACAAAATTAATTGATAAATAAGAACAGCAGCTTTTAATTTTTTTAGGCGTTTTACTTACTTTTGCCACCTCAACAAACACAACGCAATGAGCAACTTAAAACAAGCTAAATCTGCTTTAATTTCCGTTTTCAGCAAAGACGGTTTGGCACCTATCGCAAAAAAACTTGACGAACTGGGGGTTACCATCTATTCCACTGGCGGAACCGAAAAATTTATCAAAGACCTGGGTATTGATGTGATTCCCGTTGAAGATGTCACCTCTTATCCTTCAATTTTGGGCGGAAGGGTAAAAACACTCCACCCCAAGGTTTTTGGCGGCATACTTAATCGACAGGAAAATGAAGGTGATGTAAGCGAGCTTGAAAAATATGAAATTCCCCAGATAGACATTGTGATTGTGGATTTATATCCTTTTGAAAAGACCGTGGTTTCGGGCGCTTCGGAACAGGATATTATTGAAAAAATAGATATTGGCGGGATTTCTTTAATTCGTGCCGCAGCCAAGAATTTTAAAGATGTGGTATGTGTTTCTTCTGTAGAAGATTACCAGGAATTCGAAAATCTGCTGAAGGAGAAAAATGGCGAAACCAGCATTGCCGACAGAAAAAGATTTGCGGCCAAAGCCTTTAATGTTTCTTCCCATTACGACACCGCGATTTTTAATTATTTTAACCAGGAAACCGAAATTCCCGCCTATAAAGAAAGCATCGGCACAGGCAAGCCCCTGCGTTACGGCGAGAACCCGCACCAGAAAGGAACTTTTTTTGGTGATTTTGACGCGGTTTTTGACAAGTTGCACGGCAAGGAACTTTCGTACAACAACCTGCTTGATGTAGACGCGGCGGTGAACCTGATGGGCGAATTTAAAAACGACGCGCCTACTTTTGCGATTTTGAAACATAATAACGCCTGCGGTCTCGCCCAAAGGGACAACATTCATCAGGCTTATATCGATGCCCTTGCAGGAGATCCGGTTTCAGCATTCGGCGGAATTCTTATCAGCAACGTGGAAATTGATAAAGCCACTGCTGAAGAAATCCACAAATTATTCTGTGAAGTGGTAATTGCCCCTTCCTTTTCTGCGGAAGCTGAAGAAATCCTGAAAGGAAAGAAAAACAGGATTTTACTTGTTCAGAAGGAGACAGAATTGCCGGAATCTCAGGTTAGAACCTGCCTTAACGGCGTTTTAGTCCAGGATAAAGACCTGAAAACCGATGCTGTTGAAGATTTAAAGTACGTTACAGATAATAAACCTACAGATGAGGAGTTATCTGACATGATATTTGCTTCCAAAATCTGCAAGCATACAAAATCGAACACTATCGTTTTAGCCAAAAACAAGCAACTATGCGCCAGCGGCACCGGGCAAACTTCCCGTGTAGATGCCCTGAGGCAGAGTATAGAAAAAGCCGGTTCCTTTAATTTTGACCTTAAAGGCGCGGTAATGGCAAGCGACGCGTTTTTCCCTTTCCCAGACTGTGTGGAAATAGCGGGAAATGCAGGGATAACTGCAGTAATACAGCCGGGCGGCTCTATAAAAGACCAGGACAGTATTGACTATTGCAGCAAAAATAATATTGCCATGGTGCTTACCGGAACGCGCCATTTTAAACATTAATTTTAGTACATTTACCAAACCTCAACACAGAATTATTATATGGGATTTTTCGACTTTCTCATTGAAGAAATAGCAATAGATTTAGGAACCGCGAACACCCTTATTATCCATAACGATAAGGTGGTGGTAGACAGTCCTTCCATTGTGGCCAGGGACAGGACTTCCGGAAAGATTACCGCGGTAGGGAAAGAAGCTGCGATGATGCAGGGTAAAACCCATGAAAATATAAAAACAATCCGCCCCCTTAAAGACGGGGTTATTGCCGATTTTGACGCGAGTGAGAAAATGCTCACCATGTTCATCAAGGAAATTCCGGCCCTGAAGAAAAAAATGTTCACTCCCGCCCTCAGAATGGTGATTTGCATCCCTTCCGGTATTACCGAGGTGGAAATGCGGGCGGTAAAGGAAAGCGCTGAACGCGTAAACGGGAAAGAGGTATATCTTATTCATGAGCCTATGGCTGCCGCAATTGGTATTGGTGTTGATATCATGCAGCCTAAAGGGAACATGATCGTGGATATAGGTGGCGGTACTACAGAAATTGCAGTGATTGCCCTGGGCGGTATAGTTTGCGATAAATCCATAAAAGTTGCGGGAGACGTTTTTACCAACGATATCGTGTATTACATGCGTACCCAGCATAACCTTTATGTAGGTGAACGTACTGCGGAAAAAATTAAAATCCAGATAGGTGCTGCCACTGAAGATTTAGAAGTTCCGCCGGAAGAAATGAGCGTGCAGGGACGGGACCTTTTAACCGGAAAGCCAAAACAGGTAAATATCTCTTACCGCGAAGTGGCAAAAGCGCTGGATAAATCTATTCTTCGTATTGAAGACGCGGTTATGGAAACCCTTTCCCAAACTCCGCCGGAACTTGCAGCCGATATTTACAATACCGGGATTTACCTTGCCGGCGGTGGTTCTATGTTAAGAGGCCTGGATAAAAGATTATCTCAAAAAACAGATTTACCAGTTTACATCGCTGAAGATCCGTTAAGAGCGGTTGTGAGAGGTACCGGAATAACTTTAAAGACATTAAACCGCTACAAGGGAGTTTTGATTAAGTAGGGAAAGAGCGTGTTATGCAGCAAATATTTAATTTTCTTATCCGGAATAAGAATAATATTCTATTCTTATTACTGCTGGCGCTGTCTATATTTCTTACCATTCAAACCCACTCTTTTCATAAAAGCAGGTTTATAAGCTCAGCCAATTTTGTAACCGGCGGGGTTTATAACTGGGCGAATAATTTTCAGACTTACCTTCATCTGGACGAATATAACGCGAGGTTGCTAGAAGAAAATAAAGAACTTCGCAATATCATCACCAACCTGAATGTGAAAGATACCGCAGTTGCCGGGGATCATTTAGATACCACCTCCTTTAGTGGAGATTATTATTTTAGGTCGGCAACGGTAATTAATAACAATTATTCCAAAGTAGACAACTACCTCACCATCAACAAAGGGGAAAACGATGGCATAGAACCCGAATTTGGCGTGGTGACCAGCAAGGGAATTATCGGGATTGTAGACCGGGTAAATGACCATTTTTCCAGGGTGATCTCCATATTAAACAGCCGCTCCAAAATAAATGCCCAGCTGAGTAAAACCAATCATTTTGGGAGCCTGGTATGGAATGGCAAAGATCCCAACGTGGTGCAGCTTATTGATGTGCCAAGGCAGGCACCGCTGCAACAGGGGGATACTATTATTACCGGAGGGCGCTCACTTATTTTCCCAAAAGGTTTGCCCATTGGAAGTATTAAAGATTTTAGCCTGGACCCTACACAAAGCTATTATACCATAAACATCAACCTCTTTAATGATATGACTAATATTGGCTACGTTTATATTATTGAAAATGTAAATCGCGAGGAGATTGAATCTCTTGAAGACCTAGATGAATAGCAGTATTTTTTCAAATATCGCCCGTTTTATAGGACTGGTTTTCCTCCAGGTGCTGGTATTGAACAACATCAATTTCCTGGGTTATATCAATCCTTATTTATATTTTCTATTTGTATTGCTGTACCCGTTTAACTCTAACAGGAGCCTGTTTTTGTTCCTGGCCTTCCTGCTTGGCATAAGTATTGATCTTTTTGAAGACAGTGGCGGCATTCATGCCGCGGCCTGTTTGGTGGCCGCTTTTGTAAGGCCGCATTTTTTAAGATTTTCCTTTGGAATTAGTTACGATCATCAAACCTTACGGCTTGCAGCAACTCCATTTGGGGCACGGCTGAGCTATATTTTTTTAATGGTAATGGTGCATCATTTTATCCTTTTTTCTTTGGAAATGTTTAGCTTTAGCCATATACTTTTAATTCTGAAAAAGACATTGTTTTCAGGCATTTTCACCATAATACTGGTCTTTTTAAGCCTTGCGTTATTCAGTAAAAAATACAGATGAGAAGAATACTCCTTTACATTTTAATTCTTACTACGGGAATTGCATTTCTTGGACGCCTTTTTTATTTGCAGGTTATAGACACTTCATTTGCCGTAAGATCGCAGAACAATGCCATTAAGGTGGTTTACGATTATCCGCAGCGGGGTTATATATACGACCGCAATGGGGAGCTGATGGTCTCCAATCAGCCTTCGTACGACGTAATGGTTATTCCACGTAACCTGAAGCCTTTCGATACTCTTGAATTTTGTAAAATCCTGAGTTTAACACCTAAAGAACTGGGCAAAAAGCTGGATAAAGCAAAAATATATTCGCCCATGTTGCCTTCAGTGGTTATTCCGCAGCTCACCAAAAGCGAATATGCCATTCTTCAGGAGAAAATGAGGAAATACGAAGGCTTTTATATTCAGAAGAGGTCTTTACGTGACTATCAGGTAAACCACAGCTCAAATGTACTGGGGTATATAGCTGAAGTGAACCAGCATATCGTGAACTCCAACCCCTACTACATTTCCGGAGATTTAATAGGCCGTGCTGGGGTGGAGAGTTATTATGAAGATACTCTGCGCGGAGTTAAAGGGGTAAAATATATTCAGAAGGACCGTTTTAATAGGGATATTGGCCCTTATAAGGACGGCATTTACGACACGCTCCCCGAAAAAGGCAAAGATATCACCATAACTATAGATGTCGCCTTACAGGCCTACGGCACAAAACTCATGCAGGGCAAAAGAGGCGGGATTGTGGCTATAGAACCCGGAAGTGGTGAAATTTTATCTTTGATAACCGCCCCCACTTATGACCCTGCAAAACTTGTGGGCCGCAAACGTTCTGCAAATTTTACCGAACTTTACTACGACACCATCGCAAAGCCGCTTTATGACCGCGGGCTCCTGGCAGAATACCCTCCGGGATCGCCATTTAAAACACTTAACGCGCTTATTGGCCTCCAGGAAGGGGTGGTAGATACCGATGATGCCTTTAGCTGCCACCACGGCTACAGCTATGGCCGCGGAAGGAAGCTTGGCTGTCACTCTCATTCGAGTCCGCTGGCGATGATTCCCGGCATTGCGCAATCCTGCAACTCTTACTTCGCTCAGGTTTACCGCAAGATCATCGAAAAATATCCTACACCACAGGAAGGTATAGACGCCTGGAATGCGCACCTTAAAAGCTTTGGCCTCGGCGATTACCTTGGATCTGATTTAAGCACAGGCCGGCCCGGGAAAATCCCCAATTCCAACTACTATAACCAGATTTACGATTATCCCACTTATAAATGGTATGCCACTGCAACGCTTTCTAATGCGATTGGCCAGGGGGAAGTGCTAATGACCCCCGTACAACTGGCAAATATGGCTGCTACCATTGGAAACCGGGGCTGGTATTATACTCCCCACATCCTTAAAAAAGTAGAAGGTAAAGATATTGAAGATGAAAAATATACTACAAAAAACATCACCTCGATAGATGCCCAAAATTTTGAACCTGTTGTAGAAGGAATGCACCAGGTGTATAAAAATGGTACAGCCTCCAGCCTTCAAATCCCGGGGATAGAAATTGCAGGAAAAACGGGAACAGCAGAAAACTTTACCAAAGTGAACGGTAAAAGGGCTCAGCTTACAGACCATTCCATTTTTGTGGCCTTCGCTCCTGTAGACAATCCAAAAATCGCCATTGCCGTTTTTGTGGAGAACGGTTACTGGGGAAGCCGTTATGCAGGCAGGATTGCCAGCCTTATGATTGAAAAATACCTGAAGGGCACCATTACAAGGACCGATTTAGAGGAGTGGGTGCTAAACCACAGCCTTGAAGAAGAGTACAAAAAACCGCTGCAGGACGAACCTTTTTTAATAAATGATGGCAAGAAGTACGGCTGGCTTTGATTGGCTAACGATTTTTATTTACGTAATACTGGTTTTTTTTGGCTGGGCCAATATTTACTCGGCTTCCCTGGGTGATGCCGCAAGTTCTTATTTTGACCTGGACCAGGTCTATGGAAAACAGGGCCTGTGGATTGTCCTTAGCTTTTTGCTTATCATTATTGTGCTCTCCATAGAAGCTAAGTTCTACCAGCGCTTTTCCAGCGTAATTTATATTATCTCCCTGCTCTCTTTAGCAGGGCTTTATGTATTCGGAAAAACCATTTCGGGGGCAACCTCCTGGTACTCTTTTGGCGGCCTGAGCATTCAGCCCTCTGAATTTGCCAAAATGGCCACTGCCCTTGCCCTTGCAAAATACCTGAGTGATATCCAAACCAATATCGGGAAGCTAAGCCATCAGTTTAAAGCTTTTATCATTATTGCCCTTCCGGCCCTTCTTATTGTACCCCAGCCTGATCCCGGAAGCGCCCTGGTTTATGCAGCCTTCTTTTTTCCATTATACCGCGAAGGCCTTTCCGCACTGTACCTCATCATAGGATTTTCCGGAGTAGCAGTATTTATCCTCACATTGCTGGCAGGGCCTGTTTGGGTAAGTATAGGAGCTGTGATTCTAGGACTCGCCCTTATATTTATGAAAAAAAGGCGCCGGCCAAACCGCTTTATTATCACAAGCCTTATGGCACTTGCCATTGGCTTATCCTTTTCTGTAAATTATATATTTGAAAACATTTTTGAACAGCGCCACCGGGACCGCTTTAATATTGTACTGGGAAAGGAAGTGGATTCCCGCGGAATTGGCTATAACACCAACCAAAGCGAAATTGCCATTGGCAGCGGCGGCTGGCTTGGCAAAGGCTGGACCGAAGGTACGCAGACTAAAGGCCATTTTGTTCCTGAACAGCATACAGACTATATCTTTAGTACGGTGGGGGAAGAATGGGGCTTTGTAGGCAGCGCACTGGTGGTGATCCTTTTTGTGATGCTCCTCCTGCGCCTAATTGTTCTCGCGGAAAGACAAAAAACACAGTTTAACCGTATTTACGGATACAGCGTGATTGGCATTATGTTTATCCACTTTCTGGTAAATATTGGGATGGTAATTGGAGTATTTCCCACCGTGGGGATTCCGTTGCCGTTTTTTAGTTACGGAGGCTCGGGCTTATGGGGTTTTACCGTCCTGCTCTTTATCTTCATTAAGCTGGACTCCGAAAGAATGTCGTTTTAAATTTTTAAACAATCAGATGTAACTGTGGAGAGGGCATTCTTCTCCAAATTTACTTCCTCATACTATTTCTTAGAACCAGTTCGCGTTAGTAATTATCCTGAGATTTCTGCCTGTAATTCTTTCGTGTTGTTGAACATAAAGCATTTTCCTGATTAGGGCGCGCCCTCCGGGCCGGGCTATACGCGCTACATGGTAGCCGCTCCTATCCCTCGCGCAGGTATTTTTGTTAATGTGTGATATTAATAAAAACTCTATGTCTAACTCATTATCCATAATTTTTAAGATCCTGTAGCTCCCTGGATAAGAAGGATAGTCATACTTCAATCTTCACTTATCCGCACTGCTCCACAACTAAAAGCAATGCCGCAACCAGCAAAATTATTACCGGATAAATAAATTTCCTTTTCATAAAGAATTCAGTTAAAAAATTAGCGCCCCGATTACTCAGGGCGCTTTATATAATAAGTATAGAATATTATTTAATCTTTTATGTTTGCGTATTTAGACTTTGACTTGTTGATGTTATTCATCTTCATGTCTGCAAGTACATTTATGGCTTCTTCCATATACACGTCACTGCTAAGGCTCTTATGCCACCTATCCCTTTTTTCTTTCAAAGTAGAGTCGGTCTCAAATTCTTTCTCTTCATAAGGAAGGGAAGTGAAAGAAAGGTGAGTATCATAATCTTTAAGAGAATCAAAACGCTTGGCGCGCTCGGTTTGTTCTTCCACATTGGCGGAATATTCATCATAATTTAATGAATAATCATTGTCTTCACTCTGATTTTTGATCCACTGCGCGTTTTCCTCTATCAGTTTTAGTTGTGCATTTTGGCTCATACGCTCTTTACTGCTGGCTATGGCCTCATCAAAATCTACATAACCGTCCCAAACATCATATTTGGCAGGATCTATTTTATCCCATGGCAGCGGGTTTTCCTGGTCTTTTTCACCTATATCCACAAAGCTATAACGGTCTGGCACCACCACATCACTCTTCACTCCTTCAAGTTGTGTTGAACCACCATTTACTCTATAAAACTTTTGGGTGGTTAATTTAAGTGCTCCGAGATCACCATATTCGTTATTTCTAAGCCACCGGTTAAGGTCGATCACATTCTGAACGGTACCTTTACCATAGGTTTGCTTACTACCAATAATAATCGCCCTTTTATAATCCTGCATTGCAGCAGCAAGAATTTCTGAAGCGGAAGCTGAAAGTTCATTTACCAGGATTACCAGCGGGCCATCCCAAAGCACTTCAGGATCTTCATCTTTAAGCACTTCTTTTCTTTGTCCGTTAGATTTCACCTGAACCACCGGCCCTTCTTCAATAAACAATCCTGCAATATCCACAACGGTCTTAAGGGATCCACCACCATTGTTCCTAAGGTCCAGTACAAGGCCCTGCATGTTTTGTTCTTTCAGGCGGATAATGTCTTTTTTGATATCTGAAGCCGCATTACGCTCTTCATAATCTTCCATATTAAAGTAAAATTTTGGCAGATTAATTATTCCATATTTCTTACCGTCTTTTTCCACCATAGAGGTTTTAGCGTACGTTTCTTCAATTTCCACCACATCCCGGGTTATGGTTACCTCTTCAATATTTCCCATCAGTTTCTTACGGACAGTAAGAGTAACCTGCGTTCCTTTTGGGCCTTTAATTAAATCAACCGCATCGTTAAGCCTCATGCCCACAATGCTCACGGCATCATCTTCATCTTCCTGTTTTACCTTCAGAATTTCATCTCCTTCATCCAGTTCTTCACTTCTCCAGGCCGGACCGCCGGAAATTACTTCAGTAATGGTGATGTTATCGCTTTTTTTCTGAAGCCTCGCTCCAATCCCTTCCAGCTTACCAGACATGGCAATATCGAAACGATCCTTGTCCTGTGGCGCAAAATAGAAGGTATGTGGATCAAATTCTTCCACAATAGAATTGATGTAAACCGAAAAATAATCTTCTCTTTCCAGATCATCGGTAAAATCGTAATATTCATCCAATGTTCCCAAAGTTGTTTCTCTGGCTTGTTTTTCAAGTTCTGTATCAGATTTGATCTCGTAATCAGGATCATTATCTTTTTTAGCTTCTTCCTGGTCTTTCAGGTCACGGTATGTTACCAAAGTAGAGAACTTGAGCTGCTTTCTCCAACGCTCCTTCATTTCTTCTTTGGAAGACACATAATCCAGGTCGTCATAATCTGTATTAATACTTTCTTTTTTGCTGAAATCAAAAGGCTCTGCAAGCAAATCCTTGTACATCGCCCTGGTCTCTTCCATTCGTTTGTTTAGGGTAGAATAAGCAAGGTCAAAAAATTCTATCTCCTTGTTCTGGATCTGGTCATCGATCTTATCCTTGTATTTACTGAATTTTTCTACATCGCTGGCATAAAGAAACCGCTTGGACGGATCCAGGGCTTCCAAAAAATCTCCATAAACATTGGCAGAAAATTCGTCGTTAATTTCTTTTGCATCATAATGCCCCTGGTTAAGGACATAAGTAATTAGATCTATTAAAAGCTTATCTTTATTTGGATCTTCAAACTTTTTGGTCGTAAAACTACATGCCGATGCCGCCATCACCATCAGCATTATTAGTATTTTAAAATTTCTTTTCATAAACTTCATAAGTTTCATCATTATTCTTCTCCCAAATACATTAAAAATTATGCCAACCTTGGAGAGGCACTGCATTTTTTGTTAAAGCACTAAGATAAGCTTTCCTTCGGAAATTACTATTTTAGCCCGTGTAAAATAATTTGATATGCCGAAAGAAAAACCCCTGATCCTGGTAACCAATGATGATGGCATCACAGCACCCGGAATCAGGGCACTGCTGGAAGTAATGAAAGAGTTGGGCGAGGTGGTAATTGTGGCCCCCGACAGCCCGCAAAGCGGAATGGGACATGCCATTACCATTAGCGACACTCTTTTCTGTGAGCCGGTAACCATCAAAAAGAATTATAAACACAAAGAATACAGTTGTTCTGGCACCCCGGCCGATTGTGTAAAAATTGCCACCCAGGAAATTCTGCACCGCAAGCCAGATCTTTGTGTTAGCGGGATAAACCACGGCTCCAATTCTTCTATAAATGTAATTTATTCCGGGACTATGAGTGCCGCAGTAGAAGCGGGAATAGAAGGAATACCGGCTATAGGTTTTTCACTGCTGGACTATTCCCTTACTGCCGACTTTGAGCCTTCTAAAAAATACGTCAAGAAAATCACCCAGGATGTACTGAAAAACGGGCTTCCAAAAGGCGTGGTTCTTAATGTAAATTTACCAAAGTTACCGGCATCTAAAATTAAGGGCATAAAAGTTTGCCGGCAGGCAAATGCCCACTGGGAAGAAGAGTTCGACAAAAGAACAAATCCCCAGGGACGGGACTATTTTTGGCTTACCGGTAAATTTGTAAATAAAGATGAAGGTGAGGATACCGACGAATGGGCTTTGAAAAACGGCTATGTTTCGGTAGTACCGGTACAATTTGACCTTACCGCCCATCAGTTTATCAGGGAGTTAAACAGTAGGGGCCTAAATGAATAAGCAGGATGTTTTTATAGGATTTTTAGTAGGAATTGCAGCCAATATTTCTGGCATCTTCCTCTACATTTCCATATTTTCAGAGTTAAATATAGATGACACCCTGCAGGATGCGGTGAAGAATGGCTACCTGGGTAAACTTATAGCGTTGGGCGGGATTTTGAATTTTATACCATTTTTTGTTTTTCTGAAGAAAAAAGAAAACTCACATGCCAGGGGAGTTTTAATGGCCACAATTGTAGCGGCAGTAGCCGTTGGCATCTATAAAGTCCTGGGTTAAAAACAAAACTTCTACAGTTTGAAATATTATATTATTGCAGGAGAAGCTTCGGGAGACCTTCACGCCTCCAACCTTATGAAGGCCTTGAAGAAGACGGACGAAAATGCCCAATTTCGCTACTGGGGCGGCGACCTTATGCAGCAACAGGGAGGCGAGCTGGTAAAACATTACCGCAACCTGGCCTTTATGGGCTTTGTGGAAGTCCTGCTTAACCTGCGTACCATCCTCAATAATATTTCATTTTGTAAAAAAGACATCCTTTCCTTCCGGCCAGACATTCTTATTTTTGTAGACTATCCCGGCTTTAACCTTCGTATCGCCAAATGGGCGAAAAAGGAAGGTATTCCCACGCATTTTTATATCTCGCCTCAAATTTGGGCCTGGAAAGAAAACAGGATTAAAGATATAAAGCGGAATATTGATAAAATGTATGTTATTCTGCCTTTTGAGAAAGAATTTTATCAAGATAAACACCAGTTTCCGGTCCATTTTGTAGGGCATCCGCTTATTGATGCCATCGCAGAAAAGAGACAAATTCCCACTGAAGATTTTAAAAAAGAATTCAGCCTGGACCAAAGGCCCATAATTGCGCTTTTACCCGGATCCCGAAAACAGGAAATTTCAAAAATGCTGGAAATAATGTTGAGCATTGTTGAAAATTATAAAGACTATCAATTTATAATTGCCGGCGCTCCAAGCCAGGAAAGGGAATTCTACCAGCAGTTCATTAAAAAAAGCAATGTACACCTGGTGATGAACCGCACTTACGATTTGTTGAGCCATGCCACCGCCGCGCTGGTAACCTCCGGAACGGCAACTTTAGAAACCGCACTTTTTAAAGTTCCTGAAGTGGTGTGCTACAAAGGCAGCTTTATTTCCTATCATATCGCTAAACGCATCATCAATTTAGATTATATTTCGCTGGTAAACCTCATCATGAAACGCGAGGTAGTGACAGAATTAATCCAGAACGACTTTAACAAAAAGAAACTAATTATTGAGCTGGATAAAATTCTTGATGATAAGCACCGGGAAAAAATGTTTGAGGATTATTATCTTTTGGAGCAGAAATTAGGCGGCACCGGTGCCAGCAAGAAAACAGCTGAACTTATTTATGAAAGCATCCACAAACCCAAGGATTGAACACCATTTTTTTCTAATCCATAATTTCTTTCCCAGGCCTTTTTTTAGCCCAAAGCTGCTAAATATATGCGCCTTTATTCTTTTTGCGATGCTGATTTCTTCCTGCGGCTCTTCAAAGTCCAGGGTATCAAGCCAGAGAAAAACAGTTTCTTCAGAAAAAAAGTTTAAAACCAATCCAGAGCTTAAACCTGAAGATAAAAGGGTTTATAAGGTAATTTCCAACGCGAAGAAATTTAAAGGCACCCGTTACAAATACGGTGGCACCACAAAAAGAGGAATGGACTGCTCCGGGCTTATTTATGTAGCCTACCTGGAGGAGGATATTCCGTTGCCGCGTACTTCCCGTGCGATGTCCCTGCAGGGAAAAAGACTTTATCTTGAAGAAGTTACCGCGGGGGACCTGCTCTTTTTTGAAACCAATAAAAACAAAAAAGTGATTAACCACGTGGGACTGGTAATTGAAGTATTGCCAGATGAAGTTATTTTTATCCATTCTACCACTTCCAGGGGTGTAATAATTTCTTCGCTTTCAGAAACTTACTGGCATAATAATTTCGTGATGGCGAGGCGGATAATATGATTTTTACTTATATTCAGCAGTAAATTCTACTGCTATAAAACTTCTTAATTTCACTTTAATCAAGCTGTGCCTGTTTTTTACAGTGGGAATAATTACAGCTTTTTACCTTTCCCCGGGCAAAGAATTTTTGACTTTTACGGCGGGAGCGGGATTCCTGGTTTTTCTAACTGCATTCTTCCGGGCTCAAAAGAATCTTTTTCAGGATGCCTTCTTCGGAATAGTGGCCTGCGGATTATTCTTCATAATAGGAATGGGCACGGTTTTTCTTCATTCCTCTGAAACTCAAGCCAATCATTATTTAAATACTGCTGAAGCCGAAGACACACCGGAATTACTTGAAATAAAAATAGATGAAGAGTTAAAACCAGGATTATATGCAGAAAAATATATTGGAAAGGTATTGGCCGGCTATGATTCGCTTAACAAGCAGTTACCCCGGAACATAAGTGGAAAACTGCTCTTGAATATTCAGAAGGATTCTGTATCTCATTTGCACATTGGTGACCATATTCTAGTGCCCTACCGGCTCTCTCCATTCTCGAAACCTCTAAATCCTTACCTATTTGACTACGGGAATTACATGAAGCAGTTAGGTGTAGAGAAACAGCTAAATCTTTCCGCAGAGGAATTTATTATCTTAAAAAGGGGAAAAACCGGTATAAAAACGTTTGCGGCGAGGCTAAGAGAAAAAAGTATAAAACGCCTGAGAAATTATTCCTTTTCAGCAGAAGAAATAGCAGTTATACAGGCGCTCATCCTGGGAAACCGCAGGAATATTTCCGCCGAAACCTATAAGAGTTATGCCGCTTCAGGAGCAGTTCATATACTCGCCGTTTCGGGATTACACGTAGGCATCATCCTGTTACTTCTAAACTGGCTCTTGAAACCATTGGAAATGTTGCCCAGGGGAAAATTTTTAAAATTGCTGATTAGCCTGCTTGGCCTTTGGAGCTATGCTCTTGTTGCCGGTTTATCCCCATCGGTAATAAGAGCGGTAAGCATGTTCTCTTTTTTAGCGATTGGAATGCAGATTAACAGGAGGACCAGCACCATGAATACTCTATTTATGTCCCTGCTGGTATTACTACTAATAAATCCTTTTTATATTTTGCAGGTAGGCTTTCAGCTAAGTTACCTGGCGGTTTTTGCCATTATTGCCATCCAGCCTAAATTATACGCTCTATTTCAGCCTAAAAGCGGACTGGCAGATTATTTTTGGAAGATCCTTAGCGTGAGTATAGCGGCCCAAATTGGAGTGCTGCCTTTAAGCCTGTTTTACTTTCACCAGTTCCCTGGATTATTCTTTATAACCAACCTGGTAATACTCCCTTTTTTAAGTATCATATTAGCCGGCGGAATTCTTATAGTTTTGCTGGCGCTCCTTGATATTTTGCCTGAAGTCTTCGCTAAATTCTATGGTTCCTGTATTTCATTAATGAACAATTTGGTCGATTATATTGCGGGGAAAGAGAGCTTCCTGTTTAGCGACATTTATTTCACCAAACCCATGGCCATAGTGGCATATCTGATCATTGTTACAGGCATTCTGCTTATTTACAACCAAAGGCCGAGAAATGTTTACCTGTTGCTCTCAGGAATTATAATTATTCAGCTTCTGCTTATACATGAAAACCTGGGAAATCAAACTTCAGAAATTATTATTTTTCATAAAAACAGGACTACGATGCTTGGGTTAAAAGATGCAAACCATCTTCAGGTCCTGAGTACAGATTCCCTTACCCCTGCTCAGGATCTTTTTTTAAAGGAATACCTGCGGAACGAAAGTATCGAAGAGTTGGAATATACTAACCTGAAAAACATTTACGCTGTACAGGGAAAGCGATTGCTGATTATTGACAGCACAGGAATTTACGATTTACCGGATCTCCACCCCAATATTGTATTGCTAAGCCATTCCCCGCGAATAAATTTAGACAGACTTTTGAATAAATTGAACCCAGAAATTATTATTGCAGACGGCAGCAACTTTAAAACTTATGTGCAAAGGTGGAAAAGAAGTGCCGAAGACAAAAAAATCCCTTTCCACTATACCGGTGAAAAGGGAGCTTTTCAATTAAAAGATTCCGATTAGGAAACCTTTCTTCATTAACACTTAATTTTTAAATTTCCCGACGAAGTTTTCGCGGTATTCAGAAAAAGCCGCCTGGCTCGTAAGCTTCTTATGATCGTCATTAGCGAACATTTTCAGGAATATCTCCAGTTGTTCCGGGGTTCTGTATCCTACAATAGGAGCAATTAAATCCCCATCTTCAGCAAAAAACACGATAGTCGGATATCCCGAAATCCTCATGGCACTTGCAAACTGATGTGTGCCATTTCTCCCTGTGCGCGAGGCATCGTAATTAGGATTAGTAAAGGTCATATCCTTATATTCAATTTTTTCAGGCCCTTCCGCATTAAATTTTACCGCGTAATAATGCTCATTTACATATTTTACTACGTCCTTATTAGCAAAGGTATTCCTGTCCAGTAACTTACATGGGCCACACCATGTGGTATAGGCATCCATGAAGATTTTTTTCGGGTGCTTCTTTTGAGCTTTAAGGGCTTCATTCATGGTCATCCATTTGATTTCCTGCGCCTGCACCATCCCTGCAGAGAGCAGCATCAAAAAAGCAATTATCCTAAACTTCATAAATTTTTTCCTCTCTAAAATCAAAAAGTATTCCTAAAATAATAACGTAGCCACAGGCGATTTATTATTTATTTAATGCCATGCATTAGCCTCTTTAAAACCGGATTCAACACAGCCACTAAAATACCACCAGCAACAGGCACAATGGTAAATATCAAAAAGAAGGTGGAAAGATCATATTCCTGTGTAACCTCTTCAATCATCCCTCCAAGAGAGCCGGCAAGTTTATTACCTATGGCAATGGCCAGGTACCACATCCCAAACATAAAGGCGATCATACGTGCCGGCACCAGCTTACTTACATAAGAAAGCCCCAGCGGCGAAAGACAAAGTTCTCCAAGGGTATGTAAAAGATAAGCCAGGATAAGCCAAATCATACTTACTTTGGCGCCTTCGGCGATTCCGCTGGACCCCCATGCAAGAAGTCCGAAGCCAAGTCCTAGTAATACCAGACCAAAGCAATACTTAAAAGCCGCCGAAGGATTGTATTTACTTTCCCACCATTTTGAAAAGAACGAAGCAAAAACTATGATGAAAAAAGAGTTGAGAATACTAAACCAGGAAACGGTTATTTCTGTGGTTTCTGCCGTAAACTCCCTTACAAGCATCCAGATTACCAGTCCCCAGATTCCGGCGAAACATAATCCCAGAACCAGATTTGAACCAGGTATCCTGCCAAAAGTCTGCTTCCACAGCAGGGATAATACCCATGTAATTATTGCCAGCGGCACTACTGTTAATATAGCATTCACCACATTAAAAATACTGGCAGCACTGCCTTCTAACACCCTGTCTACATTATCCCTCGCAAAAATAATAAGGGAAGAAGCTCCCTGTTCAAAAGCCATAAAAAAGAAGACCGTAAAGAATGCGAATATAATTACCGCTATTAAACGGTCCCGTACGATTTTAGTATACCTCGAGATCCGGGAAATTACAAGGACAAGAAAAAGAGCAAGTCCTATTAATGCCATTCCAATTGGGCCGGAAAAAGGTTCTCCCCGAAAATCGAACGGCATAACCACCGGAAAAAGGTTAATATCGGCAATCCTGGAAAGCGGATCATTTATAAGATAAATAAAACCAATCGCCGCCGAAGCCACCACCAAAATTTTATCAAAAAGCGTAAAGGGATTTGTTTTATGGGAAACTCCCTTGCTTTCCTCCTCTTGTTTGTGTTTTTCTTCCAGTTCCTTGTCTGGCACACCCCCTACTTTTCCAAAAAGCGGCTTTGCAAGCCAAAACTGAAGGGTACCCAATAACATGAAAATTCCGGCCAGACCAAAACCCCAGCTCCAGCCTATTTTTTCGGCTAAATATCCGCACAACATCATTCCAAAGAAAGCACCGGCATTAACACCCATGTAGAAAATGGTATATGCACCATCCTTTTTATCGGGCTTTCCTTCATACATTTCAGAAATAATAGAGGTGATGTTCGGCTTAAAAAAACCTGTACCAATAACCAGCAGTGCAAGGCCGAAGTAAAGTGAGAATTCCGTTTCCACCGCCATAAAGGCATGCCCCAAAGTCATAACCCCCGCCCCGATAATCACGGCACGGCGATAACCTGTAAATTTATCGGCAATAAGGCCACCTAAAATGGGTGTGAGATAAAGGAGGCCGGCGTAAGTTCCAAATAAAGCGCCGGCATTCTCGGCAGACCAGCCCCAGCCGGGGTTATCAACTCCCACAATGGCCATAGTGAGAAAATTCACCAGCAGCACCCGCATTCCGTAGAAAGAGAAACGCTCCCACATTTCAGTAAAAAAGAGAACAAAAAGCCCTGCGGGATGTCCCAGGACCTTGCTCTTAAAAAAATCTTCGTTAGCGTTTACGGTGTTTGTCATCTCCATCTTTGGTTATTTCTTCATCACCAAGTTCAAATTTTTCCTGCTGAGGCAAATCCGACTCATGGTCTTCCACTCCGTGGGTAAGCCTTTTCAGTGGCTTCAGCAGTAGTATTACTAAAAGACCAAATATTGAGGTGAAAATGGTAATTCCCCAGAAAGTTTTATATTCCATATCGGTTTGTACCTCTTCTACCACAAAGTTCCCACTATAACCACTCCTGTCTTCGGCTAACTTGAAGTCAATAAGCACGTGATAAGGATCTTGCGCGGTTACATTTTCCTCCTGAAGGGTTTCCACCACCTCGTTTGTCCTTTCTTCATTTTTAAACTGAATATATTCCAGAACCGGTTCATCAGACTGCATCTCCAAAACATGCAATTCTCCGTTTTCTTCATACACTCTCCCGGTTAATCTGAAATCTTGGTGATTTGAAACCACCGAATCATTTACCTGAAGGTTTTGAGCCATTTCCGAATCGGTAGCCACAAGATTCACCACCATAGGCTCTCCCTGGGAAAATTCACCAATCACACCGGCCACTTTATTCCCCAATCCCGTGGCAGCAAAGTATACCCCCATCATAAGGGAAGCATATTTTACCGGCGCAAGTTTAGTAATAAAAGAAAGTGCCACAGGAGAAGAACAAAGTTCCCCAATAGTATGAAGCAAATAAGCCAAAACCAGCCAATACATAGCCGACTTATGTTCGTAAGGAATATAATTACTTGCCGCCATGGCCATAAAAATAAAGCCAAGCCCCATAATAATCACTCCTGTTGCCATTTTAAAAATGGAAGAGGCTTCTTTGCTTTTAAGTTTTCTCCTTGCCCAGAAATTAGCTACAATCACTCCAAAAATAATGATGAAAAGCGCATTTAATGACTGGAACCAGGTTGCCGGCACTTCGTTTCCTATTAAAGGCAGGTTGAAAGGAATGGTCCTGTCTGTCTTATCCAGAGCGTATATGTTCATTAAACCACCGGCCTGTTCAAATGCTCCCCAGAAGACTACAACGAGTAAAAAGGAAAGGATCATTACCACATAGCGGTCCTTCATTACCTGGGAAGTAAGATCTTTGTAAACCATCA
Source organism: Autumnicola tepida (assembly GCF_031846485.1). Classification (NCBI taxonomy): domain Bacteria; kingdom Pseudomonadati; phylum Bacteroidota; class Flavobacteriia; order Flavobacteriales; family Flavobacteriaceae; genus Autumnicola; species Autumnicola tepida. The sequence goes on from NZ_JAVRHQ010000015.1 coordinate 52,193, forward strand.
ACATTAAAGCGGTTACCAGCGTAAGAAAAACATAAAGCAGCCCATATGGAAGGGATTCAAAGAAAAGGTAATAAAGCGACCCGAGCATCAAAATAGAGGTAATTACCAGTTGCAGGGGTGACTTCAACAGTTCTTTAAACATTCCGCCAAGTGAGGCGCCTTCATCACGTTCAGCCCTGGAAAGCAGGTTACCAACATTCCGCAGGTATTTTTGCCCCCACAGGTAAACCACCAGCCCAAGTGCCATGGCTATTCCCGCAAGGCCAAAGCCCCAGTGCCAGCCTACTTCCTCCCCCACGTATCCTACAATCAGACTGGAAAGGAAGGCTCCAAGGTTAATCCCTATATAAAATATTGTGAATCCCTTATCCCGGCGAATATCTCCTTCTTTGTAGAGGCCGCCCACCATTGTGGAAATATTAGGCTTCAGCATTCCTACTCCGGCAATAATAAGGGCCAACCCCAGATAAAAGGCCCACATTTCTTCAACAGCAAGTATCCCGTGGCCGGCCACCAGCACAATCCCGCCAATAAGCACGGTTTTCTTTTGCCCTAAAATCTTATCTGCTATTATTCCACCGGGAATTGAAGCTACATATACCAGCATGGTGTACCAGCCGTAAAGAGCGATTGCTTCCCCGCCTGTCCAGCCTAAACCGGCATTACCACCGGTAGTGGCACTTACCAGGTAAAGAACAAGAATAGCCCGCATCCCGTAGTAGGAGAAACGTTCCCACATTTCGGTAAAAAACAGGATGTATAAGCCAACCGGGTGTCCAAATAATTCCTTTTGTGGTGCCGGAGTTGTTGAATTTGCCATTTATTTTGTGTCTTTAATTTATAGTATTTGAGTTCTCTTCCTGCATGCCTTCTTCCTTAAGATTTTCCCTTAAAAAATTGGTCATCTTAGTGTAAAGGTGAAGCCTTGTATTGCCCCCATAAATCCCGTGGTCCTTATCTGGGTAAATGGCCCATTGAAACTGCTTGTTTGCCTGAACTAGGGCTTCCACCATGCGCATGGTATTCTGAAGGTGCACATTATCGTCTCCTCCCCCGTGTACCAGCAAAAAGTCCCCCTTAAGTTTTTCAACATGATTAATAGGAGAATTATTATCGTAACCAGAAGGGTTTTCCTGTGGAGTAGTCATATATCTTTCAGTATAAATACTGTCATAAAACCTCCAGCTCGTCACAGGCGCCACGGCAATAGCCATCGCAAAAGTATCATTCCCCTGCAGGATGCAGTTGGAAGACATAAAACCACCATAACTCCAGCCCCAGATACCAATCCTGTTCTTATCTATGTAACTTCTCTCTCCAAATTTTTGCGCAGCGGCAATTTGGTCTTCCACTTCATATTTCCCCAGTTCCAGCTGGGTCACCTTTTTAAAGTCGGCGCCTCTAAAACCGGTTCCATGGCCATCTACACAGGCAATTATAAAACCTTCATCTGCCAAAAGCTGGTACCAATAATCGTTAGTATTGAAGTAGGTATTGGAAACCGATTGCGAGCCGGGACCGGAATACTGGAACATCAGCAACGGATATTCCTTGTTTTCATCAAAATCCTGCGGCCTGATCATCCACATGTTCAGATCTTTTCCATTCACCTCAATGGTGGAAATTTCTTTTGGAGAAAAATTATAAGCGGCTTCTTTTTTAAGCAATTCAGAATTATCTTTTATTTCCCTAAGCAGTTTTCCGTCTTTAGAACGGTGCAGCGTGAAAACATAAGGCGTCGAAGTGTTGGTAAAGGAATTGATGAAATAGGTATAATCTGCACTAAAATCTGCGCTGTTCGTCCCTGTTTTTTCGGTTAATTTTCTTTTGCCCTTTCCATTGGGTTTAATGGAATAAACTGTACGGTTCACACTGCCATCTTCTGTACTCTGATAATAAATACGGTTGTTCTTTTTATCAAAGCCGTAATAATCGGTCACTTCCCAGTTACCAGAAGTCACCTGGTTGATTAGGTCGCCACTTTCATCATAAAGATAAATATGGTTATAACCATCTTTTTCACTGGTCCAGATAAAGCTGTTGTCTTCCAGGAAGGTAAGATTGTCGGTAATATCTATATAAGCTTCATCCTGTTCGTTCAGCACCACTTCTTTGGAATTATTAGTGGCATCAACAAAAATAAGGTCGAGGTCATTCTGGTGGCGGTTAATTACCTGTACGCTAAGCAGCATTGGCTTCGCCGTCCATTTTATACGCGGAATGTAAAAATCTTTATAATCTCCCAGTTCAATTTTTTCGCTTTCGGCGGAAGCCACATCATACATGTGCAGGGAAACTTTAGAATTTTCCTCGCCCGCCTTGGGATATTTAAAGGTGTATTCTGAAGGATATAAACTCTGCCCGAAAATGTCCATAGAAAATTCAGGAACGTTGGATTCGTCAAATTTCAGGTATGCGATCTTTTCTCCGGTAGGATCCCAATGGAAAGCTTTTACAAAAGCGAACTCCTCTTCATAAACCCAATCGGTAATACCATTTATGGTTTCATTTTTCTTCCCGTCAAACGTCACCTGGGTCTCATTTCCTGAAGGGATATCGTACACATAAATATTGTTTTCAAAGACATAAGCTACTTTGGAAGCATCTGGAGAAAAAGTTGGCTCCTGCACTTTTTTATTGGTAAGTTGCGTGAGGCTTTTATCTTTAAAATCGTAGATATAATAAATGCCTTTGCTGGAGCGACGATATATACTTTCAAGATTGGTAGAAAGCAAGAGCTTATCTTCTTTCGGGCTTAACTCGAATCCCTGGAAAGAAGAAATACCTTCAAGATCACTACTGCTAAGCATGGTCCGTACTTTTTCACCCGTTGCGTATTTATAAACATCAAGATTCGTAAGGCCACTGTTGCGGTCTCGGTTTAAAACAAGGTATTCTATGCCGTTTTGCAGGGATTGAAGAGACTGTAAACGCTCCTGCCGGAAGGTACCATTCCAAATTTCTTCAAGAGTAATTTGTTTTTCCTGAGCGTAAATCATTGAGGTTGTAAACACTAGAAAGGCAACAACCATTTTAGAGAACTTCATATTTTTTCAAAAATATTTATTGACCGCCAAGTTTACTAAATTTTCAGCAAAAAAAGTAGCGGAGAGGTGTTAAATACTAATGATTTGTTAAAGAAAAAATCACGCCAGACCTGGCTTTCCTCCTGTTTTATCTTCTTTATGCATCCAGAAATAACAATTGTATATTTGCCCCTACCAAAAACTATCAAAAATGAGCCAACCTGTAGCAGGTTTTTCAAAGCTGGACAAAGAGGAAAAAATTGAATGGTTAAGCAGCCAATACCTTCAGGATAATCCGGAAGCCGTAAAAATTCTCAAACAGTATTGGAATGAAGACCCCAAGCTGCAGCAACTTCATGATGAATTTACCGAGAATACCATTTCCAACTTTTACCTGCCTTTCGGGATAGCCCCAAATTTCCTTATCAATGGGAAATTACTTGCTATTCCAATGGTAATTGAAGAAAGTTCTGTTATTGCCGCGGCAAGTAAGGCCGCAAAATTCTGGGGCAGCCGCGGTGGCTTTAAAGCTGAAGTGCTTGGCACAAAAAAAATAGGGCAGGTTCATTTTATCTATTCAGGAGAAAAGCAAAAGTTAGAGCGGTTTTTCAACAAGCTAAAGCCGCAGTTATTCAGTTCGGTAAAAGAAATTACCCGAAATATGGAAAAACGCGGTGGTGGCGTTTTAGACATTGAACTTAGGGAGAAAACCGATTCTCTGGCCAATTATTATCAGCTGCACTGCAATTTTGAAACAAAAGATTCCATGGGCGCGAATTTTATTAATTCCTGCCTGGAAAAGTTCGCCCAGGTTCTCAAAGATGAAGCCCACAACTGGCCGGAATTTAATTCCGAAGAAAAGGAAATTGAGATCCTGATGAGCATACTTTCCAACTATGTGCCGGAATGTATTGTTAGAGCTGAAGTAAGCTGTCCTGTAGAAGAACTTTCTGAAGAAGGAGGCATGAGCGGAGCAAAATTTGCCAGTAAATTTATCAGGGCCATCCGCATTGCCGAAATTGAAAAATATAGGGCAGTTACCCACAACAAGGGTATTATGAATGGAATAGACGCCGTGGTGCTGGCTACCGGAAATGATTTTAGGGCTGTGGAAGCGGGAATACATGCCTATGCAGCAAAAGATGGAAATTACAACAGCCTTACACACGCCACGGTCGAAAACGGCGTTTTCAAGTTTTGGCTGGAGGTCCCGCTGGCCCTGGGCACTGTGGGAGGACTTACCAGCCTGCACCCGCTCGTTAAACTGGCGCTTGAAATGCTGCAGAAACCATCTGCCGGAGAATTGATGGAAGTCGTGGCCGTGGCCGGACTGGCCCAGAATTTTGGGGCGGTACAATCTTTAATTACCACAGGAATCCAGCAGGGACACATGAAAATGCACCTTATGAATATCCTCAACCAACAGCAGGCCACTCCAGAAGAAAAAAAAGCTATCATTGAATATTTTAAAAGGCATACGGTTTCCCACAGCAGCGTGATTAATCAACTGGAAAAAATAAGGCAGCAATGAAGAACTTCTACAGTAACGGAAAATTGCTCATCACAGGCGAATATGCCGTATTAAACGGGGCAAAAGCCTTGACTGTGCCCACTAAATATGGCCAGGAGTCAGATATTGAGGAAGCACCTTCAGGGAAAATCGAATGGCAAAGCTTTAATGACAAAGGTGAAATCTGGTACAGCGGAACCTTTGGTATTAAAAGGGAAGAAATAAAATGCACTTCTGAAAATTTAAATTCGGAAGTGACTGAACGCCTGTTGCAGATATTAAGAGCTGCAAATAAAATGAACCCGGCAATCCTCCAGGCTTCAGGATATCATGTAGAAACAAGGTTAAATTTTGACAGAAACTGGGGCCTTGGTACTTCTTCAACTTTAATTAATAATATTGCGCAGTGGTTTGAGATAGATGCGTACAAACTTTTGGAAAAAACCTTTGGGGGCAGCGGATTTGATATCGCGGCCGCACAACATAATTCACCTTTAACGTACCAAATTGGGCAAAATGAACGTCAGGTTCTAAAAGCCCATTTTGACCCTGACTTTAAAGACGAAATATTTTTTGTTTACCTTAACCGGAAACAGAACAGCCGCCAGGCAATCGCCCATTTCAGGAATCAGCCGCAGGAAAATATGGATGTTCTTATCGAAAAAATCTCCAATCTTACTTTACAATTTATAGATTGCACAGAAATTTCAGAATTTGAAATGCTTATGGAAATACATGAGACATTGATTTCAAAGGTCATTCAGCTTCCAAAGGTGAAAACCGACTTATTTAAGGATTATTCCAGGAAAATTAAAAGCCTGGGCGGCTGGGGAGGTGATTTTATAATGGCTACCGGCGGGGCAGAAGAAAAGGCGTACTTCAGAAAAAAAGGTTATGAGATTATTATCAGTTATGAAGATATGGTTCTTTAGCAGCCAAAACTTCAGCAATGAAGTAAGAGAAAGAGTATAAACTTTTAAAAAAGTACAGATATTAATTTTACCCTTCCGTCATTCCTACGGAATGCCACCTTCCCTTAAAAAAGGGAAGGAGCTTTTTAATCGCATTAACCTGACTCCGCCTTTCATTCTAACGGAATGCCACCTTCCCTTGAAAAGAGAGAGGAGCTTTTGCTGGTAGTTTTTCATTTTGATCTCGACCTTAAATATCAGCAACAAAAAAGCCTCCAGGTGGGAGGCTTTTTACATTTTAAAACTTTACCGACTAATAAAACTTAGCCCTGTTATCTTCAATATCAGCTTTCTTCTTTAAGGCTTCAAAGACCCTTGAACCTGCAGTTTGCCTGCGGCGCGCAGTTTCCTGCTGTGCAACAGCATTATAAGAGTTAAGGGCAGGAGCCTCAGTCCTGTTGGTTACTTTAAATACATATACTCCTTTTTCACCTGCAACAGGTTTGCTCATTTCCCCAGCTTCAAGTCCAAACGCAGCACCAACCACTTCCGGCTCTCTTCCGGCACCAGCCAAAGTTGGGCTCGCAAGATTTACTGCACTCGCGTTCTGAACAACCACATTCTGATTTTCAGCAATTTCCTGCAAAGATCCTGCGCTGATTCTTTCTTTTATAATTTCAGCTTTCTTACGTTTTGTGATAATAGGAATAACCCTTGAAGAAGCTTCTTCAACACTGGTTACGCCGGCATCATTTTTAGCGGTTACCTGGGCAACCACATAGCCGTTTGGAGTATCAAAGCGCTTCACATCCCCGGAATTTACATCTTCCTGGAAAGCCCACTGGATCACGTTACGCTGAGCGCCCACCCCGGGAAGGGTTTCGTCAAGAGCTTTCACGCTTCTCGCTGTTCTTACCTCATAATTGCTGCTTTTTGCCTGTTCAGCAAAATTATTGTCTCCCGCAGCTATCTGGAATTTTGTCACCTCGTTGAAAAGATCGTTCCTGGACCTTTCTGAAGGCTCAATTTCTTTAGCGATTGTGGCGATTTTTACCGCTTTCTCCTCATCTGTCTGCTCATCTATGGAAATCACATGATATCCCACTTCGGTTTCCACAACGCCAATATCACCTTCTTCATTTTCGAAAACGTAATTCTCAAAAGCAGGGATCATCATTCCCGGAGAGAAATATCCAAGATCACCGCCTTCTTCCTTATTAGAACGGTCTGAAGAAAACTGGGAAGCAAGTTCAGCGAATTTGGATTCGTCCCTTCTTACCACCCCGGCAAGACTATCAGCCAAAGCCTGCGCTTCTTCCTTTGTCCTGGTTACATCAGGATCTATCTGTGTTCCCTGGTAGGTGATAAGGATATGGCTTGCCTTTACAGAATCGGGCATTTGCTTTGTCTCCAATAATTTTGTAGCCTTCCAGTATCCGTTTTCTTCATACGGGCCAAAAACTTCACCTTCTGAAAGATTATAAATCTCGTCTGCAATTCCCTTTGGAAGATCACTTTTGAATACAAAACGATCTGCATAAGGCAAATCTGAATACTGGTTAACAAAATCTTCAATATTATCAGTATTCCTGAAACCGGCTATGGTATCGTTGCTTTTTGAAGCGGAATTAAATTCCACCCTGCTTTCCAGTGATTCTGTAACTGCCTGTTTCGCTTCTGCCCTGTCTTCAGAAGAAGCCTTTTCTTCAAAAAACACATATTGCAGGTTTACAGATTTCTCTGTTTCAAACTGCGCAGAATGATTATTGATATACTCTTTAATTTCAGATTTGCTCACCTCTACTTCGTCATCTGGCACTGAAGAATAAGGGATTTGCACAAACTGAAGGTCTATATTGTCATTTTGCATCCTGTAGGCCTGCTCAGCTTCAGTCAGCGTCGCGCCAACACCTGCACTAATCATATTAAGATACAAACTCTGGCGGGCAGTTTCTGCCATATTTTGAGTGTACTGCTCCCATTGCGCATAAGCCTGCGGAGAAGTAGCTCTTAAATTGGCAACATACTCCCTTAGCCTGTTTTCATCAAAAATCCCGGCTTCATTAACAAAATTAGGATTATTGGACATTTGCGCCCGGATCATTTGCGTGATCTGGTCTTCTTCTGCCCTAAGGCCAATTTCCTCCAGCTGGTCCTCAATAATGAGCTGCCTTAGCTGCTGGTCCCAAACACGATTGGCGGCCTGCGTAGTACTAATACTCCCGCCACTGTTACGCTGAAGCGCCTCTACCTGTCTTGCAAATTCCTCTCTGCTTAACTCCTCACCATTTACAGATGCGATTACGTTTTGTGACTTTTGGGAAGATAAGCCCCCGTTACGGATCACGTCGGCCAACACGAATGAAAATAATGCCAATGCGATGATCACAATCAGAAAAACAGAACGCTGCCTGATTTTATTTAATACTGCCATTTTTAATTGTTATTTATCAAAATATAGTGGGCGAAAATAGTGTTTTTAGCCTAATAATAAAACTAATAATTAGCAAAATATTAACTCAATATTCCTAGTCGGCCGGTTTAATTTTCACCTCCACCAGTTCAATTTTCGTATTGGAAACTTCCAGGATGCGGAATTCAAAATTCTCTATTTGCAGGACCTCGCCCTGCTGCGGAATTTCTTCGGTATGATGCACAATAAAACCTCCCAGGGTTTCGTAGTTTTCCCCTTCTGGAATTTCGAGTTTATAGGTTTCATTTACATAGTCTACTTCAGTGCGAGCTGAAAATTTATAATGATTCTCCCCAAGTTTTTCTTCAATAAGAATGGCAGAATCGTGTTCATCTTCAATTTCGCCAAATAGCTCTTCCACAATATCCTCCACCGTCATCATACCGCTGGTGCCCCCATATTCATCTATAACCACAGCGATACTTTTCCGCTTTTTAATAAGGATATTCAGCACATCTTTAACCCACATGGTTTCGGGCACGAATATTACCGGCAATAAAATTGATTTTATAGAGGATGGCTTTTTAAAAAGTTCAAAAGAGTGTACATAACCAATAATATCGTCTATGGTCTCGTTATAAACCAGAATTTTGGAAAGTCCCGTTTCGGTAAATTTGTTAATTAAATCCCGCGGATCTTCTTTCTGGTCCACACCAATGATTTCTGTACGCGGAATCATGACTTCCCGGGCTTTTATATCTGAAAATTCGAGCGCATTCTGAAAAATCTGAATTTCGGAATCTACTTCTTCATCTTCCTCCACGGTTTCCATCTGTTCACTTATAAAATTTCCCAGTTCCACTTTACTGAAAGCAAGCTGCACCTCATCCCCTTCAGTCTTAAAAAACCTTTTCAGCACAAGATCCGAAACCCAGATCACAAATGAAGAAATAAAGCTGAACAACACATAGAAGAAATAAGCCGGCACTGCAAAAAACTTCAGCATATTATTGGCGTAAATCTGAAAAAATACTTTGGGAAGAAATTCTGCCGTAACCAAAATTATTAAGGTAGAAATTATGGTTTGGGTGAGAAGGCTTAGATCTACGATAAGATAATTAAGGAAACTGTCGTCTGCCGTTTGTATCCCGCTTAGCCATTCCATGAGCAAATCCCCCATAAAAAAACTGTAAATCACCAGCGCAATGTTATTGCCCACCAGCATGGTGGCGATAAACTTGGACGGTTTTTTTGTAAGGCGCTTTAAGACTTTTGCCAAAAAATCATTCTGCCGCTTCTCAATTTCAATAAAAATCTTGTTGGAAGAAACATAGGCGATTTCCATTCCCGAGAAAAAAGCAGAAAGCAACAGAGAAAGAACAATAATCAAGATTTCTACATCCATAGGAATTATTCTTCGTTGCGGTCCTTATACTTCTGCCGGAAACGTCTTTTAAAAAAGAACATGAAAATTGAGATACCTACAAAAAAGAGAAATACATAGGCGCGGCTGCGCTCGGTATTCCAGATTCTTATAGCTTCAAAAATAAAGAAAGCCGCGAATACCAGATAGGCATATTCAAAAAACTTGAAATATTTACTCATCCTCTTCTTCTGTTTCATCTAAAATTTGCACCCCAATATTTGTCCTTGACCGGAAATTACCGAAATTCTGGTTAGAATCAAAACCCTGTCCCTGGTTCACCCCGCCGTCAGGAAATTTTATTGTATTGGGCCTGTCGGTAAAAACCCAGCTTTTATTCTGGTCCCAGTAAAGCTGACTGGCTTCCAGCTGGGTGCTGTCACTGGTTACAATTACCACATTTCCCCTTAAATCTATCAAGCCTGTTTCGTCGTAGATAATCCCGTAATCTGAAGTGATGGTGTTTTTTTCATTATTCTCATCAAAGAACTCCACCTCCAAACCATCAGGAAATTCCCTGAACGGAAAATTCTTATTGGTATAGTCATACATTTGGGGACTACGCAGGATTGCCACCAGCCTGCCGGAATCGGTGAATTTAAGGTTTAGCCCTTCGGCAACAGCCTGGGGAGAATCTCCCTGCAGGTCCATTTCCCTTACCTCGTTTAAATTACCCTGGCATGAAAAAAGCATTGTCACGCCTATAAGCGTGACAATGCCAGAAATTATGTGGTTATATTTTAATCTCATATTACATTTGAGGGATACGAACAGTCTCACCAATCCAACATCCTATAGAGATGGCTTCCCCTGCACTTCTACCTGATTGGAATACATCAGATTTTTGTGGAGCCCTGCCACGGTAACTTGCAGCAGCCTGGTTAGCATTGCTGGCGATAGAAGGATCTACCCGTGCTGCCCTGGATGCATAGTCTGCAGCCAGCCAGTAAACAGCTCTCTTAGTAAACGCATCGTCCCCACAGTTGTTCGCGCTCTGAGCGATCATATTAGCTATCTGAAGGTAAGCTGTACCCATAGAAGGCTTGGCATCTAAAGCTTTTCTGTAGAAATTTCTTGCCTGGCCAAAGCTGCCTCTTTCTTTATAGTTACTTGCTATTCTATAGTAGATCTTAGCTTTATCACTTGGGTTTTCTTCAAGCTCAGCAGCTTCATTGTAGTAATCCAAAGCTTTTGCCCTGTCACCATCAGCTTCAGCTAACTGACCCAAAGAGTAAGCAGAACTTGCAGAAGGCTGCAACTGGTGCAATGCTTCAGAAACCTGGAAGAACAACGGGTCTTCAGTACAATCTTTAGCTGAAAGCCTTGCGTTCGCGTTCTGTAACCAGTCTACATCGGTTTTCTTCTCTTCAAAATCTTTCTTGTAAAGAGGAATCAAATTATCACAATCTGCCCTTGCACCTAATTTGGCGTTCAATGCATTTTTCACGGCATTATAGTTCCCAAGGTTAATCTCGGCATACTTGATTTTTGTTTCTTCTTTTGAAGTAAGGTCCTCCCCTGCTTCCTGCTTCTCTAAAAGAGGAGCAAGCTCTTCTGCCGCGTCATTTTCTTCCTCTTCAATTTTAGCCATTACCCTGTCGTAAATGTCAAACACATCCTGAAGTTCTCTCTCCCCGGCGTCCTGCATTTCCACCATCAGGTCAAAATAAGCATAAAGGCCTTTTGCACTGGTAAAGTTTTCGCGATCTTCAGTAAAAGCTTTGTCAAAAGCATTATAAAGTTCTTCTTTTGAACCCAGTTTATTATCGTATTTAAGCTGGGCTATATCACCATAGACTTTACCTTTACTGGTCTTTTCAGGGTAAAGTTCCAGGCGCTTTTCCCAAACAGAAACCAGTTCATTTATATATTGATTCTTTTGCGCGTCTGCAGACGCTTTTTTGATTTTATCTTCAAGCACTCTCTCCAGGTACTGGTATGTTGCAAGGCTATACTCCGGGCATTGCTCCATAACATTTTTAAGAGGCTCATATGCCGCATCGTAATTCTTTGCTTTTGCATCGTCATAAGCCAAAGCTGCCATAGTAGGACAATCGTTAGATTGTGCACTTAAAGCACCCGACCCCAATAATGCACCGGTTATTAATGCTATAAATCTCGCTTTCATTTTTACTTGTTTATATTGGTTAATTAAATCTTCTTCTTTCGAACCACTTATCATTTAAAGACAACCCTATCGAAATCTTAAAATAATCCTCCTGTATTAATCCCGAAGATGTTGTACCGCGCTGTCCATACTCAACTCCTAGGTTTAAATTGGAGAATTGTGCTCCTACAGGTATGCCCACTCCAAAAGATATGCCAAACTCATCTATGCCTTCCCCGTTGAGGTTTAAGCCTGTTTCCTCATATCTTAAACCGCCACGGTAAACTATCCTGCTAAAATAACTCGTAAAAGAATTATACCGCGGAATAAAATAACCTCCTAACCTATATTGAGCCGCATCGGTATATACTGCATCGTCTGTAACCGAATTGAACAGGAAAGAACTTCTGCCAATCCCATTATATTCTGCACCAACAAACCACTTTCTTGGCTTTCCTATTCCCGCTCCAATAGTATATTGTTCAGGAAGAGAAAAGTTGGTATCTTCAACATCAAGTTCCCGGGACTCCACAATTGCCTCCCCACTGGAAATAAAAGCAACAGAGGAAAGCTCCCTGAAATTCTCAGAGGTCAGCTCCACTTCAGGAGCATAAGTTCCCGCTACATGAAGCTGTAAATCATCAGATAGCATCGCCTGGTAATCCAGACCAAAGTTAAAGCTAAATCCCAGAATATCCGAACGGCTTATGTCCCTAGTTCCAAATTGAATTCCTTCACGACTTACCGTTCTTCGGTTCTGGAAATTTCCGAAGTTATAATTGGCATCCACCCCAATGCTGAAGTTCTTATTAATTTCGTAACCTGCGGAAAGAAAAACCTTATTCATCCCGCCACGCCCATTTAGCCTGCTGGCAACATCTTCATTAATATCAAGAATGCGATAACCCACCGCGGTGTAAGGCACCAGCCCAAGCCCAAAACCGAGCTTGTTACTCACTGGAATACCCAAACCTAAATAATCCAGGGAGGATATTTTGGCGTTATCCTGCTCATCATCTGTCTGTAGTTTTGTTCGCTGATGGCTCGCTCCAAGGGAATATGTAGTAAGCCGCAACCTGCCGTAAGAAGCCGGATTTCGAAGGTTCAAATGGATACTGTCTGAAAAAATACTCAATCCCCCCATAGACCTGTTTTCCACAGTCCCCTTAAAATTGGTAAGTCCTATGCCGTAGTATGAATATGGAGAAGAGATGTTTTCCTGTGCAGCCGCCAAGGCGGAAGAAAGAATAGCGACGATTACTATAAATCGTTTGATCATTGAGTTCTATTAAATTCTAAAATGTAGTTTAGTCCTTCCAAGAGAAAATTTGAGTTCGCAAATATGCCATTTTTTAACCGCATAGACAAAAATTGCTCATCCCCACCCGTAAAAATAACTGTTAAATCTTCATATTTTGATCTGTAGGCATTTATGGTGCCGTCAATCTCATCAAGCATTCCGTTCACCACGCCGGAGAGAATGCTGCTTTTTGTAGAATCTCCAATCAATTTTACATCTTCCTCTGTAGTTAATAACGGCAAATTGGCGGTAAACTTGTGCAGTGCCTTAAATCTCATTTCCAAACCGGGTGAAATGGAGCCGCCAAGATATTCTTCCTTTGCATTTTTAAAATCATAGGTAATGCATGTTCCGGCATCGATCACCAGGACGTTTTTCTGCGGAAAAGCGGCAACAGCAGCTGCCGCTAAAGCAATCCTATCCTTTCCCAGGGTGAGCGGCGTGGCATAACAATTTCTAAAAGGAAGGGCAAGATCTGGCGAAAGCTGAAGAAAATAAAGGCCCTTCTGAAGCAGATTTACTTCATTTTTCACATCTTTAACCACACTGGAAAGTATGGCAGCCCCTGTTTGAGGATATTTTTTCTTTATTTCTGAAATTTTTTCTGAAAAATCCTTCAGCGAAAAAGAAGTTTTCTCCAGGAGTTCAGCATCCTGGAAAACAGCTACTTTCACTGAAGTATTCCCAATATCTACTACTAAATTCATGCTTTAGAAACTGAAGCCGCTAAAATACAAAAGCATTTTTTTAAAATTTATTTTGCCAGTTACTAAAAATGAAATTATATTTGCCACCGCTTACAAAAGCAACTGGTGCCTTAGCTCAGTTGGTAGAGCAAAGGACTGAAAATCCTTGTGTCCCTGGTTCGATTCCTGGAGGCACCACCATAAAAAGAAAGCTTGAAACCCCTTTAAACAAAGGGGTTTCTTTGTTTTTGGCTAATACTGTTTTGCGATGAAAAAAGAACGGTATTTCAAAATCGAGCCAACAAGCGAGCCAACTTACATTAAGATAACTTTGGACAAACCTCAGTATTCACAGCCTAAACTTTACATTCCCACGGAAGAAAAAAACGGGAAAAAGGTCCCGACTGTAAAGCCGGGTAATAGGTGGTATGTATGGTTTTTGTGGAGAAACCCGGAAACGGACAACCTGGACATAAAAATTAAACGGTATAAGGAAATTAACCGGGCAAAAACCGTAAAGGAAAGGAAGGCTATAGGTGCAGCACTTATAAGAGCTACCGAAATAATGCTGGAAAGAGGCTGGAACCCTCTCAACAAAAAAGTAGAGAAAAAGGCGAAATCTAAAGTTATGACTTTGGAGAAAGCTATGGACTACGCCCTCCAGCTGCGATCTGTCAATAAAAAAGAAAGTACGGTTGCCGATTATACCGTACGCTTGGAATTTTTTAAATCCTGGGCAAAGAAAAAAGGATATTTGGGTTTGCCGGTACCAAAATTCGACCTGGAAAAATTCTATGAATATTATGATTATTTGCTCCTGGAATATAAAACCGACAAAAATAAGCCTCTTAGCAATGCTTCCATAGAAAATCATAAGCGGTTACTTTCTTCTTTATTTACCCAGCTGAAAAATAAGCGGATTATTGAACACAATTTTGTGAAGGATATTCCCAAACTGGAAATAGATCCGCAGCAAAACACTCCTTTCACCAATAAGGAAATTAAACGTATTAGAGAATATTTACAGGAGAATGATCCTTACCTGCTGAAATTCATTCCATTTATAACATCATGCCTTTTGAGGCCGCGGGAAATATTGCGACTACAAATAAAGGATCTTAATGTAATTGATTTTGTGCTGAAAGTAGAAACAAAAACAGAGATCCTGGCAACGGTAAAAATTACGGAAAAAATTAAGCCGGTAATTGAAAGTATGCAACTGGAGAAATTCCCCCTGGATTATTATGTTTTCACTCCTGAAGGCCGGCCGGGGGAATGGAACAGCAAATTAAACAGCAAAGTAGGTTATATGGGAAAACGCTTTGCCAAGGTAAAAGAAGCTTTGGGCTTTGGTGAAGAATACGGCCTCTACAGCTTCAGGCATTCCAGTATTGGGAATATCCAGGAGAACCTTCAAAAGATGGGCTATTCTGAAACCGAAATCGTTCATAAAATTATGCCCATCACCCGGCATAAAACAGAAAAAGCAGTCCGTACTTATCTACGGAACCTGAAAAAATACACTCCACAGGATCACAGCGAACTTACAACTTTGGAAATCTGATCATCCAGCGCCATTTCCAACGCTACTCCAGTAACGTCATTTCTGGCGTTATTTTACCGGAAGGTAACGCCAAATTTGGCGTTGTGTCCGGATAAAGCTGATATCGCAACGCCGGTTTTGACGCTCCTGGCCACCTCACAATATCCTAACGCCATTTTTGACAATGCGGTACCAGGCAGCAACGCCGGTTTTGGCGTTACAGGATCTACAACAAAAAAGCCCCGGAATACCAGGGCTTTTCTTTTTAATCAATCGGGGTAATTATCAACCCGCCGGGATCAAATTCCGGCGTTCTACTATTTGTTGATGGCTCTTCTACTTCTTCAAATTCCACATCTGAAACATCTGTAGTGGCTTCAGGATTGTAAACGGTCCCGGAGGCTATGTTATAGCGGATCTGCTCTATAGGCACTTTGGTGTACCGGTTCTTATCAAAGTAGGCGTAATTGTCTGCAAACTTTGCCTCCTTCACCATCTTAATGATAATATCACCGTCAAATACTACTTCAGCACCGCCTTTGGTTCTTCCGTCCGTGGTTTGCTGGAAAATGATCACAAATACTTTCCCGTCAAACTTTTTCCGTAGATCTTCATCCAGACGAATGTTCCCGATCATGCGGAGAAGCTTTTGCCAGCTGTCGATGAAAATTATATCATAGTCCTTGATTAAGGAATAGAATTCCTGTTGCGAATCTAAATCCCCTATCATATCGATGTAAGGCTGATTTTCCGGAGAAATATATTTGTCGCGCTTATCTGAAGCCAGGGAACTTTCCGGGTGTTCTTCCAAACTGGCGAAAAGGGATCTTAACCGCCCGGAGGCAAAATCATTCATTGCTTTGTACAGCGTGGTAGTTTTACCGGCTCCCTGCATTCCGTCTAAGGTAATAACTACACTTTCCTTTGGCTTTTTTTCTACTGCCTGGAGAAACTTTCCAAACTCGCCGGGAACGTTATAAAATTCAGCAGGCTTATCGTCTGGCGCGGCGGCCATGTTTTTAATTTTGGAATTCTTTACCGGTTTTGGTTGTGCCGGTAAAGGTTTTGGCTCCTGGATTACTGGTTTATTCTCCTTCATTTTTTCTACTTCCTCAAGAAATTCAGATTTAGTCATTATTTGAGGGGTAGAAGGAACAGCTTCAGGTTCTGCCGGGGCGTTTAGGCCTTTTTTTTTCTTTGCACCAAATAAGCCTAATTGATCTCCAGCTTTAGGCTTGGGATTTTTTTCCAATTGTGAATTTTTAGCAGCATAACCTTCTAAAAAAGCTTCCCACTCTACCGGCTTTTCAAGTTTATTCCATTCTTCGCGGGCTTTACTCCTTTGACTTGCTGTCAGTTTGTTACTTATAGCATCATCTTTTTTTTGATGCTCATTTAAGCGGGATTTGCCAGGGGAAACCTTTTCTTTTTCCGGAGCTTTCTCAGTTTCCTTCTTCACTCCCAAAAAATCAAATAGATCCTGCCGGTTATATCGATAATAAGTGCTTAGCTGGCGTTGCCAAACTTTGTTTTTTGGTGACCATTTATAGGCCTGTCCGGCTTTTTTTAGAAAGCTTCTGACTTCCTTTTCAGGTTTATCATCAAAATGGATCTGAATTTTATTAATTCCAGGATTAAATTCAATTTTACCGCCCGGAAATTTTACTGTTTTACTCTCCTGGCTCTTTAGCCTTTCTTCCTGGGCAATGCGCTCTTTTATCCTTTTGATATTTGCATTGCTGTTGGATAGCATAAAGCCGGGAAGCTTCTTTTCTCCCAGGAAGGTTTTTTTAATCGTTGCTTCAGAATAACCGAACTTCTGTAGTTCTTCAATTACTCCTTTGTCGCGTTTTTCCTGGCTGTACTTCTTTGCCTGGTATTTGCGAAGGATCTTATTAATATCCTTCATTTTTTGATGTTCGGCCTCTAATTTCTCCAGCTTGGCTTTTAGCCTGGTAACAGTATCTTCTTTCCCGCTCTTAATAGCCGTACTTTTGAACGGCAGGATATATTTTTCGGCTTTATCTCCATACTCCACTAATTCCGTAAGTCGTTTATAAATGGTCTGGTTTTTCTTTTCCATTCGCCTCACCGGGAAATTTGCGGGACCGGTAATCATTGTAGACATCAAACCATTTTTACTTTCCAAATGCTTTAGGAATCGCTTTTTATAGCCATCCTGGAACCTTGGAAAATTATTTTCAAATTCCTCCAGTCTTCCGGTTTTTTCAGCCTTAGCTTTCAGCTGATCATAGGTGTCTTTAAGAAACTGGAAATAACTGTTCTGCTCAGATTTGGCTCTTTTTTCCGGAGAAAAAGAAGTGCCGCGGTGAGCATTGTAAGCGGTATCATAAGGAATATCTGAAGGGCTGAACGGGTAATTATTATCTTCTGGCCCTTTTTTAGATCCTTCTTTTGGCCCTTTCTCAGGCTTCGATTCACTTATAAGTGAATTTTGATAAGCCGGTACGCCTTCTTTGTCGCGATCCAGAATAAAATCTGAAGCGGCCTGCGCTGCACTGGCAGCACGGAAAAAGAAACGGTTATCTTCTTCCATCTGTGCCACAAGTCGCTTATTCCAGCCTTTTAAATATTTAGCGGAATTATCCAAGGTGCTGAATAAGATCCCGGTTTCAGCACTAAGAAAAACAGCTCCCATTTCGGCAATTAATTCTTCAAAAGCATTATCTCGTTTGGTTGCTAAGTTTCCTAATGTAATGGCGCTCCTTCCAAGCCTGCTTTTATGCCCGGTAGAATGAACACATTCGTGAAAAAATGTACAATAATAGCTTTGTTCATCTTTAAAGGCTTCAATGGGTGTCATTAGGATTTGGTCGAGCTTAGGATAATAAGCCGGCTGATCTCCCTTGTACATGATCTTTGGCGGGTTCGGGAATTTTTCAATTACTTTTTCTGCAATTGTAATTCTTTCCTTTTCCGGTTTTTCGGCATTTTCATTTTTCGGAATAAGGCCCCAGTCTATCCCGGTTACATCTTCAGCATGAAAAACATTATAATATTTCAGGATAGGAATATAAGCTTGTGCAAGCCGTTCAATGGTCCATCCCTGGCGTTTCAGGATCTGAAGTTTGTGCTGGTTTTTCTTTATCCAGGCTAAGAACTTCTTTTGGTTATAAGATCCAAAGCTCAGAATTTGCCCATCAGGCTGCTTTTCTTCATAATGGTAGAGTTGGGTAAAATAAATTACTCTCTTACCTGTGGAACCTTTTTTAAGTTTCCCGCCGTGCTTTTCAATTTGCTTAAAGGTCAGAAAGAAAGGATTGGTAAATTGGATGGGAACTAAAGTATCTTCACCGTCAATCTCCTTAACTTCAAAATTCAGAAGAAAAAAATTGATGCCGCGGTAGCCTTTTTTGCTGTCAAAATTAAGTGCCTGGTAGCCGTTAAAAAGCGAAGTTTTTTTCCATTCGCGCTGCCAGGGTAGATCCCCTACTTTCTTGATGGTGTTAATGATCAAATCTGTGATATACTGGTAGATCTCATCAGGAGAAACCGCTTTTTCCAGGCCTTCAAAATCTTCGTCCGGAAGAAGACATTCTAAACCGCCCAAACATTCTTCCGGAAGCCGCTCGATTTCCTTTTGGGAAAGGGTAATATCAAACTCGCTATCTTCGGGATTTTCGCGAAGCAGCTTTTCAATTTTGGCTGCAATCATCGTTTGGCCCTGCAATTCGGCTGCAACGGCTATTCTCTTAAGTTTTGTCCGGTCTGCAACGGTACCGTTAAGGCCGTTGAATTCTTGTACTGCGTTTTCCATAGCTTAGGCGTTAACGGTGAATGATTTTCCAAAGGCTTCAATATCTGCGGCTATCTGTAGCTTGTTTTTATCCTGGGCTATATCCAGCACTTCTGAAAAGCTGTTCCCTATATTTTTCATACTAAGCTGTACGGGAATATTCTGAATTAACCTGGAAGCATTTGCCGGCAATGATATATCGTTAATATTGGCATTGGCCGTTCCAAGCAGTTGTCCGGAAAGAGTGTAAAAATGAATGTTCCTAATGGTAATTAATTTTCCCGGAACATTAACCGCGGTAGGCGTAGGATTCACAATTTCTACATCTACCCTAAGCGTACCCTGGAGGGGATTATGAATTTTAACGTTTTTAAGGTTGAATTGCATTTGCTTTGCAACTGCACTGTATTCGTCATATTTTCCTTTTCCGAAATATATTGCCCCGGTAGCTGCTAAGGCCCCGAGGCTAAGGATTGTTTTAATGTTCATTAGAATAGTTTTTTGTGAAATATTATTTTGATGCCAGGAGTATTTGACCTAATATTATAGAACCCGCCAAAACCAAAACCGATATTGCCTTTGATGAAATTCAAATTCACCTCCAGCGCTTCTAAACCTATTACGGGAGCATAGCTAACTGATGGAGAAAGAAAAAGACCGCCTGCATTGCTGGTGGTCTTTTTTGTGGTTTCAATTGTCCTTTCCAGGTGATCAATGGAAGTTTTAAGATCCAGCTTCAGAATTCGGCCTTCCGATAAAATATCGCTATACACGGTCGCATTTCCAAAACTTGTAGTGTCCCGGTAACGAAAAGCCGGTTTAACCAGTTTCTTTTCTTCCGGGGAAAGCTTTTCCGGTTCCGGTACCACTTCCACATGCTGCGGAGTTTCCAAAACTGAAACTTCTTCAGGTTCCCGGTCTTTAATTCCCGGAACACTGGAGCTATCGACTTCAGTAAGCACTTTTTCTGTAATAGTGGTTTCCGTAGAAGTTTCCGGATCATCCGATTCCCGGCCACACCGGGAAAGAAACAGCAGAACCGCCAGGACAACAATAATTACGTCCTTTATTCCTATTTTGATTTTGCTTACAAACATTAGGTGAGGCTTTTTTCTGTGATTTCTTCAGGTGGAAAAAGAGCATTTTTTTGCAGGTCAATAATTGCCAAGAATGCCCTTATTTTTTCTCGCTGTCTGCGGTATTTCTCCACATATTCCCGATGACTATTTTTGTCTTTGCCTTCCATTATTGACAGCTGATAATTGTAAAACAAGGCTATGGTACCGGTTTACCATTTCTACAGTATCTTTTTTATCTTCTTTAAGATCCTGTTTGTGTTCATCTACTAATTGACCTATTTTTTGGCGTTCATCCTTTAGCTCTTTTTTCAGCTGCCAGGTTTGCCAGATTAAATAGATAATAATAGCCGTAAGAATACCCAGCACTGTTATTTTTTCGATACTGAGTATTCCCGTAGCTTCGCTTATAGGCGGGGTTTGGAGAATTAACATAAGGCGGGGGCTTTGTGTTCTACTAATTGTATCGAGGGCTGCGGCTATAACCTTCCCCCTGATCTTCTGAAATTTGAAGGATATTTCTCTTTGCCTGCCCGGGGCTTATGGAATAGCCAATAATTTCGGCATCCAGAATACCGGTGCAGCCGCTACAGTGTTTCAGCTTTTTATCTGAAGCATTAACCCTGAGGCGAAAGAAGTATTCCCAACCTTTTTGAAGGGCCGCTGTATTGACTTTGAAATGCTTGGCATAATCTGAACTTACCACAAGCGCGGAACCGTTAAATATTTCCAGAACTGAAGCGGTAACTTTGATTTCTATATATTCCGGATCTTCGGAAATTTCCCGTATTTCAGCAAGATCTTCCTGAAGCCTTTTTTCAAATGCAATTACTTCCGGTTGCTGCTCTGCAATTTCTGCGGCTTCTTTTGCGGCTTGTGCAAAACGGTTTTCTTCCTGGGAAAAAGAAGAAAAGGAAATGAATACGAATAATAGTGTGAAAAGTTTTTTCATGATGATGTGATGATAATTGACCTGCCTGACGGTAGGCAGGTGAATGATTGATGATTAAAATTTGTTCCTTGGCCAGCAACGTTATAATTGACGTTACTCGAGCAACGCCAAAAATGGCGCTACTGCAGATAGATTACCAGTGCAGGATGATGTGAATTAACAGCACCGGCAGCACAAACAGCATAAAGTTCCTGTAATTGATTTCGCCGGTAAGATCTTCCATATAATATTCTTTAAAAGTAGCAACAAGGGCCACGGCCATAACGGCTAAGAATGAAGTGGTATCTCCCCACCAGCATAAAAGAAGAAGAAATAAGGCAAGTATTGCCCCCTGAAGCAATTGGCTTTTCCAGCTTTCTTTTTCGATTAGTTGCTGAAATTTTGGTTTTGTTGATGTTGACATGATTGATGGGTTTTTGATTTAATTAATACTTGTTTTATGGTTGTTACAGCAAATCATCTGTAATAATTACCTTTCGCCGCTTCTACATCAGCCAATGTTGGCTCATAATCTTTCCATATGTACAGTCCGTCTAGGGCTCCCTTAAAAAATAATCCAACACCTGGGTAAGTACCTATTCCAGTTGTTCCTGAAGTATACTCTTTCATTCCTGCGTAAGCTCCAGTCATAGATCCTTCTCCGACTGATACTCCATTGACGTAAATTTTTAAACCGCTAAAATCATGAGATCCATTATAGGTAAAAAACAAATCGTACCATACACCCACCTTCTTCTCAAAGATGTATTCCTTAGATATAAATACAGATGAATTGTTTTGAGAATAAAGCCTAAAAACTATTTTATCCGGCATGGAATAGATGTACCATTCTCTTAAGCTCTTTATTCTGGAAATTAGCATGCAGTCCCCATCAGCTTCAGCAAACTTCACTCTCATAGCTATTCCAAAAGGTAAATCTGTAGTGCCGTCAGTAAAAGAAGTATTGCTGGTTTTAGGGAAAATTGCGTATGAATTTCCAACAAAACCAAACGCATTATCAATTAATCCAATTAAATTCTTTCTTATATGATAAGTGATGGGATTAACACCATTTATCAAATCGGTAATGATTCCATTCTCCCCGTCTTCTCCGTTATTGGCAAAAATCAAGTTTGTAGAAGGAAAATTAGGATAAACTGTTTCTTCTTTAGCTTGCAATAACATAGGTTTCACTTTTGTACCTTCAATTCCAAATGCACCATAGGAAAATTCAATGTCTTCAGTAATAGCTATTCCTTTAATGAAACTGAAATGCTTTTGAAAACCAATAATGAGATTGCCTTCGTGAAATTCCGAAGCAAACCAAAAACCTTCTCCCGCTAATAAATTTTCTTCCCTCAACAAGAGTTCCCAAGTAACACCGTCATTTTTTGAAACCCATATATCCGCAGAAAAATTATTTGTGTTTTCAGATGTTCCTGAAGGATCCAGTTTGAATCCTGCGTATATATAACCAGTGAGATCAGACTGTCTTAAAAAGAAACAATTTTGATAGTGAGTATCGAGAACTAAAGTTAAATCCTGATCATTTGTAGTTCTATATATTTGTCCTACTGGAGATTGGTCTGTACCAAACAATCTAGAAGTAGGAGTTGACAAAACAGCGGTAAATTGTGAGATCTCTTTTTCTGTTATTATTGCTTCCCAGGTTCCTCCATTATCGGTACTGCGATAATTTAAATTAGCTCCATAATCATCACCAGCACATACATAAACATTATTAGTAGTTTGGTCTACATGGACATCGTGAATGTGCCTGAACGATAATCCACTAAATGACACTTCCCAAGAATCCCCGTCAGAAGTTTTATAAACTTTTGCATTGGGTGCGCCTAAGGAATAAACTCCGGCAAAAATGTTTCCTAATCCATCTTCATCTATACCCCAAATACATTCTCTATCGGCTAATTGAAGAACCTTTTCCACAATGCCATTTTTATACCTGTACAATGCATGGTCCCCAACAGCTATGGAAGAAGAAGTGCTGTTTAATGGAGAGAAATAAATACTTCCATCACTACCTTCAAATGCACATCTCCATTCAGTCGTTCCTGCTAACGTCAAAAGAATTTCTTCTTTTTCATCGTAGCTCCACCGTACAAATGATTCCCCAATACCAGCATATATATATCTTTTAGTGATGACCGATGAAGTAATTTCTTTTCTTAATTGATAAGCTTTAAATTTCAAGGCAGATGGGACATCATTACTGGCACCAGAATTTAAATCGGCAAGGTTCAAAAAAGGCTTATTATCGGAACCTATTGAAAGTGCGTTGTTTGCATCCCATGATATACCCTCATCCCCCTTAAAACAAATAATTTCATCTCTTTCAGTGATGTAATATTGCTTATTGAACATATAGGAATTTACAAACCGGTTCATTCCGAAGTAATCCTTACAAAATACTGTTTGAGGATCTTGTAAAATAAACTCTTCTAAATCCAGGTTCCATTCGTAAGTATCGTAAAAATCTCCTTTAGACCAGAAAATATAATCTGTTAACCCCGTGAAATACACATTAGAAAAAAAGGCATTTTTTTGAGACCTGGCAGCAAATCCTACTTTACTAGCAACTGTGAACCCCTCTAGTTGAGGAAAATCCTCTAAATTGAGTGACATTAAAGTAGCATCATCAATTTTAGTAGATCCAAACTGAGAAGTTTTGATATAAAAAGTATTACCATTTCTTACGACTGATAACCTGGAAGGTCCCGTTGTATTCCATCCGCCGACACCATCAATAGGATAAGGAGCCAAAGCGGTTCCATCAATGATTGTTTCTTCAGTGGTTTGGGAAAAGTTATATACCAGTCGATAAGAAGAATTGCCTTGCCCGGAATTTCCTGTCATACTTCTGATCACTGAAAGAGTATGTTCATAGCCTGTTTTCGGATCTACCCAGAAAGCTATCACTAAAGTCATAAAATCATCATCAGGATCTGAAGAGGAAAGAGTAGCTTCAAATGTGTAATAAGCAAATTCTCGGGGAGAAATAAAACCTGTATAACAATGATAGTTCTTCTTCAGAAAGATCCTGTCGTTAATAGCATCATAACCCCAAGCCGTTTTTTTATAAAATTCTTCTGCGGTAAGCCGATATTCTGCATTTGGCTCTAATTCGTTTAATGCAGGAAAATTAGGCGGAGAGGTTTCACCAATAGCAGTAAGACCACCCTGCACGGTATTGTTGTAATGAGAAAACATCTCCCACCTTTTATAAACTTCCTCTAAATTAATCCCAGCACTACTCGCAACATCAAATTCCCGCGGGGTTTGAACTATAATTCCCCGCTTTAGCAGATAATCTGGAATAACTTTGTTGGTTCCATGCTCAGTAATAAAATACTGCTGATCCTTCTTACCTCGTGGAAGTTCTTTATTTTTTGGAGCAAATGGAATTTCAGTTTCCGGTTCTACTTTTTCCCACTTGTTTAAATCTCCATTATAGAAGAAATAAGCGTTTTCAAGAGTAACAAACCTATGTTCCTGGTCTTTTAGGTCCTTTTGGGGGATTGACTGTAATTCCTGTAGATCATTAACTCCGGGGCCGTAAACCTTTGGGGAATTAGAGCTTTCTATGGCTTCATTAACAATATTCCAGGTATTGTTTCCGGCATTATAGGAGTAGTAGGAATTTATAATGCGAACAAATCGCCGTTGCTTATCCTTTTTGGCATCGGCAGGAAGTGCATTTAGATCTTCAATATTCGTTACCGGGGCAGCATATTGAATTTCAGTGTTGTTAATTACACTTCCCTTACCTACTTTATCTACTATTAATCCTGGCATTTTACTTTTTTCTTAGATTGTCGTTTTCCTTTTCACTCTGTACAAGCGCATAACCGGCGGCCACTATCCCGGCCACCAGTAAATAATTTATGAGACTACTTTTTTTTTAAACTCGGCCATCCAGTTAGCCGGGATCTTCTCCAGCATGTCCGATTCAATTTCGCCTTTGGTAATCTTCATATCGCCGTTGTTGTCGAAAGAAGAATTTTGCTCTGCAATTCTTCTTACACGGTATGCGGTAGATCCAAGTACATAACTGGCAGCTTTGCCAACAGCGGCAGGATAAAAAGTAGTCAGGTATAGATCCGTATAGCTTTTCAGCTTTGAGCGGTACCTCACGTAATATTTGTACACCCAATCCAATTGTTCTACTGCGGTCATACGGGCTAAACGGTCTATTGTAGTGCCTAGATCAATCGCCGTATCTGGCATAAACTGGATAAGCCCGGTAGCATTGGTGTACGGGTTCCGGATAGAAGAAGAAAAGCTTCGTGCGCTTTCCCAGTTGATAATTGCCATAAGCCAGTTAGGGTTAATTCCTAATCTTGTACTGATTTCCCGCACTTTTGCGACAAAGGCAGTTCTATAGCTGGCCGGTACATTTTCTTCGTATATAAGCATTACAATGTTACTTTTTTGGGTTCTGAACCTACACTCATAAGGATAAGCAGGCCAACAGTGGCACCTATCGCCGGCCACAAATATTTCGGCGTTTCTTTCTTCGGGTTGGATTGTACTACTACTTCTGGCATTTCTTCTATATTAAGTTCTAAGGTTACCACTGGAGGAATGCTCTCCAGGGAAAATACTTTGGGTTTTCTCCCAACAAAACTGATCCTTACCTGGTCGGTAGGATTTCCGTTCAACATTACATAGCCGCTGGAATTTGCAACAGCACCGTTGCTATTGGAAAAGGAAGCGTGCGCCTTGTACAGCGGACTTCCGAATTCATCTACTATTTTGAATTGCCTGGTGATCATAATTTAAAATGCCTGTGGAATTATCTTTTTCAGTTGAGCAAAATCTTCAGGTTGTAATTCCTTACTTAACCAGTAGTTCAGGTTTTTCTTTGGTGCAAACCAGTCAGAATCTTTTGAAATACCAGTAGCTGTGATATATCCTCGCTTTCCAAATGCATCTGAAACTTTTATATAATCGTTATAGGTAAGTCCAGACAACAAGCTCTTAATCCTTTTACGTTCTTCGTCATTTGCTGACCATATAGTACCCATAGCATCCTGCAACTGATTCGCTATGTTTAATGCCTGTGCATCTGAAATACTGGAAGGAGGAAGTTTTTTATCTTCTACCAGAGTATTGTCTTTAGTATTGGACTTATCCTCGTTAGGGCTTTTAAAATCTTTGTAAATATTCCAGACCACATAGGTTACGCCTATAGTAGCTCCAATTCCTAAAATTGGTTTCCAGTTTTCCTGAATAAAATTCTTTTCCTTTGCTAAGGACATTGTAGATACTGCCATGCTTGCTATTGTTAATAAGGGAAACATTGTTTAAATGAAGGTTTTCAGGAATGCCCACTTTTTATTGAGCATTTCCCGGGCTTTTTGGCTTCTTGCCATTTTCCCCAGCCTTTCAATTTCAAGTGCTGAACAGTTATTGGCAATGAAGCTTAATTCCTTGGTTTTCTTGATTTCTTCTTCCGGGCTATTACCCGTTACTATTAGCGTTGCTGGCATTTTGAATGAGATTGTATTTGATTAATAATTTTTCGTAGTCTTTTTGAAATTCCTTGTTTCCGCTGGCATGTTGAACAATTACATAGTATGCAGCGGCTACCCATTCATCAGGAATACCAGGGTTAGAAATGGTATCGACTACCTGGCTTTTAGTGTCCGATAACTGCGGCGTTTGTGGCTGAGGGCTGTTTAATCCCGGTTGCTGGCCAGCTTTTAAAGAGGCTATACCGCCTATTATGGCTTCAGGATTTGCGGCAAAAGCTTCTAATAATTTATCGACTGCGGAAGGTTTGGACTGCTTTTCTATATCATTTTCCAGCCTCATATTTTCCCTTTCCAGCCGCTTGTTATCGGCCTCCAGTTCGGCATTTCTTTTCTTCAGTTCTTCTGCCAGTTCCTTAACGTCCGTAAAACGGTCTGCCTGGCTTCGCATGCTCATAATTTCCGGTAAGCCTAAACCAAAATTAGCCGCGCCGTTAAGCCCCTGTGAAGGGCTGTTGAATTGTTGCGGCGTGGCAGCCGGCGAGGCCTGGCCACCACTTGCAGCAACGTTTCTTGTGTCTATGGCAAAGTTCAACCCGCAGCCTTCTTTTCTCCAGCTGGAGCCGTTTTTGATCTTCCGCTGTACCTGAATGGTTTTGATGCCTTTTTCTGCCAGGGCAAGAAAATAACCTAACGGCGTATCAAACTTTTTCAGGTCCTGGTAGCCCAGGGCTTTTTCAATTTGCTTTTCAGTGTCAACATTATACACTTCCAGACGGTTAAGCTCATTTCTACTTAGCCATTCTATAATTTCTGCTATATCTCGCTTTGCCATAATTGTAATTAATCGCAGTTTTCAATTGGAGAGCCGTAATAGCACAGCAAATTCCTGCTGCTTTTGTCCTGGCCCTCGAATACTATTGGGAATTCGCCTTGCATCACCATGTTGTGACAACCGGCTGAAAAAGCTTCTCCCGGTTTCACTACAGTATGATATACGCGTACGTTTTCAGCTCCGAAATTGTAGAAGGTAGGTTCTACCATATCATTAATGCTGAAGGTTGTATCTTCAGTGATCTTCTTAAATCCCAGGTGAGCTTTTTTCAGTCCGTTCATGCCGTGGTATCTTCTTTGATTATTCCGAAGGCTATTTGCACGGGTATATCTGCTGCTAAAGCCGTATCTGCGAAAAGAACCGCCTTAACAGTAGATCCGCCCTTGTACTCGATAGGTTTGAAACCATCCAGATACAAACCGGCATTGCTTTTTTTCCAAAAATCCAGGTCCATTGCCGCCGAAACGGTATTGCCGTTTTCTTTAAGCTCCAGGTTTACGATTTTGTCCTTTGTGCCGCTGAAGGTAGCCGCGGCAACTATGCGCGTTCCCTTATCAAGGGATATTTCTTTTTCAGCTAAGGTTTGCCCTGCCGGAAGGGTAACATTCAGCGTTTTCCAGTCCACTTTTTTCATTTGTGATTTTTTTGAGGTGAGAATTAAAAAAGCCCTGAACCCATAAGCGGCCAGGGCTTTTCACTATTAACCAACCAAATTTTTATTTTTTAGGCTTTTCTGGAAGTTTTGAAACCTTGCAGCCTTACTTCCATGTAAATGAATTTACCGGCAGCAGATGGAGCCAATACTTTTCCGTTAGGAAGTCTCAGGTACCACTCCATAGGCTGATCGTCAACTAAATAATTGAAGCCTTCAAGGTCATGGTAATAATCTTCAGGAGAACCTGGAGAAATTGCTTTTACCACATCTGCCAGAGGAAGATCCAGAACTTCACGCCCATTTTGAGTAATAACAATACTTGCGTTTCGTGCAATGGCAGGAGCCTTGGAAGCTGTATAATCTACAGAACCTTCTTCCCCTTGCGCATCAGCTTCGCCAAACCCTATGGCAATCTTATCAAAGATCTGCGCCTGGTTTTTTGGAAGCTTTGTTTCAGAAATAGAAGAAACGCCGTCCACTTTCTTCGTGTTTTCGTCAATGATCCTGATCTGACCACCGGCGTTAGTCACTTCTTTTCTTACGAAAACAGTGTGACGGGTAAGCCTTACCTGTTCCAATCCGATAAGGCCGGATAGTTCGCTTGAAAAAGCGTTTGCAATGGCAATAAGGAAAGCCGCTGCTGCTAAAAGTTTTTCTCTATTTTTCATTTTAATGTTCGTTTTTGATTAATAAATGATGATGTGATGAATAATTATAAACTGATAAAAATTGGTTGTTAAAACATAGAAGCTTCGCCTCCGGCTGCTTCTTTATAAACTTCCTGAATTTGAGGCGTTGGCCTTTGTGCCGGCAGCTTATCAAAATTGATTACTGGCGCGGCAAGCATTGGGCGCTGTTCGTCACATGGGCAGGCAAGGCCTACCATACCGGCCACAAATTTGTTGGCAGTGGTGGTGCTTTCGGTTACCGGTTCCATTTGCTTTGCAGCGGCTTCTTTGATAAGAGCGGCCCCCTGAGAGAATGCCATCCCCAAAAGAAGGAATTTTGCTACCTGGTCTCCCGTAGTGGTGCCTTTTACAGCGGCAGCGCCAAGGGTTCCCGCGGCTACAATCCCTGCACGGGCATAGGTTTTTTGCTCAGCCGGTACCATTGCAACAATACCACCGGACACAGCACCGCCAGCTACTGCACCTCCCAAGGTTAATGCACTGCTGCTGGCTGTTTTCGAAGTTATTTTTCCGAACTTCATAGATTTCTGTTTTTAGAATTAATTAATAATTGA
Organism: Autumnicola tepida; assembly: GCF_031846485.1. NCBI lineage: Bacteria > Pseudomonadati > Bacteroidota > Flavobacteriia > Flavobacteriales > Flavobacteriaceae > Autumnicola > Autumnicola tepida. The sequence goes on from NZ_JAVRHQ010000015.1 coordinate 81,101, forward strand.
TTTACTTGTCCGTTACTGCTGCTTTTACATTACTTTTTTGCGGCTGCGCTCCACGCTATGAGGGCGAAAGTTGCCGTAAATACCCAGGGCAAATATTGCGGTACCCTGCTTTCTAATTTTTGTTCCTGGTTTTCTGAATTATCTACTGCCACGTTGTTAAAATTTATAAGGTTAACAATGATATTTTTTTTCTGCCATTGGTAAGGTTCCGGCCTTGATCCCTCGTAAAAATTCGCTTCAACCGAAACAAATTCTTTCCCGGAAAATCCGGAGCCGTACAGACTAAGCGAAGCTTCAAATGCCTTAATAACTGCCAGGGCCGCTATTTCGCAAATGGCCGCTTTTTGCAATGCCACTTTTGCCAGGCTGGAGATTATTTCAAAATTGGCCTGCTGGGCGTAATATGCACGGGCCACTTCCAGGGCTTCAATTACCTGGTTAAGTTTTTCCGTGTACTCGTTAGCAGAAAGCCTTTCAAAATCATCTGCCACAGATAAGTTTTCTGTTAAGCCTGAAAACCACGGGCGGAAGATTTTAACCCATTCTGCCACATCACTGCTTAACCCGGTATCTAAAATATTCGCCTGGGCATCATAAGTGGTTTTAATTTCCGCGGCGGCAAGAAGGTTCTTCAGGTTTTCAGCTACAGGGCCAATGGCCTTAACTTCCAGTCTTTTTAATATGGCAGTTATAGAACTCATTATTTAGCTTTTTTTGCAGGTTTTGAAACCGTTTTTGCCCCGCCTTTCAGCATTGGTAATAGAAATGGTAATAATGCCAGGCCTACCCCTGCGGCTATAATGCCGCCGTTACCGCTTTTTGTCTCACCCTGCCCGGTTACAACGGGGCCGTTGCCATTACCGTTGCCAGCCGTTGCACCGCCGTTGCTGTTTACCGGCTGGTAAGTATTACCAGTTGTTGGAGTGGTTGTAGGTGTATTGTTGTTTTGATTTTGCTGTTGCAACAATTGTTGATTGTTCCAACTTTTCAAAGAAGATTTATCTACGGTATAAACGTAAAAATCAATTTCGTTTAGGCGGTCGGGAGCGGCTTTTTTAAGATCTTTCCCGGACGAAAAACCTTGAATTGGGTAGTTTCTTAATTCCGAAGAAGTCGCTTTCACTGCTCTTTTTGTAACCCGAATGTTATTAGCTTCAAATTGAGCGTTAAATCCGTCTATAACCTCTTTCAGAAGCTTTTCTGTTTCTGCTTCGGCCCAGTCATTGGCCAGCTTTGTAGATTTCGCCTTTTCGTGCTGACTGGTTCTAAATAAGTGATTGTTACCTCTAAGGTTAGCATCTATAGCTGTTAGCTGACGGTCCACATTTTCCATTGTGGTTTCAGAAAGCATTTTTTGAAGCCACGGATAACAATTCTCAGCAAAACGCTTTTTAATTTCTTCCGGTGTTAATGAAGCTCCCCAGCTTGAAAGGCCATATTTCAGTACATTGGAAATATTTTTACTTAATTCCAGTTTATCTAAAATCCCCTTTATGATTCCGCCAAATGGAATTGCCCCGGCTGCAAGATCCAAACCGGCATCTACTATTCCACCATTGGCATTGCCGGAACCGGAAGAAGAACTGGTTGTTCTAACTGCTGTTGAATTGGAAGCAGTACTGCCTGAGAAGGAAGAGAAGGCATCGCTGAAGCTAAAACCAAGACCAGTAAGCCCAACAACCCTGTTGCTATTAAATGCCTGTTTAATTGCCAAATAAGGCACATATTCTGTAAGACTAACAGGATAGACAATACCTTCTACCTGTACCCCGTCATATACCAGGTTAATACGAGGATCAAACCCCTTGGAAGTGTAATAATTTACCGCCTTCCTCAGATCTATCACCTGATCTTCTGGCGCACCTTTTTTAAGAAGGAAATGACAAAAACTGTCGAAATTCTCAATAATTCGTTGGGTGCGTTCATCCTGAGGCGCATTTAAACCAACGTGCATAAGTTTAGGCATAAAAATATCTGCTTTTTCTAAGTATTCTACTTCAGTGTTTTGATGCCGAGTGGCATCGATCACAAACGTTGGCGCATTTTCTGAATATGTTTCTTTAGTTTGATCCTGGTAAACCACTACATACACGTGGGTGAATTCGTCCGGAAAAAAATACGGCTGCCTTACCTGGCGTATGGCGTGCTTAATACCAAGGTTGGAAAGAATGGAAGAAGCGAAAACCGAAAAACTTTTGCAGTCGGTTCCCGTTTTTCGTTGTAACCATGTACAAGCCGGAGAGCGCAGCTGTTGCAGCGCGCCATCGGCTGTATATTGTACATGGTCATACAGGAACTGATAGATGTTAGCAATTGTTCCCTGTAGTGATTGGCCTTCCAGAACAAGGGCTAATTTTGCCGTTTGCCAGCGGTATTTTTCAACCCAGGCACGCATTTGATCAACGGTAAAAAAAGTGTCACCCTCGCCAAGCGGGGTGCTCTCGCATTTAACCGCGGGCATAAGTTTCTCGTACTCTTTGCCGCTGCGCAATTGGCGCTTTAATGCCGTTGATATGTCTTGTTTTCCAGCCATTCTTAAAATGAAGAAACATTTCGTTTAGGCTGCTAAGATGGGGAGGGAAAAAAGAGAAGGCAGAGAATTCGGTTCTATTCGGTAGAACTTTCGCTTAAAAAGTTTTATTTGGTTTTATTTAACTTTTTTCGGAATAATTTAAGGTAATTCAGTTTTTTATTGTAGAATTCCGTTGTAAATCCTTTTAAAACGTTGTAAACTGTCGTAAAAATGCAAGGAATTGTTAAAGATCCGTTGTAGACCTCGTTGCAACGGCTTTTTTATCCTTGATTTTGTTTTGGATTTTGTTTCGGTTTTTGTTCGTAACTTTGTGCTAGTTTGGTTATAATTAGTTCAAAAACAACTCAGAATGGTTACGATTAAGATTGATGAGCGCACTAAAGCCGGGAAAGCTTTTTTAGAAATTGCCAAGATATTTTCAAGGGAGAAAAAAGGAGTTGAGATTGTGAAACCAGCTTTGGTAAAAAAAGCTAAATCTAAAAGCTATCCGGTTTCTAAAAACGTTCCTAATGCCGAAACCCTGAAGGCAATGGAAGAAGCTGAAAAAGGGATAGGAGTTAAAAGGTTTGATAGTGTGGACGCCCTTTTTGAAGATTTAGGGATATGATTTATAAAGTACACAGGAAGAACACCTTTAAAAAAGATTTGAAACGTTGCCAAAAAAGGAACTATAATTTAAACCTTATTCGGACAATTATATTAAGGTTAAGCGAAAAGGGAAATATTCCTGCAAAACATAATCCGCATCTTCTAAAAGGGAACTATAAAGGGCATTGGGAATGCCATATTAAACCTGACTGGCTTCTAATCTGGCTACAGGACGATAAAGAAAAAGAAATTACCCTTGTACGTACCGGCACCCATAGCGACCTTTTTAAATAAGATTTTTTTTCAGCAGCTGGCAGCGTTAAAAACGGCGTTAGGATCCTTGGCCAGAAACGTCAAAAATGACGTTGCTCGAGTAGCGTTGGAAATGGCGTTGCAGGATCTCAAACTTTTGTTACTATCCCGGAAAAATCCGGAAGCTTAAGAATTTCCTCGAAAATGGCCTGTTTTTCATAATCGGGCATTTGTTCCAGACGGTTGACCCAGCGTTTAGCCTTCCGCTTAATGCGTAGCCTTTCGCGGTAGTTATCGCCGGCAAAACGGTAATCGTGCAAAAGGCTAAGATCTGAGTAATTGTAATACAAGACTTCAGTTGCCATGCCCTGGGAAGTCTTAACCTGGAATTCAATTTTTGACCAGTTTTTTAGGTAATCTTCATAGATAGAATTAGGATAGGTAGAAATTAAAATATCGATATTCCTAAACCTTGGGCTCTTTATTAAATGAAGTAAAATTCTATGGTCTGAATCAGTCATTTCGTGATCATAAACCAATTGAGAATTTTTGCGGCTATCCAAAGGGTAAGGAGGATCTAAGTAAATTACCGTTTTGCCCAGTTCTTCAAATTTTAGCCGTTGCAACAATTCAACGGCATCCAGGTTGTACAGTTCCAGCCAGTCATGGTTTAGCTTTTTCCATTTCCTGTACACCTCTTTGCTCAGGTCGTTGCCTATCATCCTGGCAGGCTTTTTTATGGTCCTGGAAACATAACCGTTGCCTAAAAACGGCTCAATAAAAGTATCGTGAGGCCGAATGCAGTTAATAATCTTTTGTACCGCACCACTGGCACCTTTGCCGCCAAAGTATCTTTTTGCTATGCCTTTTTCGGGTTTCATAGAGTTGGATTAGTAAAAGCCGTTGCAACGGGTGCAACGGCGGTTAGATTTAAAATTTTCTTTTAATTCCATAGCAAAGACACCCAAAACGCCTGTCATCATCTGTTATGCCTTTTTTGAATTTTTCAATTTTTCCAAAAATATCTAGCACTTCAAAACCATTTGGAATACAATTGTACCATTCAGCAGGAAGTAAATAATGTACTTCTCCTGGTTTTAAATAGCTTTCCCCTTCGTCACGCATATCGCTTTTATACGAACACCACTCGCCAAAACCCCACATTTTTAAATCCGATTTTTTTGCACTTTCAATTGCTGATAAAAATTCTTTTTTGGTTTTAGGAATAAACTGATTTTTTATTTTTTTATCCCGGTCAAATTGTGGTGTAACTATTTGGATTACTGGTTTTCTTTTTTTCATAAATTGTTTTTAAGCCGTTGCAACGGCATGGTTAAAATTTATCTTATTCTTAAATTAAGCCACTGCCTGTATATTCTCATGGGAGCGCAAGTTGCACCCGGTTTTTCATTCTCTATCACCGGTAAGGTTTTGTTTTTTAAGAAGTTGCTGAAAGGTGCCTGGTGTAGTATTGGTAATTCTGAAACCACTACATAATCTACATTTTTGGTCATAGGTTAAGTTATTTAGCCGTTGCAACGGGTATTGCAATGGCCTTGGGTTTAATATTTAATTGTTACTTTTCGTCCACTGCGCTTGGTAATTACAGCCTTGGCATCTTTCAAGTACTTTTTGGTAGCCAGCAACTTTTTTCCTTTGTAAATTTCATAGCCTTGTTTGCGATCTTTGGCCGGCAAATACTCAGATTTAAGGCTGGAAATTGCATAATATCCCCGCTCTTTATCTTCCTGGTACCAGCCTTCATCTGCTAGGTTTAAAACAATTGGTTCTTTAGTTTTCTTTGTTTTTGACATTATTATTTGAGTTTAATTAGTTACTTGATTATTCGCACACAACATATCCGGAACTACAGGATTTAGAATACTGAGGCTCTGTAAATAGATCTGTCTGCGCATTCTTATCTTTTATATATCGTTCTACATCCCGAATAATTGTTAATTTTTTATGTGTTTTTGGATCATAACCTGACCTATACCTTTCCGGAACCTTATCGGGTCTGAAGAAAGTACTCTTTAATTCTTTCTCATATTTTTCTATATCATCAAAAGTTTCAGGAAAATGATCAAGAATAACCGCTAATTCGTCCAGGTTTACATACATACAGGGGAAACAGCCTACACGGGAAAAACCTTTGTAATACAATGGATTAATTACAAAATCCCTTTTCAGACTATAAAGAATAACATCATTAGCTGTAGCCTTTATGAATGGGCGGCGTACATCATCAGCGTATTTTTCACACCAAGCAAAAACCTCCTTTTTTCTGTAGGTATGATATTTTTCATCATTTTTACCATCAATAAAAAAGCGAACCTTTGCCTCAAAAAATTCTTTTTTTTGTGCGGGAGTTTTAGGCGGTTTATTCTGATACTTTTCGATCAAAATCGAATTGCTCTTGTATGGCTCAAAATAATACTTAAAATACCTGCATTCTTCGGTCATATCCGCTCTCTCTTCGCTTTCATCATTCCTAATTCCCTGAAAGATGGTCACATGATCTTCCAGGCTTAGGATATAATCAATCATTGGTTTGGTTTTTAATTCCACTGTACAAAAACGGGCCTTGGAAGAAGGAAACCTTTTTTTCTTCTTAACCATATCTATAAAACCATCGTATTTCTCGGAGCTAAGCACAATAAATTCAACACCGGTTTTTTCAACTAAATACTGAATATGGGCGTAGGTCCAGTCATGTTCCCACTTTACATCACAAAAAACAGCGATTATATTTCCTACACCGTATTTTGCTATTGCCCAAAGTAAGGTTGCCTGGCTGTCTTTTCCGCCAGAGAGTGGCACTAATAATTTCATAAATAAGTTTTAAGCCGTTGCAACGGGTGCAACGGCGGGTTAGATTTAGATTTCTTCGTAACCTTCGGGTGATCCGTAAGAGCGGAATAGTTCCCTGATCTGCTCTTTTGTGAGGTTATGCCTTTTTACGGCTTCTTCATCAGAAAGGTTAGGCCGGATCTTATAAGTCATTTGCAAATAATGTATTGTTTGCCTTACATCTTCGCGGCTATGATGATTAAAAAGCACGTAGGCTTGTCCTTTGCTTAATTTGCCCGGGATTGGTTTCAGGCTGTTGGTGTTAGTCGTAGACATGGTGATTTCGGGATTAAATGTTAGACTTTCCATTTCTGCGGCTGGTTTGATAGTGTAGGTTTGCCTCCTTGAAATTTGTGGCCCAAACTTTAGTTTTCCCCTTGTTAAAGGAGTATTCCTTCAGGCCTTTTTTTCTCATTTCGGCACGGTTTTTTTCATAGTATCTTATCTGTTTTTTAACCTTCAGGTTATGCAGCACCTTGGGTACGGCGCGGTACATGGCAATTGCACATAGCACAAGGAAAATTGCTGCTAAGATGTAGGCTGTGATAGTAGTAATTGTCATAATCGAGGGGTGTAATTTTTAAGTTTAAGGATTTATTTTTCGCGTTGTATATCAATTCTATAGTAGCCGTTGGAAGCTTCCCGGAGATAGGAAAGATCTTCATGCAACCTATACTCAAGGCCTGGCGAAATAACTTCAAAAGGAATGGCATCCTGCATGTGTTCATACTTCCATTGCTCTATCCACAGAAAATCAAATTTGTGGCTGGCTACAAACCGGAAAGAAAACAGGTTCCCGGTTTCTTCCCATTCTACATAATAGATCCCGCCCGGTTCGTTGGTTATAGTGGTACCGTTTTTTAACTGGTAGTCCGGAGAAACAATAATTTCACCAGGAATTTCCGGATTAAAGAACACGAATTCCATTTCGTAACCTTCCGGGTTTAGGGAATCTGGATAGCAGCCGGTAAGCAATGCAGCCGCAAAAATTAAGAGTAGTAGTTTTTTCAAAATTTCAAGTTTAGAGGTTATTTATAGGAAATTAATTGTGTGGCTGTTGGTATTTGTTCGTCTATAGCGGTTGCAAAACGGTTGCAACGGCTAATTTCCCCATCTATAGTAGAGGCCTGGCGGCGAAATTCGTTAAGGGCATCCAGCAGAATGAGCGCTTTATGAAGGGACAATTTAAGGTTTGACTTTGCCGGTATGCTTTGCCTGGCGGTTTTGGTATTGAAATCGTACCACAACTCTGTGGCAATGCTTAGATCCTTCATATATCTGCGCGGATTGGTCATAATTTCCGATAGCGTTTTTTGTACAGAAACATAATTGTTAAGCACATCCTTCAGCAAATGAAAATCTGCGGGCTTAACTGCCTTCACTTCAATGATTATTGTACTCATAGCGTGTGTGAAAAAATTAAGTTGGAAGTATTGTTATAATAGAAATTCACCTGTTGGGTAACCTGCTTGAATGGCGAATCATAGAACCTGGTAAGCATCTTTTCAATTACATCCCTGTCTGGCTTGCTGTTATGCTTTAGCGGGCTGTACCATACCGGGCAAACCTTCTGGCCCCGGGCATTGGTGTATTTCAAATCATCGTTCCCGTTTTTTAGCAGGATAGCCATAGAAATTTTGCTACAGTTTGAGCAATAAATATCCCTGGAAGCCCCGCAACGGCATATTTTGGAATTATAACTCATGGCGGGAATATTTTATAGCGTGCTTTTCATTGAGCTTTCGGATAATTTCCGGCAGGTCCTGTGTAACGGCTGGGTTGCCTATCTGCTCTACTTTCTCGAATAACTCCTGAAGGCCAAACTTGTTTTTTAGGTAAGCTTTTACCTGTTTTTCAGTCTTTTGCAGGTCGGAAAGTCTTCTTTTTCGCTTTGTGGCAGCTGCTTTGGTATTGGTGTTTTTCGTTTTCAAATAATCCTGGTGTTTTCTCCAGGCTTCGCGGGCGTAATATTTAAAACCGCCTTCTTTGGCAGTGGTCCTGGTAAGGTCAAAATATTCCGAAGGAAACAGCAGGTTATAACTTTCATGCCGCTTCAGGTACCGGCCAACGGCGGCAAGGCCGTAGCGCAGTTCCGGAACCCTGGTAACAATATTTTGTTTGCTAAGGCAATGGCCGGCATTGGTGATGAATTTTTCCTGCATCCAGTGGTTATAGGCCTTTAACCAACTGGCCTTGTAAGGGTTAACATTTTTCCAAAGTTTGGCCGCAGTTTTGAAAAAATCCTGCAATACCAATTCTTTAAATTCTTCGCGGGAAAGAGATCCGGAATAAGCTTCCTTTTCTAAAATTTCTTTGCGGATGGGGTTATAGGTGTCGTGCTGATGGGCGGCCAGCTGATCAGCGAAGTCGTTTTTTTCTTCAAGTTTTTGGCGCAAAAAGTGGCTGAGCGTATTTTTTTGGCCGCCGGTGTAATTTTTTTCTGGCGCGGCATCATTTTTTTTCGCATAATGCTCCCGGGTGTTTCCAATAGAAGAAAAATAAGGTGACGTGAGGCCCTTGGCCGAACTCCTTTCCCTAGAATGTTTTTCAACATTCGCTTTTATTTCTTCTTTGTGTGTGAAAGATCTATTAGAAGCATTCTTATGAGGTAACTCTGTCCGCCCGCCAGGAGTAACTTGCTGATTTTCAGCGGCGGTTTTTTTGTCCTGGTGCAGCTCCCGCAGGCAAAGAATTTCGGGATTAACACGCATTTTAACAGGCCGGGCAGATCCTTCAAAAGTGTATTCCTGGAGAACTCCCGCTTCTTCTAAGCGCCTGCGCTGCCGCCTAAAGGTCTTATTGCAAATATCGAGGTTCTTTACTCCATTTACTTCAAGGTTCGTGATCCAGCCGCTATGAAGCTGTACGAAGGGAACTTTCGCCTTAATATGAAGGTTAAGCTTCTGGTAATTCCTGTAGCGTTTTTGCAGCTGCATGGAGTAATGAAGGAGAATAGCGTTAAAAATTTCTTCGCTGTGATATTTTACCGTCTGGATCTTTTCCTTCCTGGCAATTGGCTTGCCGTTGCAACGGTTATATTCTGCAATGCGCTCGTTGCGCTCCCATACGGTTAACGGGGAAAGGGTTTTGTACAATCGCGAAACGGCCTGGAGCTGCGGCCCTGTTAGCGGTTCCTTTTTACGCTGGGCATCTATGCGCTTATTGTACTTCTTAATATCGATATTGGCCGCTTTAACCTTCTGGTTGTACCTGGGAATATACTGCCGGTAATTCTCCATCGTACGGTAGATCTCTTCCTTAAACAGTCCGGGGTGTACAAACAACTGTTCTTTTGGCTCTTGGTTTTCCCGTTGCAACGGCTCTGTAGGTTTGCCGTTGTTTTGTCGTTGCCGGCCGTTGGGATTTACGTTGAATATTCCGTTTAATTCTAAAATTGCTCGGTTAAGCATAGGGGGATTTGGATTATTTTTGTATTTTCGCATTACGGATTATTTTATCGGATTTAATTCGTTTCTACTATATTGTTGTTATACAGCATTATGAAAAAGCAGGGCGGGGGTCCTGCTTTTTTTATGGGATAAAATCAACATTATTTGTAAGTCTTCTCTTCTGGATTCCCATTGGAACCCGGTGAACATGAATTAAATGTTCAGGATATTCTTCCCGGTAAAACTTGTGAAGCCCCATAATATCGGCAGTCATTATTTCTTCCTGGAGTAGATCCATTTCACTTATTTCTACTGACCAGCAAGCAGCTTTTAAGTCTTGCCGCATTGCCAAATGATCATCATTTTGCCATTGAGCATACTTTGTATATCGGCAAAGGAATTTTATCATTTCATCCACGTTTTGAATAACCAAAAGAGGAAATTCGTGCCTTTTAATAATTCCTTTTCCTATCTTAAATTCCTGACACGCGTAGGAAACAATAAATGCTGATTTTTGGGTTATCTTTTTCATGCTACCTATTAGTTTTTTAGGAATACAAGCTTTGCATTAATGCCCTCGCGAACGCGGATCTTCCCGGCCCGGTGCAGTTCGTTAAGCGTGTTTTTGAGATTGGTGATACTCATTCCCGCTTTTACCGCCAGGCTTACTATGGTGATCCCGCTTTTGGCGTTGGAATTCTCTGCTATGATCTGGAGAAGGTTGGTCATTAGAAATTCAATTCTTCTTTAATATCCTTAACCATAGCAGCCTCTGTGATAGACTGAGTTTTAAACAGGAAGAAACCGCGTTCTTCCGCTTCTTCTTCTATTTCAAAATCAGTAAAATCTGATATATCTGGCTTTGGTACATCATCCTCATTAATCATATCGCAGTTTTCTTCAGCATAATTTTTAATATCCCAACTACTCATTTCCCCTAGTATCAAATCATCAAAGCCACCGCTGTAATCTTCCCTGGTGTATTCTCTTTCTTCCTTAATTAATTTATCTCCTTTATAATGGGATTCTACTACTGTTATTTTTTTTATCATCATTATTGGGTTTTAGTGGGTTAAGAAAAAAGCGTCTAATTGCTCCCCGTTAAACCAGTGCTGCATTTCCAGCGGTTTCCTGGAAAAAAACATCGCCAGGTAAGAGGGGCGTTGCTGTAAATATTTTTGCTGAAGCAATTGCCGGTGGATCTCGGGCAGCTTTTCATTGGAAAGGACGGAACGGTTAAAGGCAAAATCGCAGCGGTAGCGCAAAATTTCTACCTTCAGCATTCTTTTATATAACCGCAATGCAACGGCCGGTAGGGCAACCGTTGCAACGGCTATAAGAATAAGTTTCAATAGTATTTCCATACTCATATTCAGTAGGTTAAAAAATGGGCGCAGCCTATGCAAAGGTTCTTAAGCGCCCATTTTTGGGCATTATGCGCCCGGGTTTCATTCGTTCATCATTTCGGCCACCAGAATTTCAATATTGTCCGGGTGCCATTTTGAATCTTCAGGAAAAATTGATTTTTTCTTTTTGGGCTTTTTGAGCCGCTTCTTTTTTTCTTCTTCCATCAACTGCACAAAAACATCCTTTTGCTCTTCTTCCATAGCCTGGTAGGTTGCAAAAACGATATGTGCAGATAACTTGCTCATTTATAAGCCTTAATTTCATTGTTCTTAATCCGGCCTTCAGCTTTTGCAAAATCGCTTCCTAAGTGATATTCATATCCCTCAATATCCGTAGCATACCATCCTCTATTAGGGTGCCAGGAAAAATTGCTCTCATACCACACCTGATCAACAGGAAATTCTTTTTCCTGTAGCAGATCAAATAGTATTTTTTCCTTTTTGGTCATATTGAATTTTTAAGCTGAAAACGGATAATCAAAAACAGTTTCTTCTTTTCTCATTTGTTCGCGGTAACGCGTAAGTTTCCCGGAGAAATAGCTTGCCAGGGCAAGGGTATTTCTAATCCCAAAGGGCAATGTTTCAAGTTTTTTAAGTTGGGCTTCCAGGTGGGTGATTTTTTCTACTAATTGTTGTTGTTCCATCATTATTGGGTTTTTGGAATTGAACCTTTTAAAGGTTCGGGTTCATATTTCTTTTTCCTTAACTTCTTAAGCTCTTCCCGCTTTGTAAGAATTTCATCTTTAAATAGAAATAGTTCTAACTCTACATTAATATCCTCCTGATTCCCTCCTAATACCTTTCTTACTAAAGGACTATCATACTTTTTACCCCTTTGAGAGAGCAAACCTTTTCCGTTTAATCGGATGGCCACACTTTTACCATATTCCTTTGGCAGTACAGATAATAATTCCTCTCTATCCTTTGCACTAATCATTTTTAGTATATCTTAGTCAGTTAAAAACATATAATCACATATAATTGCAACTAATTATAGGTTATTGAAATTAATTACAACACAAACATATAAAATATACTTGTAAATTCTATAGGTAAATGAAACATTTTATGTGTTAAATATTTTAACATAATGAAAATCAAAGAAATAAGAGAAAAAGCAGGTCTTTCTCAAACCGCTTTCGGCGAGGAACTAGGGGTTACTTCCCAAGCCGTTGCAAAATGGGAAGGGGGAGCGAATGTTCCCGTATCTATTCAAAAATTAATTCGATATGTATTTTGGGATTATCTTCCGTCAAACGAACGGTTTGAGATTAAACCGGTGGATGCTGCCCAGCAGGTAAACTTAGATCACATGGAGGAGGTTATGACCTTGAAAGAAGAAAATAAAAAACTGTTACAACGGATAAATGAATTAAAAGAAGATAAGGCAGAGCTTAGAAGCGATAAAGAAATGCTGCAACAATATATCAAAACGTTATCAGGTAGAGATAAAGATAACAGAAGTAAAACCGCCTAAGTATAGTTTGGAAGTCTGAAAGCGAACGCGCGAAAGTAAAAATTAAGAACAAAACCAAAAAGGGGAAAATTCCCCTCACCATTATGTAAACCCGGCATGCCCTACCCTGCCAATTTTAATAATCAATTTTTAACCTTAACCTATTATTTACCATGAGGAAAATTACCTTACTGCTTGCATTGTTATTTGTTGCCAATTTCTACGCTCAGGATAAAACCCTGGCAAAAGTCCACAAAGTAAATGGAATAGAAGTTTACATCTTGTCTGAACCCCTGAGGGATTATGATGTGGTTTTTGGAGGTGACAACAAAATCCAATGGACCAGTGCGCTTACCGGGGGGCTTGTTAATGCCAGTATTGAATCTAAAGTTTCAAAATTTGTGAAATCTGTTCAGGAAAAGAGCGAAGAAGAAAATGTGGAGTTTGATGCTATTGTTTATTCTGACGGCAAAAATGTTTCTGCCATCAAATTTACCGAAGAAAAAACCGATGAAAATGAAAGAATGGCTGAAGTTCAAAAAATGGATGGCATCCCATTATTCATTCTAAGTGAACCGGTTTTAGACTATACCGTTGAATATGATAAAGGCGGCGGGATCAAGTGGAAATCTTTAGCAACTGCCGGCCTTATTAATAACAGCATAGAAGAAGACGTAAAGAAATACGTGAAAAAACTGGACGGAAAGTTTAAGCGCGAGAAAATTGATGCCATTATGTATGCCGATGGAAAAGAGGCAGATGGGATCAAATTCAGGAGCTAAACCGCGAACCATAAAACGAGCCATGATTTTAGCAAAAACAAGGATTTTTTAAAATTATTAATGTTGATTATGAAGCACTTAGAAAATTATAATAAAAGCATGAAAACTGAAAATCCTTGTGTCCCTGGTTCGATTCCTGGAGGCACCACCTTTAAAAACGAAAACCCTTGAAAATCAATATGATATTCAGGGGTTTTTTATTGCACTGTGTTTTTTACTGTGTTTTTTTATTCGCATTAAAAAAAGGAGACCTAAGCCTCCCTTTAATTCATTACAGCAATTTTTGAATGTCACTTTTCCTATACCGCTTTCTATTACCAAACCTTTTGTGCACGGGTACAACCCCCTCTGCCTCATATTTTAGTAAAGTTGTTTGCGATTTAATATTCAGTAGCTCCATTACCTGATTGCTATTTAGTAAACCAACCATAGTAATAACTTTTACCAGGTGCACTCTTTATCCCAACTTCCGCCACTTTGACATTTTCTGTGGTGTTGGTCCCACTCGTCAATAAATTTACTCCCAATCCGAGTTGCTTAAAATTGAGATTTATTAGACCTAACAAAAATACCATTTATCTAAAAGATAAACAAGGCCCTATGTTCATAGTACCAAAACATAATCCCAGACCCAACCGCCTAACCATTACATTATTTATAAACAGCCCCGTAGCATCGCCTGAAATATTTGTATACTTTCAATCTCTCTGAGGTCAAATAAAATTTAAACAGCACTACACCCCCTGGGCTCCTAACTTCAACACCCCCCCTACCGTATCCGCTCTTACATACCCCCCCTATGAACTATAAAAATCGTGCAACCGACTATGTCCTTAAATTTTTCGGGGGCTGGATATAAATTTTATAGGTTTCTCAAAACCACCCTGCAAATCTTCTACAAAGTAAAATCTGCCTTTTTACATGGACCAAACCTTTGAGCAAAATTTAATATTCTCAGCAGAACCCCAGTTTTTATAAGGGTTTAAGAAAAAATAAAATTTTTAGTCTTTTCCTCTTGCAGGTGCATATTTATTATCAGAGTAATGCTTTTGCGCATCTCGACCCTCTATTAAATAGAGAGGATAATATATAATATGATAAGAAGAGAATAGATATGATACCATTCCAATATTACCATGAACATTTAGAATTCTTTAGAAGTAAACATAGATTAGAAGACTATTATACTACTAGACAATTAATAAAGATAACAGGAGTAAGCGAAAGAACTATTAGGTATAGAATTTCAAAGTTAAAAGTAAAATATAATGGGTTATCCCGTTACATGTATAAGGAAAATGACCAGTGGTTTATTAGTAAACTAATTGTAGATGAGTTCTACTCAAAATATAAACCCCGTAAAGCAACCAGGTATAACCAAGCCTGGGAGTCATTCATCACTTGGGTTATGCGTGATAGCTATGATGATGATGCTCACAATTACCTAATCCAAGCAGTTAAAGAAAAATTACCAGACCAAGATATGATAAAAGATTGGTGCTTTGTGATTGAAAAGACCAAACGAGGGGTTAATCATGTTCATGGCTTATCTATGCTTCACCACGAAGAGTTGTTCGGCCACGTACATCGGGTAATTAAAGATGCTGGAATACCTGAATCTGAATATGATGTGTTAGTAGGGGAAGTAGAAAATAGACACTGCGCTGAAAAATATCTTCGAAAGTAGCTACTTTACCTGTACCTTTTCGCTTGTATGCGACAAGTCAAAGACCCCGTGAAAATGTATTAAATAGGGTTTAATTGTACTAAAATAGGTGAATATTACAGCATGGTGCATAAACAGCATTTGTAAAATTAGAAACCTTCTACAAAAATATTTGCTTGTATGAAACATTTTCTATAGCTTTGAATTCGAAACGCAATACAAAAATAATTTATGAAGGTTTTAAAAATTGGTGATATTGTCCAGGTACAATTTGGACCTCATTTGAAAAGCAATGCTCAAGGTGCTATAAAATACCTCCTAGCAGGACATTTTGATGAGAACCTTAAACTTACCAATTTTCAAGACAGTTATGTGTTACCCAGCCCAAAGATTAATAAATTCCTTCTTCAGTCCAACGATGTTATACTGGCTGGTAAAGGCCAGAGGACTTTTGCCTGGGCTTATAATGAAGATATGGGGCCAATGGTTCCTTCTTCTTTGTTTTATCTTCTTAGAGCTCTTGACGACATTATTTTGGGGGAGTATCTTGCTGCCGTACTTAACTCTGATAAGGTGCAGCACAAACTAAATCTTATAGGGGCTGGGGCTACGGTAACTTCAATACCCAAAAAAGAATTGAACGAACTGGAAATTAATATCCCATCAATTGAGGAGCAGCGTAGCTTTTTAAAAATTTATAGGTTGTTTGAGAAAGATATAGAGCTTACCGATAAGCTATTACAGGAAAAAAGAAATCTTAAACGTGGTGTTGTAAATGATTTGCTAACCAATAAAACCAAAAGCTGACCACAAATAATCAAGCCTCAGGATTTAGTCAATCGAGAGGCTTTATTGGTATCAGAGTCATCAGCGGCTTGTCACCGAACTGATACTCACTGTTTCGGAAAAACAAAAGTATACCAACTTAAGTTACCAACCAAATTTTGGTACTTAAACTCGGTAAACACACCCTACCCCGTAAAAAGATTGGGTTAGATTTTAATTTGTATAATTATGGCTAAGACCAGACACGTAGTTCCAAATAAAAATGGTGGTTGGGACTCAAAAAAAGGAGGAGCTGAAAAAGCTTCTAAACATTTTGAAACTAAGAGAGAGGCTGAGAAGTACAGCAGAGACCTTTCCCGAAAGGAAAAAGGTGAGCTATTCATTCACGGTAAGGATGGTAAGATTCAGCGTAAGGACTCCCACGGTGGTGATAAACATCCCCCCAAAGGATAAAATTGATTTAACTAACCCTGAGGGGATGTTATCCATCCCCTCTTTTAAAAATATAATTATGAGTGAAAAATTAACTCAGGAAACAATCAACAAAAAAGTATGGAACGCCTGTGACACCTTTCGAGGAACTATAGATGCGGGCCAATATAAAGATTATATCCTAACGATGCTCTTTATCAAGTATATCACAGATGTTCACAGAGAGAAGAAAGAAGAGTATCTAAAGAAATACAATGGTGATGAGGTTCGGGTCGAACGTGCTTTGAAACACGAAAGGTTTAAAGTACCTGAAAACAGTTCATTCGATTATTTGTTCGAGCACCGTAATGAATCGAATCTGGGGGAACTCATCAACATTGGTCTGGAGGATTTAGAGGACGCTAACCGCTCTAAATTAGAAAAGGTTTTCCGTAATATAGATTATAACTCTGAAGCTAACCTGGGCCAAACTAAGGACCGTAACAGGCGTTTAAAACATCTTTTGAATGATTTCTCTGAACTCGACCTTAGACCATCTAATTTGGTGGGTAACGATGTGATTGGTGATGCTTACGAATACCTTATTGCGAACTTCGCTTCAGACGCTGGGAAGAAGGCGGGGGAATTTTATACAGCATCGCAGGTATCGGTTCTATTAGCAAAGCTTGTTGAACCCAAAGAAGGAGACCGTGTAGCTGATTGGACGTGTGGCTCAAGCTCACTACTTCTGAAAGTTGCTAATGAAATAGGTACTAAAAATGTATCCCTTTATGGACAGGAAGTGAATGGAAGCACCTGGGCTCTTGCCAGGATGAATATGTTTCTTCACGAGATGGATAATGCGACTATTGAATGGGGAGACTCAATAAATAACCCAAAACTGCGTGAGGGAGATAACCTGATGAAGTTTGATACAATCGTTATGAATCCGCCATTTTCGTTGGATAAATGGGGAGCTGAAGATGCCACAGCCGATAGGTATAATCGCTTCCATAGGGGTATACCACCTAAAAGTAAAGGTGATTATGCTTTTATCACCAATATGATTGAAACACTGAACGAACACGGGCGTGGAGGAATTATATTACCTCACGGGGTGTTGTTTAGGGGTAGCTCTGAAGGTAAAATTCGCCAAAAGTTAATTGAGGAAAACTTGCTTAAGGCCGTAGTTGGATTACCAGCTAACTTATTTTTTGGTACTAGCATCCCTGCAACTATTCTAATCTTTGATAAGAACAAAGGAAAAAACACAGATGTTTTATTTATAGATGCCAGCAATGAGTATGAAAACGGTAAGAACCAGAATAGGTTACGGGATAAGGATATTAAAAAAGTTTACAAAACCTACCACAACTGGGAGACTATAGATAAATATAGCTACGTAGCCAGTTTTGAAGAAATCAAGGATAACGATTTCAACCTGAATATACCCCGCTATGTTGATACTTTTGAGGAAGAAGAGCCTGTGGATATTAAATCGACCCAGCAGGAAATTTTCCGTTTGAAGAAAGAACTTGCTCAAGTTGAGAGTCAGATGTCTGATTATTTGACTGAACTAGGATATTAGTATGGAGGTAGAATTAAAAAATATAGAAGTAAAATCTTCAGAAGAATTCCCTAAAGATTGGGAAATAAGTGAAGTAAGAGAATTTGCTAAGGTCCAGACTGGGTCAAAGGATACTCAAGAAAAAATTGAAGGAGGTAAATACCCATTTTTTGTACGCTCAAATACTATTGAATCTATTAACACCTATTCCTACGATGGTGAAGCAATTCTTACGGCTGGTGATGGAGTTGGTGTAGGTAAGGTCTATCATTATATCAATGGCAAGTTTGATTTTCATCAAAGAGTATATAGTATTTACGGTTTCAGCGAAAAAGCCTTGGGAATCTATTTTTACCACTTTTTCAGTCAGCATTTTTATAAAAGAGTTTATCGCCTCAGCGCAAAAAATTCTGTTGATTCGGTAAGGATGGAAATGATTTCAAAGATGAAAATCCCGTTACCACCAATATCAGAACAAAAGAAAATATCCGCTATTTTATCCACTTGGGACCAATCAATCGAAAAGACCCAGCAACTTATTGAGCAATTAGAGCTGCGCAAAAAGGGATTGATGCAGGAACTGCTTACGGGAAAGAAAAGATTGCCTGGGTTTGATGGGGAGTGGAAAGAGCTGAAAGCGGGTAAATTATTTGAGAATAATAGTAACAAAAATCATAATGGTGAGTTCGAGGTTCTTTCGGCTACCCAAGACAAAGGTGTAATTCCACGTAGTGAAGTAGGTATTGATATTAAATACGACAAGAGTTCCCTTAAAAGCTATAAAAAGGTAGATGCTGGAGACTTTGTTATTAGTTTAAGGTCCTTCCAAGGTGGTATTGAATATTCCTCATATACTGGCCTGGTTAGCCCCGCTTACACCGTGTTAAAGGAGAAATTACCTATTGCCAAGAAGTTCTATTTAGAATATCTGAAATCAGGTAATTTCATTAATCGACTCAACTCTATTATATATGGAATCCGTGATGGAAAACAGATTAGTTATAAGGAATTTTCATCTCTAAAATTATGGTATCCTCCATTTGAAGAACAGAAGGCCATCGCTTCTGTTTTTACCGAAGCGGATAAAGAATTTAACCTACAGATAGAACATCTGAAATCGTTGAAGGCTCAGAAAAAAGGTTTGATGCAGCAGTTATTAACTGGGAAAAAACGGGTATCCCATTAAAAATTAAAAGTAGACTTTTATGACTATATCAGAATTAATCAAACTTAAAGAATCTGAAGACCGTGTAGAATTCAAACAAGCTAATGGAGGTAATATATCTTATAATGGAGGAAATAAGCCTGAAGTTTCGAAGAGGAGAAGATGTATTTTAGGATATGTTACCGCTCTAGCTAATGAGGAAGGTGGTTTTTTAGTTTTTGGAATTAAAGAAAGCAGTCCGCATGAAGTTGTTGGTACGCAGCAAAATCTGGGTACAGTTGGTGTTTTAGAAAGTAATATTTATCGTGACACTGGGATTCGGGTCGACATTGATGAGCAGTATGACGAACAGGGGAAAAGAGTTTTGATTATTTCAGTTCCATCAAGGCCAATAGGAAAGCTATATAAGTTTGAAGATGTGCCTTTGATGCGAGTGGG
This sequence comes from Autumnicola tepida, assembly GCF_031846485.1. NCBI lineage: Bacteria > Pseudomonadati > Bacteroidota > Flavobacteriia > Flavobacteriales > Flavobacteriaceae > Autumnicola > Autumnicola tepida. The sequence continues at coordinate 100,390 of NZ_JAVRHQ010000015.1, forward strand.
AGAAGAATTGAAGCCGATGTCGGACCAAATGTATCTGAAAATCATCCAGGAACAGGAACCTGATTTTTCTCAAAAAATATGTTCTAAAGTTACAATCGATGATATTGATGACCAGGCTGTCGAGGAACTTAAGCAGGCATATTCTAAAAAACAAAATAATGCCCAATTCCTTACTCAATCAAAAGAACAAGTTCTTACTGACCTTGATTTGATTTCAGGTTCAAAAGTCACATATGCGGCTTTGATTCTTTTAGGGAAGAAGGAAATTATAAGAAGAATTATTCCTCAAGCATCAATCAGATTAGAATACAGGAGAAATTCTGATAACATTGTATTTGATAATCGATATGAATTTAGCGGTCCATTTTTCTTGGAAACCGAGAGGTTGTGGGAAGCTATTAATCTACGGAATGGCTCTATACCCATTCAAGAAGGACCGTTCATATTTGATATACCTTATTTTAATCAGGAGGTAATTCGAGAGGCAATTAATAATGCTGTAGCACATAGAAATTATCGTATTTCCAGTGAAATTGTTATAAAGCAGTCAAACACCAGGTTGGATATTATTAGTCCTGGCGGCTTTCCTTTGGGAGTCTCAATACATAATTTGATTGGCATATCGAGTACTCCGAGAAATAGACTTTTAACCGATATATTGCAAAAAACAGGTATCGTGGAGCGTTCAGGACAGGGAGTAGATAAAATTTATTACCAAACTTTAAAGGAGGGTAAAAGTGCACCTAATTATGATAATTCAGATGACTTTCAAGTTGAGTTAAATCTTTCTGCCACTATCGAAGACCAGGCTTTTGCCGTGTTCATTGAATCTGTTCAGTCAGACTTAAAGAACGATGAAAAATTAAGTGTTCATGAGGTTATTCATTTGAATCAAATAAGAAAAAATAACAGAATTTTTGCTTATGATAAATCCGTTCTTTCAAAATTATTAGCTAGAGATTTGATTGAAAAAAGAGGAAAAACAAGTGGGACTTACTACGTTCTATCCAAAGAATTTTATGAGTTCGCAGATGAAAAAGGTAAATACAGTAAAACTGATTGGGACCAAAATCAAGCATTTTACATTATTCTTCAGCATCTAAACAAATTTGATGAAGCTAAAATGAGTGATTTTGTTGACTTGTTTCAAGGTCGAATGACAAGAAAACAAGTGAGAAATGTCGTAGGTAAATTGGTGAAAAAGAAAGAACTATCTAAGAGGGGTTCAGGAAAAGGGACTTATTATGTGGTAGGTGAAAACTACAAAAAGAGTATGGATATGGTTAATGAGGCTTTAAAAATTGGTCTCAAAAAACTTAGAGATGAAGGGAAATTAGAATAGCAGATTACTCTAAGGGCCAGAAAAGGCCCAGAAATGGGCCAAAAAGGGGCCAGTTATTCACAATTTTCAAAATGAATTATGTTGAAAAGTCCAGTATAATGTTGATAAACAGCGACCGCCAATTAATTTAAAAAGGGCCAAAAGTTATGAAAATACCATCATTTTTAGAAGACTACATATCTCAAATCCCAGCGTTACAGATGTTGATTAACCTCGGTTATACCTATGTCCCACCTAAAGAGGCTATGAAGTGGCGAGGTGGTAAAACCTCACACGTCTTATTTGAAGATGTGTTGAAGGACCGTCTAAATAAGATTAATACTATTCAGCGTAAAGGTCAGGAATACCAGTTTTCAGATTCTAATATTAGTTCGGCAATCTTAGCTTTGAAGGACTTACCGATTCAGGATGGGTTTCTTATTGCTAATGCGGCCTATTATGATTTGATTACCCTGGGGAAAGCATTTGAGCAAAGTATTGATGGTGATAAAAAAAGCCATACCCTACATTACATTGATTGGGAAACTCCTGAGAATAATAGTTACCACGTTACCGAAGAATATTCTGTAGTTCGTGAGGCGAGAACAGACCATTACAGTCCTGATATCGTACTCTTTATAAACGGGATTCCTATGGGGATAATTGAGTGTAAAAGCCCATCGGTAAACAGCACCAAATTACCTACAGAATTGGGGGTTGAACAGCACATTAGAAACTACAGTAAAACGGGTATACGGTCGTTATATGTATATTCCAATTTATTGATGAGCCTTGCGGTTAACGATGGAAGTTATGCCACCACAGGAACCAGTAAGGAGTTCTGGGCTAAATGGAAGGAACAATTACCTTCGAGGGAAGCCGAGAATAAATACTGGGATACCTTAAAAAAATTAAAGAACCAACCACTCTCTATAGAACAAAGGGATATTCTATTTTCAGAAAAGCTCAAGTTCGAAAAGACGGAAACTGATAAGTTTCGGAAAATGAGGCGATATTTTGATTCCGTGGAATCTGAACCCCGTTCCGTAACCAAACAGGATGAACTGCTTTACAGTATTTACCGTCCAGAGCGGTTTTTAGACCTTATTAGAAATTACACCTTGTATGATGACGGTGTAAAGAAGATAGCTCGTTATCAGCAATTTTTTGCGGTGAAACAAACTCTAAAAAGAATTACTGGTTTCGATAACACGGGTAAAAGACGTGGTGGGGTTATTTGGCATACCCAAGGTTCTGGTAAATCACTAACGATGGTGATGTTAGCGCAATTAATAGCATCAAGTAAAAATGTCACCAATCCTAAGATATTATTAGTAACGGACCGTATTGATTTAGATGACCAAATCACTAAAACTTTTAAAAAGTGTCAAAAGGAGGTAAACCAAGCCAAAACGGGTACCCATCTTACTGAGCTTATTCACGAAAATGATGATGCAATCATTACCACTATCATTAACAAATTTGAGGCTGCGGTTAAACTAAGTAGAAAGCCCTTTGAATCTTCTAATATCTTCATCTTAATAGATGAGGGCCATAGAACTCAGTACGGGACCTTTAATGTAAGTATCCAACGCATCTTCCCTAACGCTTGTTTCCTGGCTTTTACGGGCACTCCACTAATGAAGAAGGAAAAGAGTACCGCAAACAAGTTTGGGGGCTATATAGGCAAGCCTTACACTGTTAAAGATGCTGTTGATGATGGTGCCGTTGTCCCATTGCTTTATGAAGGAAGACACAACCTCATCAAATTGAATGAAGACCCCATTAACCGATACTTTGAGAAGGTATCTGAACCTTTGAGTGATTATGGTAAAGCATCTCTGAAGCGGAAGTTTAATTCGATAAATCAACTAAATAAAGCAGACCAGGTGATATATGCCAGAGCCTGGGATATAAGTGAGCATTATACTGAATTCTTTCAAACTAACTCAGATAAGTACAAACCTAAAGCACAATTAGTAGCTCCATCGGTTAAGTCGGCTTTACTTTATAAAGAATACCTGGATGACATCGGCAAGGTAAGCAGTGAAGTGATTGTTACCAGAACCGACCAGCGGGAAGGCGTGGAGGATGGGTTCCACAATACCAATGATGATAAGGAACGTGAAGACAAGTACTTTGATGCTATGATTGATAAGTTTGGGGATTTAGATACATTCGAAAAGAGTGTAATTAACCAATTCAAAAAAAGGGAACACCCTGAAATCCTTATTGTGGTAATGAAATTACTCACGGGATTTGATGCACCCAACAACACGGTTTTATATCTGTGTAGGTCACTTAAAGAGCATACTTTACTTCAAGCTGTAGCCAGAGTCAATAGAGTCTTCCCAGGTAAAGATTATGGGTATATCATTGATTATTATGGGAACTTAGAGAACCTGGATAATGCATTAACAGCCTATTCTGGATTATCTGATTTCAATGAGGAGGATTTAGAAGGTACTTTAACCAAGATTAGTGATGAGATAAAGAAGTTACCCCAGGCCCACTCAGATTTATGGGACATCTTCCGAAGTCTAAAGGATAAAAATGTTGAAGCTACTGCCTATGAGGAATTGCTTCAACCCGAAGATATTCGTAACAAGTTCTATGAAAGACTTAGTAACTTTTCCAGGATATTAAAAATGGCACTTTCCTCTTATGACTTTGTAACAAAAACAGATGAATCAAAGATTAAAAAGTATAAGGCCGATGCAAACTTTTTCCTTAAGCTACGGGTAGATGTAAAGCGTAGGTATAATGATGAGCTATCCTATCGAGAATTCGAGCCTCAGATTCAGAAGCTCATTAATAAACACATATCTACTGAAGGTGATATTTTAAAAGTTACCGAGCTGGTTAATATTTTTGATAAGGATGAACGCCAGGCCGAGATTGAAAAAATAACGGGTAAAGCAGCCCAGGCTGACCATATTGCCAGTAGAACTATTAAGGCTATTAATGTTAAGATGCAGGAAGACCCTGTATATTACAAAAAGCTGGCAGAGTTAATCAAGGACACAATTACAGAATATTATCAAAAGCGAATCACTGAAGCTGAATTTTTAAAACGGACTAAAGACTATGAAGATAAGTTCTTCAATGGCCGTTCAGATGATGCCCCCGAAGCTATAGCAGGAAATGATGCAGCTATGGCCTTTTACAACTTTAGCAAATCCATTTTTGATAATGGGAAGAATGCCTCTGAGGACTTTCATATAGAAGTAAGCCTAGCAACAGACAAGACGGTTAAAGAAAATATTTTCATCAACGATAAAAAGATGGTAGAATGGCACAAGGATGATGATGTGGTGGGTAAAATAAATATTGCCCTGGGGGATGGGGTATATGAATTACTTCAGAAATACAATATGGATACAAATTGGGATAATATTGATAACCTGGTTGAAGAGAATATTAAGGTGGCTATTTTGAAGTACAAATAATATGAAAGAAATTGTTAGTGAAACTCTTGATATAGTAAGAAATAATCAAGCTTTTTTTATAGGTGTGGTAGGGCTTTTCATCACCTATCATTTTTCAAAATTAACACGTAAACGAGAAAGTGATAAAATGCTTAAAGATTTGTTTGAAGGATTTAATCAGCGATATGACCTTCTTAATAATAAAATCTATGATATAGTTAAAGCTTCTAAGGATAATCAAGCGGTAGCTAATAAATCAGACCTTACTGCTGACCAAAAGAAAACTCTTATTGATTACTTTAACCTGTGTGCCGAAGAATATTTTGGTATAAAAGGAATAGAATCGATGATAAAATTTGGAAAAGCTGGAAAGCAGGAATGGACTATTGGTATAGTTATGACATTGTTGCTCAAATGTGGCATGAAGAGGTAAAAACCAAAAATGGTAAACTAAGTTATTATATAGATAATGGTGATGAATTTTTCGAGAACTATGATGGTGAAAGATAGAATACAATACGGTAAGTCAACCATTGACTACGAACTAAGTTATTCTAATCGAAAAACTTTAGGGATAAAGGTACACCCCGATGAAAGCGTACAGGTGATTGCCCCTACCCATACCGACCAATTAGAAGTTAAAGAAAAGGTACGGTCCAAAGCAGCCTGGATTATAAGACAACAAGATTTCTTCTTGTCCTTTCACCCAATAACACCACCAAGAAAATATGTAAGCGGGGAAACCCATCTGTATTTGGGCAAGCAGTATCGTTTAAAAGTTATTGAAGGTAATAAGGAATCGGTTAAATTGAATAGTGGTTGGCTTGTAGTTATTGTTAAGGAGAAAGGAGATAAACCTAAGATAAAACGTTTACTGAGGGCCTGGTACAAATCTAAAGCTGATATTCACTTTAAAAAGTTATTTGATGATAACATTCAACTGTCCAGCAATCTTTATAAGGGAGAGCCAGGTTTAAAGTACCGTTGGATGGAGAAACGCTGGGGAAGTTGTGACCGCAATGGAACTATCCATCTGAACCTGGAGCTAATCAAAGCACCAAAGGTGTGTATAGAGTACGTTATCATACATGAAATGTGTCACCTGGCTCATCTTAACCATAGTTCAGCCTTTTATGAGTTGTTGGGGAAATTGTATCCCAATTGGCGGGAAACTAAGGATAGGTTGGAGAGGTTGATGGTTTAAAATAATTGATACGGACAAAGATATTCAGAACCCCCATACTACTGGTGGCAATATTTTAGGATAATAATAAAAATTGTGGAAATGGAAAATCAACAGGTTGGGAAAAGAGATAGGATAATTCTTAAGATATTT
>NZ_JAVRHQ010000016.1:0-92329 GCF_031846485.1 Autumnicola tepida
ACTTTTCCATCTACTGTAATACGGGCATAAATGGGTTCTATATTGTCTTTTCCCTTGGCTTTACTTAGCCAAAAATGAATACTAAATGTCTTTGAAGTCTGCATGGCCTCTCGCTTAGGTCAATAATCGATTCGTTTAGGAAAGTCAAATCGTTGCGAAAGTCAATTCTATTGAATTACCAAAGTAGTGAATATTCTGGTAGCAAAACAGGTAACCGAATAGGCAACCTATGCTTTGATATTAAAGCTAATCTTATGAAATCAAAAAAAAATAAAAATAGCTGATTTTCATAAGATTAGCTACTTTTTAGTATCAATTGATACCAAAATTGTCGGGATGACAGGATTTGAACCTGCGACCCTACGCCCCCCAGACGTATACGCTACCAGACTGCGCCACATCCCGATTAAAGTTTAAAGCAGTAATATACTGCTTCCTTGTGGTTTCCCAACATCTCCCTACCACATCTGGTGGTGCAGTTTAGCCTGATTTTGCCGAAAACCACATTCCGGTTTTGAAAGTGCAAATTAAAGGGCTTATTTCTTATTTTCAAAATGGAATTTACATTATTGTTTCTGCGAAAAGTTATAACTGTTCCATAAAGGTATCAGGATGGGCTCCTGTTCTTTCTTCTTTATCCAGGCTATCAATAAGTTGCATCTCCTGCGCGGAGAGTTCAAAGTCAAAAACCGCTGCATTTTCTCTAATTCGCTCTTTGTGCACACTTTTAGGAATAGTAACCACTCCTTTTTGCAAATCCCAGCGTATCACAACCTGCGCTACTGATTTTTCGTGCTTCTGAGCAATCTCCTTTAATTGATTGTTATCCACAATTCTCCCGCGCATTAGAGGAGACCAGGCTTCATACTGTATATTTTTGTCCCGGCAATAATCCAAAAGCTCCTGTTGTACCAGTCGTGGATGAAATTCATTTTGAAGCACCATGGGCCTAATTTCACCTTCTTTTTCAAGACTTTCCAGGTGGTGGGGCATACAGTTACAAACTCCTATCGCTTTTATCCTGCCTTCTTTGTACAATTTTTCCATCGCCTTCCAGGCCTCAATATATTTAACCGGCACAGGCCAGTGTATAAGATAAAGATCCACATAATCTGAATCCAGTTTCTTCAAAGATGTTTCAAAAGCTTTTAATGTAGGCTCATAACCCTGGTCACTGTTCCAGACCTTTGTGGTTAAAAAAACTTCTTCCCGGGGAATACCCGATTTTTTTATAGCCGCACCAACGCCTTCTTCATTTTTATACATGCTGGCGGTATCAAAATGCCTGTAGCCGGTTTCAAGGGCTGACTGGATTGCATTCTCCAGCTCATTTCCTTCTTTGGCTTTATAAACTCCCAGGCCCAAATAAGGCATTTTTACCCCATTGGCTAAAGTAACGCTGCCATTTATATCTGTTATCTTCATCAAAACATTTTTTGTTGCCTAAATATAGCCTGAAAAAAACAAAAAGGAAAACTTTCACCGTTTCAAACTTATCTCCTAAAAACTTTCGGTTTCCATTTATTAGTATATTTTTGATTCTGATTTTTATATGCCCCAAATATGAAAAATTTCTTCTACGGAATACTTCTGGCTGTGACTTCCCTTGCCGGATATTCACAGCATATTACAGAAACCAATACTGATTCTCTCTACCTGAAAGCCCTCGATGCATACAAAAATGGGCAATACCAGAGTTCCCTGGATCTCACCCGCCGTGGTTTAGATCTTGCTCCGGAGTATCATGATATCCGCATCCTTGAAATTCGCAATTATTGGGCGCTGAATAATTATGCTGAAGCAGATAAAAACCTCGAGTATTTATTAAAGGAGGCACCGGAATATATAGATACCAAACCTTTGGCCTTGCAAAGAATTGGAAGGTTTCAGGATAATCAAAAAGCTTTTCAATACCTCTCGCGGCTGGATAGTCTTTATCCTGGGGATACTTCCCTAAAGATACAGCAGGCAAAACTGCTGCTAAAAATGAACAGGAGAAAAGAAGCCCGGGAGATCGCCTTAAAAACTATAGAAGCTTCTGGAATTTCAGGTGCAAACCGCTATGTTCTGCAAACCATACTAAACAGAACCGTTTCAAATGAAATTGGGATTAATTATCAGTTTATCAACTTCAGTAAAGATTATTCAAGAGATAAACCCTGGCACACCGTAAGTGGCGAATTTCAGCATAACTTTAACCGCACGGCTGTAATTGGACGTGTAAATTATACAGACAGGGCTTATGACCAGGGGACACTTTATGAACTGGAGGCCTACCCTGTGTTTAATGACAGGATGTATGCTTTTACAAATATTGGGTTTTCTGATGGCACTTTATTTCCCGACTTCCGGGCAAGTGCCTCTCTGTTTTACAACTTTGCCAAAATTTTTGAAGGTGAAGTGGGCGGCAGGCTTCTTGCTTTTAACGACACAAATTACCTTACCGGAATTCTTGGACTTACTGCTTACCAGGGAAGCTTTTATCTGAATATCAGGATTTTTTTGGGGCCAGAGCGAATGAATAAACTAGTCCAGAACTACCAGTTTAATGTACGCTATTATATGAGGAATGCCGACAATTATTTATTCGCAAGGCTGGGCAGCGGGATCTCTCCGGATGAAAGGGCTATTTTCACCCAGGTTCAGGAAAACCCGGGGCTGGAAGCCTATTATTTTAACCTGGGTATCAATAAATCCATAGGCATTCATCACATCTTCCAGCTTGGCGGAGGATATCTATTCGAGGATATAAATGCGCAAGCTAAAGGAAACCAATTGGTGGGATTTGCCAGTTACAGGTACCGTTTTTAATCTTCTGAAATTTTAAATCCTTTCCTGGTCATTACTCCCCATCCGGATTTTATTTTAAAGAGTTTCTTATAGTAGCCTTTCATCTGCCCGTACACCAGCACCGGGTGATATAAAAAAGGCTCGAGATAAGCAGCTAAAAGTAGTTCCACCACCTGTTTCGGTTTGGTATAATGATCAAAACTTTTTACATACATAAAAACCGCTGCTGTTGAAAAAAGACAGCCCAGGAGATAAATAAAAGCATAAATAAGAATAGCACTGGACCATTTAATTAGTCCCATAAAAGCGAAGACCATAATCGCTATAACACCAAAAAATTCTACCAGTGGGGCCCCAAACTCAAAAATAAGCCAGTAAGGAAAATACAACATTCCCATATGCCGGAACCTGGGATTAAGGAAAAGATACTTGTATATACTTATAATTTCCCACAATCCACGGGACCATCTGTCTCTCTGGTTTATTAGCACCTGATAGGTTGGAGGAGCTTCCGTCCAGCAAAGGGTTTCTGGCAAATAGACCAGTTTATAGGGCAGTTTAAGGTTTTCCATATGAGTTCTTAACCTGATACAAAGTTCCATATCTTCTCCTACCATCTTTGCGTCAAATCCTCCTACCTCTAACAATCTTTTTAATGGGTACATCCCAAAGGCACCAGATACGAGCATTAGCCCATTTATTTCACCCCAACCCATTCTTCCTAAAAGAAAAGCCCTTATGTATTCCACAACCTGTACCATTGGTACAAGGTTAACAGGTAGCCTTAACTCCTTTATCACACCATTTTTAACTATTGAATCATTGGCTATTCCCACACCTGCACCACAGGCGACAATCTCCCTGTTATCTTCTTCAAGAAAAGGCCTGACCATCTTCAGCAAAGCATCCTGTTCAATAATACAATCAACATCTGTGCATATCACCAGTTCACTGTTGGCAAAATTTATCCCCACATTTAATGCATCTGCCTTTCCTCCATTGTTTTTATCGATTACTGTGAGCCTTGTATATTTTTTATTGCGGCTTTTGTAGATATAATTCACAGATGCCGTGGGAATAGGTTGAGTAATAAAAGTGGCATCATGTGGTTCAAGTTCAAACTCCTTAATTAATTTTTCCAGGGAGTCATCTTTACTGGCATCGTTTACAAGGATAAAATTATAATATGGATACTGAATGGAAAGCAGGGACCTTACATTCTCTACAATAGTCTTGCCTTCATTAAAAGCCGGAGCTATTAAAGTAACTGAAGGAATGTCCGTTGCGCTAACAATATCATTCACATTTAGAAAGACAGAGCGCTTCTTCGTTCTTTTAACGGCACGATTTGCAAGTAATAAGCCCGTAAAATAAATACTCATCAGGCATAAGCCGTAAAAAAAGAAAAAAAAATTTACGGCCCAAAAGATAAAATTCCCCCATGAAAAATCGCTATCCGGCATATACCTCCGGATTTGAATACTGCTCTAAATAGAATTCCTGTACCTGCTCCTTATAGCCGCTATTCCAAAGGATTTCAGCCGATCGCAATTTAATATCATCGCTGGAACTTCTAAGGAGGCTCATATAAAATTCAACATCTACTGCTGAATTGTTCGAAATGTAATTTAATAACTGACCTTGCTGACTGGCAGAAGGGATTTTTTGGAAGAGCGATTTTATTACCTCAACTTTTTCCTTTTTTATCACTTTAAAACTATCCAGGCAGTAAATAGCCGCCTCCCGCACCTCATAATTGGTGTCATGCAGGTGAGCAAGAATATAATCCACCTCGCTTTCCAAAGAATATTTCCTGATTATTCTCATGATAAGCTGTTTGGCAAAAATCTTTTTTGTGCTGTACAGAGGCCTGAGTTTGCCTACCTGGGGCTCTTTATAAAGATCGTATAACTTTTCTACAATCTTTATCTGCTGCCATAAGGTTAAGCCCTTTTTTAAATAAGGTATGAATCGTAAACTGTCCCATCCAAGAAAAACTATCAGGGCAATTTGCGCCTCCCGGCGTACATAAAGATTTTTATGGTTCCTCAGCGGGATAATTTCCTGAATGTACTGTTGCTGGTTCATTTCATAAATTTCCCTTATCCCAAGTGCTTTGCTGTACCAGCCAAACTTTTTAAGCTTTGAGATAGAGGCGCGGTAAGGAGGAATCTGGCTATAGAGCGTTTTTAATTTGGTATGATTATTTCCAAGAATGGAACGCTGTGTCCTTATCATTAGGTTTATTAAATATTGTACGTTTCCTTTCTTGGATTCCCGAATCCCAATATTCCTCAAAATGCGTTGGATATCTAATAACTCCAAAGGACTTGCAGGGTTAGGATAAAGATAATTGCTCACCACATCTGCAAAAGTTTCTTCAATAACTTTAAGTTTCCGGATCCTGTTTTTCCTGTAACCCATACTAATAAAAGTGCTCAGCCACAAAACGCCTAGTATTGTCAGGCCAATTTTAAGAACAGGTATAATAATATCCACAAATTCCATCAATATCCTGCTATTAATTGCTCTACCTCGTCCAAATCGAAAGGAATTTCAAAAAATCCGGCGATGCCTTTTAAGGCCATGGTGTCTTTTTTGATTTTTTCCTGCCCCATATTAGAAACTATCACCAGGTTTTTGTGCAAAATTACTTCCTGCACCTGGGAAACAAATTCCAAAGGAGCAATGCCATCAAAAAGTATATCAGATATAATTACATCGAAGTTTGTGTTCTGATCCTCGATGTCAAGATCATTAAGAGAAGTAATTGCCTTACAGGAGTAAGATCTGGAATTAGCGAGACGCTCCAGTATCTTAAGGATAATTTTATCTTCTTGTATCACTAAAGCATGCCTGGTTCTCAAGACTTTTAATTTGGGGATAAAGTGCTATTACCAACATTAATAAACAGGAAGGCTTTGTAGCTATTCCCGATCTAAACATACACAAAAATAACACAAGTAGTCCTTTTCTTATGAAAAAAATCAAGCTTAGGACATGAAGCTGAATAAAATAGCTATTCATGAAGTATTTATCCTACATAAAGAAGCTGGAAAACAGCCTATTTCAAATCCTTTTTGCAGAAAAACCGCAACCAGTTGAAGAGCCCCTTTTCCGGAAATATAGTCTGATTAGAGAAAAGTCACAGCTTATTTTACAGGATAGATTTTTGCAGCCCAGCCGCCGCCCGGGGCCATACGGATTTCCAATTGATCATCAGCAGAAATATGCTTTACCTCGCGCTTATAATCTGTCCCTTCCCTTGCGGCATTAACCCCATCTTTAAAAATAATGGCTTCAAATTCACCTTCCGGTAAAAACGAAAGATCAAGGTTTATCTTTCGCGAATCCCAATTGGTTATCGCACCAACATACCAGGTATTGCCTTTTCTTCTGGCAATGGCTGCAAATTCCCCAACTTTCCCATCAAGAGCAATGGTTTCATCAAAAACAGTAGGTACAGAAGCTATAAAGGCAGTGCTTTCCGGCTCATCCATATAATTTGTGGGATTATCTGCCAGCATATTAAAAGGTGCTTCATAAAGCACGTAAAGAGCAAGCTGGTGCACACGGGTGCCCTGGCTCATGGGAGCGGAATTAACCGCGCGAAAATTGGCTTTGTTAGCATTCTTCATCGCGCCCGGCGTATAATCCATAGGCCCGGCCAGCATCCTGATAAAAGGTATCCTGGTATCGTATAAAGGAAAATCGGTATTAGACCATTTCACGTTTTCCAACCCCCGGACACCTTCAAAATTTACCACATTGGGGTAAGTTCTTTGTAAGCCGGTGGGTTTGTAAGCCCCATGAAAATCGAGCATTAGTTTATGCCGGGCCGCTTTTTCTGAAAGTTCATAATAAAAATCCACCATCGCCTGGTCATCCCTGTTCATAAAATCAACCTTGAGCCCCTTTACGCCCATTTGCGAATACACTTCCAGCGCTTTATCCATTTGCTGTGCAAGGGGCAGGTAACCGGACCATAACCAAACTCCCACTCCTTTGCTCCCGGCATAGCTTATAATCTCTTCAAGGTCAATTTCAGGAATAGTATTCAGAATTTCCCCTTTGGGCGCCCAGCCTTCATCCAACAAAATATTTTCTATACCATTATCTGCAGCAAAATCTATATAGTACTTGTAGGTTTGGGTATTGATCCCCGCAGGAAAATCCACCCCGGAAATATTCCAGTCGTTCCACCAGTCCCAGGCAACTTTCCCCGGCTTTATCCACGAAACATCTTTAATTCGTGAAGGAGAAGCCAGTTTATAAACCATATCATTATTAAGCAATTCCTTATCCTCTTCACTAATAATCACTATTCTCCATGGGAAGTTTCGGGTGCCACTGGTTTTGGCAAGATACTCCGCACGTTTTGTTACGTAAGACTGCAAACCATTGTGCCCGCCCTGAACTTCTTCCAAAGGATAAGGTGCAAAATCTCCTTTTAACGAATTTTTGCTTTCTCCAGCCTTCAAAAACATTCCCGGATAGCTTTCGAGGTCTGCCTCTGTAATGGCTGCTTTAATTCCGCCAGGCAATTCCACAAGTACCGGCGCAAAACCCACGGTATCTTTTTTTATTTCAGATAAGGGGATATGCTCATATAGGTTTTCGAATGAAATCTGATAGACATCGTGTGCGGGGTCATTGGCATAAGGAAAGTAGCTCATATAATCTCCGGAGAAATTAAAATTTGCTTCTTCTGAAGTCACCGTAACCTCTCCATTTTTGCTGGTAAAGAACCTGTATGCCACGCCGGAATCATAAGCCCTTAAAATGAGTGCAAAATCATCCTCAAAATTCAGCTTTAACTGGTTATAATGGTCTTTAACTACATCTTTCTTATAATTTATAGCATCTATACTGTTGCTTACCTCTTCCTCTTCTGTATTTACAACTTTAGGTTTTCTCCCTAATATTTCTCCATTCTCAAGGGCTAAAGAAACAACAGAGGGCATAATAACCTGCTGATTGTTTTTGCTGACAGACCAGGTAATTTGCTCTCCCACATTTACTTCCAGATTAATCTCCCCATCTGGAGACTGGATAACAAATTTAGAATTCTGGGCCAGGCTAATACTTGTATATAAAAATAATAAAAGGCTAAGGTGTTGGAGTTTCTTCATATTTGTTGAGTTGATACCGCTTTTATGTGTGGGTTAGCATCTATTTTATTAATCTGCCATATCTGGCCTTTTTTAACTATAAGCCCCTCTAAGGTTTGGCCAGGTAAGTTAAACAAAAATCAATCGCCTGTTTTTAATCCGGACGGGATAATTAAACAGGCAATATCGGTATCATGTTTGTAATTCACAAACTTCAGTTTTATTGGCAGGCTTCTTTAAAATTCGCCTTCAGCAGAAAAAAGGAAACCGGGAAAAATAACTTCATATTTTAAATTTTTAGAGGAATTTCTTTCAGAATAAAACCAGCCGCCGGTATGCCATAATCCTACTAAATATTGATAAGATAATCTAAACTATTTTTAAAGTAAAGCCTTAATTTCGTAGGAAACTAAACTATATTTTATGTTCAAAAGACTAATCCCTTTTTGGGTTTTGCTGTGCGTGGCATGCCAGCAGGAAAATGAAGAAAAGCAACAATTACTTTTTAATGCCGGGGACGAAAATTTTGTTTACTCCGGAAGGTATGAACAGGTTAATGATACTGCCGTAGCCCTGTATAATTCTGCCGTATCGGTAGAAACGCAGGTAAAAGGAGATAGCGCGACCATCTACTTATCTGCTGCAAATGAACCTGCCTTTGCTGCCCTGGAACTCAATGGGGAATATATAGGCCGTTTTCGTAGTGACAGCCTGGTAAAAATTGCCCTTCCGGATAGTTCAAAATTTAATTCCCTTACTATTTACAAAGCCACTGAAGCCTCTACCGGAGATTTGATCTTCAGCGGAATAAAAGCCGGGGCAATTCAAAAAATAGATTCTGAAGACAAACCAAAGATCGAATTTATAGGAAATTCCATTACCTGTGGGATGGGAGCCGATACTGAAGAATATCCCTGTGGTACTGAAGATTGGTATTTCCAGCACAACGCTTATCTTGCTTATGGCCCCAGGGTTGCCAGAACACTGGATGCTAATTTTGAGCTCAACTGTGTCTCGGGAATGGGAATGTACCGCAACTGGAACGATGAAGATCAACCGGTAATGGGAGATGTTTACGGGAACCTGAAATTAAATGCCGACAGTACTAAAACTGCTCCTCCAACAGATGCTCCTGAAATTGTAAGTATTGCGCTTGGCACAAACGACCTTAGCCTGGGGGATGGAGAAAAAGAGCGTAGTGATTTTAGCAAAGACAAGTTTGTGGAGAATTACATACAGTTTGTAGAGATGATCTACAATCGCTATCCTGGGGTGAAAGTTGCCCTTTTAAGCAGCCCGATGGTAAGTAGCGAAAACAATAACCTCTTGATGGAATCGCTTAAAGAAGTAAAAGAACATTTTCCGCAGAAGGAAATAAAAGTCTTTGAATTTGAACCCATGACCCCGCATGGCTGTGATTCCCACCCCGATGTTGAAGACCATGAAAAAATGGCGCAGCAACTTATTCCATTTTTCAGAGAAATTTTAAAAACCACTTGATGATGAAATCAAAAATTGTATTGCTCCTGGCATTAATTATTAGCTTACCAGGTTTTGCAAATATAAGCCTGCCCAAAATTTTTTCAGATAACATGGTACTCCAACGCAACGCCAACGTAAAAATATGGGGTTGGGCAAAACCAGGGGAAGAAGTACGCATTAGCACCACCTGGGATAAAGAGGAATATACCACAAAGGCCAATAATAAAGCCCGGTGGGAAATCATCCTGAAGACACCGGGAGCTAAGGGAGTGCAGGAAATCACGATCACGGGTTATAACCAGGTAAAGCTTAAAAATGTGTTACTTGGTGAAGTGTGGCTGGTCTCCGGCCAGTCTAACATGGAGTGGAGTGCCGGTGCAGGTATCACCAATGCTGAAGAAGCAATTGCGGGTGCTAAAAATGATAATATCAGGTTTTTTACCGTGGCGCACCGTACGGCTGAAAATATGCAACAGGATCTGGATGGAAAGTGGGTGGAGAGCACTCCTGAAACCATGAAAAACTTCAGCGCGATCGCTTATTTCTTCGGAAAAAAAATTCAGGAGGAACTTGATGTGCCGGTTGGCCTTATTAATTCCAGCTGGGGCGGAACTCCTGCTGAAGCATGGATCCCTTCTGAAGCAATAACTACTAATGAGCGACTTACTAAAGCGGCCGCTATGCTTCCCGAAGTGGAATGGGGTCCAAAAGATCCCGGGCTCATTTACAATTCTATGATTGCCCCGCTTGCCGGCCTTAAAATTAAAGGAGTGCTGTGGTACCAGGGAGAATCTAATACCGATAATGCCGATTATTACAAGGAAACTTTCTCTACCTTGATACAAAGCTGGCGAAAGCAGTGGGATGAAGAATTTCCCTTTTATTATGCGCAAATTGCCCCTTTTAACTATGGCGATAATTATGCCGGGGTAAAAATAAGAAATGCCCAAAGGCAGGTGCTGGAATTGCCAAATACCGGCATGATCATGACCAGTGATGTTGGCAATATTGAAAATATACATCCAAAGAATAAACTTGATCCCGGCTTGCGCTTTGCAAACCTTGTACTGAAAGAGGTTTATAGTAAGGATATTAAAAATGCTTACGCCCCACAATTTGAAAAAGCAGAAGTGGATGGCCGCAAAGTTAAAATTCAGTTTTCACATGCTGAAGGGCTTCATATAGATGAACAGAACAAAGATAGCCAGTTTGAAATGGCCGGGGCAAACGGGGAATTCTATCCGGCAAAGCTTAGCATAAAAAACAACATGCTTATTTTGAAATCGGCAAAAGTTAAGGAGCCAAAATTAATCAGGTACAGTTGGGGAAACACCAGTACTTCCAACGTATTTAATGCTTCGGGCTTACCTGCTTCCAGTTTTGTTACAGAGCTATAGTTTTCCCGGAAGGGGAAATTCACATAATTATAAGCAAGAAGATTTCTTATAATTCCGTGAAAGGATCATTTCATAAATAATAGATAACGCTGATTAGTTATCCTTTTCCCGTAGAACAATTAGAAAAAGAAAAACCCGGCTCAGATGAACCGGGTTTTTTCATGCAATATAACTAAGGCTTAATTTCTATTTGGTTAAACGGAAAGAGCCCTGCAAACCTTCATTGGAACTGCCCCCAACAAATACTTTAAAATCTCCAGGCTCCACCACGTATTCCCCGTTGGCATTGTAAAATCCAAGTTCTTTGGGGGTTAAGGTGAATTGTACTGTTTTGGTAGCTCCCACAGGAATTTCCACCAGCTCAAAACCTTTAAGTTCTTTTACCGGACGTATCACGCTGGCGTATAAATCCCTAATATAAAGTTGAACTACTTCCTTACCATCGTATTTTCCAGTGTTGGTAACCTCAACACTCACATTTATCTCCCCATTAACGCTGGCTTCTTTCTTGTCAAGCTCCAGGTTGCTATATTCAAAACTTGTATAACTAAGCCCATAGCCAAATGGGTAAAGAGGTGTATTTTCTTCATCGGTATAGTGGGACCAGAAAACCATGTCATCTGCAGCCTCATCGGGCCTTCCGGTATTTTGATGATTATAATAAACCGGTACCTGCCCAACACTTCTTGGGAAAGACATTGGTAATTTCCCGCTGGGGTTATAATCCCCATAGAGTACCTGAGCCACTGCATTACCGGTTTCAGTCCCTAAATGCCATGCTTCCACGATTGCAGGAACATTTTCTGCAGCCCAGTCTATGGCCAAAGGTCGGCCATTGTTAAGCACCAGTACAAGATTTTTATTGGCTTCGTAAACTTTTTCCAGCAATTCCTGTTGTACTCCCGGCAGGTCCAGGTTGGTACGGCTTCTTCCTTCCCCGCTCTGGAAGCCATGTTCTCCGGCCACCATTACCACAACATCTGCATCCCTGGCAGCTTCTACTGCCGCATCAAATCCACTTTTATCTGTAGTATTGAAATTAAGTTCGTTAATAAAGGTAACCCTTCCGTTTACCAAATCTGCCCCTTTTTCAAAAACCAGCTCATTGCCTTCATACTTTTGCATTCCTTCAAGTACAGAAACCGCTGTATTATCATCGGAAGCAATTCTCCAGCTTCCAAGAGGGCTGTTTTTATCGTTTGCGAGTGCGCCGATTACAGCAATTTTCTGCCCTTGCTTTTTAAGCGGCAGTAAATTGTTTTCATTCTTCAAAAGAACGATAGATTTTTTGGCCATATCCAGAACTGCTTCATGATGAGCCGGATTACCAACAACCTCTTTCTCCCTTTCTTCGTCAAGATATTTATAAGGATCATCAAAAAGGCCCAGTTCAAACTTTACCCTTAAAATTCTTCTTACCGCATCATCAATAAGCGCTTCATCAAGCTTGCCTTCTTTTACCAGGGAAACAAGTTCATTTACATAGGCATAGGCCTCCATATCCATATCTACCCCGGCTTCAACAGCTTTTTTGGCTGCCATCTTCCTGTTTTCTGTATATCCATGCATGGTCATCTCTTCTATAGAGGCATAATCTGAAATTACGAAGCCCTCAAAGCCCCAGTCCTGTTTCAGGATATCTCTTAGAAGATGTTCACTGCCTGTTACAGGAACTCCGTTAAGCACATTAAAACCATTCATAAAAGTCTTTACCCCGGCTTCTTCTGCAGCTTTAAAAGGAGGCAAAACAACATTGTGAAGAGTCACGGTGCCAATATCTGCTTTGTTATATTCCCTTCCTCCTTCAGCAAAACCATAACCTGCAAAATGTTTTGCAGTTGCGGCAATGGTAAGAGGATTGGAAAGATCTTCTCCCTGGAAACCTTTTACCCTGGCGGCGGCGATTTTACTGCCCAGGTAAGGATCTTCCCCGGCTCCTTCCATAACCCTGCCCCAGCGAGGGTCGCGGGAAATATCTACCATTGGCGCAAAAGTCCAGTTAATGCCAGATGCAGCAGCCTCTGCCGCGGCAACTTCAGAAGATTTTCTTATGGCTTCCAAATCCCAGCTGGCTGCTTCGGCTAAAGGAATAGGGCTTAAAGTTTTATACCCATGTATAACATCAAAACCTATTATAAGAGGGATACCAAGACGGGTTTCATTAACCACAATTTCCTGTACTGCCCTTACCTGTTTTACTCCGCGCACGGTTAACATGGAACCTACCAGGCCATTCCTGAGATCCTGATATTTTTCCTCTGCGCTTCCATTTTCAGGAGGTGGACCGGTAACTTCCCAGAACCCATTGTACTGGTTCATCTGGCCTACCTTTTCTTCCAGCGTCATAATATTTAAAAGGGAGTCTATTTTTTTGGATATGGTATCCTGTTCAAAAGTTAAAGTTTCCATTGGAAATTCTGTTCTTCTATTATAATTACTAAAACCAAGCATACCCACTGTACAAAGAATTAGAAGGGGAAAAGCAATTATTTTTTTCATGCTGCTTTTTGTTTTGAATTGTTATACTATTTCTATTTTAGATTCCTGCCCGCAAATAGTCACTTAAGCTTTCTGAAGTTATTCCATCTTTCAGAAAAATTTAAACCTGCACTAATTGCCGTTTTGCTTTACTTTACCAAACCTGAGTTGGCAGGAAACCTGGGAGCTTTAAACATCATTTTGACTTTCAAGACGACTAGTTCCCTGAAGGCAATTCATACATATCTGGTAAATCATCTGCAAGAAGAATTTCATCATTGGCTATAAAATCCATAAAATCATCCTCTCCCTCCATTCCTGGTACCGGAACAGCATAGGAATCTGAATAATTCTGCCAAAACATCATAAAGCCAATATTTATATTATTGTTTGTTAGCAGATTGTAAATATTTTCAGAATAAAAATCTGGCGCAAGTGCAGTTTCCCCGGGGGTAACAAAATAGCCCGTTTCTGTAAGCGCAGCCACTTTAAACCTTTCTTTAGCCAAATCTGAAACTACCTGTAATTTTTGATTTGCTATTGCTATCCTGGAACCGTCCTGAGGAGAAATATCTCCATAGTTATCCATTCCTAAAATATCCACATATTCATCCCCGGGATATCTTTCCAGATAACCAGATGTTGTGGTGTAACTATTATCTGGCGCAAAGGCATATAAAATATTATGCACGCCTTTCTCGTCTCTTAAATAATCTACGGTAAAACGCCACATGCTTTTGAACTCTTCCGGTGTACTCCATGCAGCTCCCCACCAGAAGAAATCTTTCTCAAATTCCTGGAAAGGACGAAAAATTATCGGGATAAGATTCCCATCGTCCCCGGTAAGATTATTTGCCACTTCAGCAATTTTATCCAGCTTTCCTTTGTAATAATCATGATTTGCACCGCCCGGAAGAATACTTCTAAAAGCATTGTTTTTCTGGAATTCCGTCATCTCATCAGTATAAAAAGTTTCCCCTTCATAAGGTTCCCTGAGGTGCCAGGTAAAAGCATTCACCATTCCTTTACTATAGGCTTCCTTTACATCTGCAATAATGGTTTGCTCCTGCTGGTAAAACCAGTTGGAAGTTTCGCCGCTATTGTTATCATCTGTAATAAACATAAAATCTGAACCCAACATGCCCGGGTCACTGCTGGTTAATTTTTTAAAATCTGAAAAACCATCATTGTTTCCATAAAAGGCGTTAAAAGCATCCTGCTGCCCCACGATAAACTGCGTATCAGAAATTGCTTTTAAATTGTAGAACAAAGCAACGGTTTCTTCAGTAGCTGAAGCATCTACCATATAGCCCCTGGTTTCCCCGGGAGCAAAGGCATAGGTTTCCGGAGTTTCTTCTTCCGGCTCTTCCGGCTCTTCTGGTTCTTCCGGCTGCTCTGGCTCAGGATCTGGTGTTTGCTCTACAGGATCTGGATTTTCAATATCATCAGAACTACAGCCTGTGGAAAAAACCACTGCGGCCATTAATAACAAATAGCTTAACTTCTTCATAATTATTATTTTAAAAACATCATACAAGCCCTTGAGTTGTGGTAAGGGGCTTTCCACATACTTACTTTATCTTCTTCGGGATAAGGCACATGATCATCATCTACCCTAAAATGCCATTCCCCATTTTCGTGATCTATAAGGTAGTTTTTGCTATAATCCCAGATATCATAAATAGCTTCTTCAAACTGGGAATCCTGTTCAAGCCGGTTTGCAAATTCAAGCCCTACCATAGCTTCCATTTGCGGCCACCAATGCCGGTCTTTATCCAGCGCTCCTGAATCTACATTTATCTCATTATATACCCCACCGCCTTTCACATAAGCTTCTTTAAGAAAAACCTTAGCCACATTCACTGCAATTTCGCCGGCTCTTTTAAGAAGTTTGGGATTGTCTAAGGGTTTAACAGCTTCAATAATCAGCCAAACCGCTTCAATATCATGCCCGTAGGAAATAATATTATTCGTGCTATTCCATTCTTCATTAAAAAAGAGATGAAAGTGATCCTGATTATCATTCAGGAATTTATTCATAAATAAAAGCACCAGGTTTTCCAGCGCCTCTTCCACCCTTTTACTGGAAGTAATCTCAAAAAGGCTGGTGTAAGCTTCAAGAATATGCAAATGCGTATTCATTGTTTTTGCTGAATTGTCCTCCTTTTCACTTAAACGTACATCTTCAATTGGAGACCAATCTGCCTTAAAAGCTTCAAGGTAGCCATTATTTTTAGGATCCCTGCCATGGTTTTCTATAAGCCCGAAGAGCGATAATGCCCATTTTTTAGCCTCCTCATTTCCCGAAAGTTTATAATATTCTGAAAGGGCATAGACGGCAAACGCCTGCGCATATATCTGTTTCCTGGTGTTTAACGGGTTTCCAAGATGGTCCAGCTCCCAGAAAACTCCTCCATTTTTTTTATCCTGAAAAAAATCTTTTAGGTAATTATAAGCCCTTTCCGCATATTCAAGCGTGCTTTTATCATTTTTGAAATTGCCAATAGCCGAGAAAGTCCATAGCAGCCGGGTATTAAGAATAATTCCTTTAGGAGCATTTGGCACCAGCTTATTATAGTGGTCCCGTTTTCCAACAAAACCACCATATTCTTCATCTATACTGAATTTTTGCCAAAATGCCTGAATGTTATCCAGCTCTTCTGATAATTCCTTTTTTAATATTTCGCGGGAGCTTACCTGCATTACTTTAATTCCTGATTTTTATTAACCTGTTTAATGATATTCTGAACTGAAGCCGCGGAAGTGAATTCATCCTGCGGAGTATTCTTTACATAATCCACCAGTTTTTGAACGGAAGAAACCGCAACGTGAGACCGGGTATCGGATGATGCATAATAAATAAAAACTTTACCATCTTCATCTGCAATCCAGCCGTTTCCAAAAAGAACGTTTGGTACATCCCCAACGGTTTCCTGGTAATTAGGCGCCATAAAATAACCTGCAGGCTGATAAATAACTTTAGAAATATCCTGAAGGTCTGTCATAAAAAGATACAGGGTATAACGCAGTCCGCCTGCGGTATTCCTTACCCCGTGGGCAAGGTGCAACCAGCCATCTTCAGTTTTAATTGGAGCGGGGCCAAGTCCGTTTTTCATCTCATAGATAGTATGATAGGCCTTATGATTGATGATTTTTTCGTCTTCCAGCACAGGATTCTGCAGGTCTTTTACATAGCCAAGGCCTATACCACCACCTTTTCCAACTTCAATAAACCCATCCTGCGGCCTGGTGTAAAGCGCGTATTTCCCATCAACAAATTCAGGGTGCAATACCACATTTCTCTGCTGTCCCGAATTGGAAATTAAATCTGGAAGTCGCTCCCAGTTCACTAAATCTTTGGTACGGGCTATGCCGGCGTTGGCCACTGCAGCAGTAGTATCCTCAGGCCTGCTTTTATCTTTTCTTTCTGTACAAAAAACACCATATATCCAGCCATCTTCATGCCTGGTAAGGCGCATATCGTACACGTTGGTATCTGGTTCTTCTGTTTGAGGAAGCACTACAGGTTTTTCCCAAAATTGAAAATTATCTACTCCGTTTGGGCTTTCGGCAATCGCAAAGAATGATTTACGGTCGTTCCCTTCTACCCTAACGGCCAGTACATAATTGTCATTCCACTTCATAGCACCGGGATTAAAGGCAGCGTTTATCCCAATTCTTTCCAGTCCCAGCGGATTGGTTTCAGCATTAAAATCATATCTCCATTCCAGCGGGGCATGTTTTGCGGTAACCACAGGGTTCTCATACCTTTCATATATACCGTTAGAAAAATTTTCCGGCTGGTTTTTCTTTTCAATTAGTTCCTTATGATTTTTCATGAGGCTATCGTAGCCTGGTATTTTGGATATCTCCTTTTGTTCTTTTAAATCCATCCTTGTTAGTTTTTTCTTGTAATGTTTGGTTCGGTTTTAATTTTATCCCACCAGTTTTTCTTGAGAATTATGATGGTAATCACCAGAATTACACAGGAAATGATAAGTGGAACATTTTCGCGTAAAATGATGTAAAAAGGAATCACCACTAGTAGCGTCTGGGCTATGGTGCCCACCAGTACATTAAACATGTCTCTGGAGAAAGACTTATTTTTTTCGAAAGTAGGATCTTCCTGTTTTAATTTTTCATAAATAGGCTTCCAGAAGCCCCACGGCCTGGTTTTACTGTAAAAATCCATAAGTGTGCGCTCATCTGTTGGTGGCGCTGAATATGTTCCCACTATACTTCCAACAATAGAGATTAAAAGGATAACAGGAAAGTAATAAAGATCTAAAGTATCGGTAAAAATTGGAAATATTAGCGCAGGAATAATTCCCGAAAGCATTCCCCAGAAGTAGCCTTCTCCATTAAACCTCCACCAGTGCCATTTAAGCACGTTAGATACCACGTAGCTTCCATAAAGCGCAGAAACAATCCATTGTAAAATGGAATTTACATCCTGCACAAAGAAGCCCAGGATAATACTTATAATTACAACAGTAATCCCACTGCCATAATTCATCATTTTAATTTTTGAAGAAGAAGCATTTGGGTTTCTGTACTTTAAATATATATCATTCACCAAATACGCCTGTGCGGCATTAAGTGTTCCTGCAAAGGTAGACATGAATGCTGCCAGCAAACCTGCCAGCAGCAGGCCAAGAAGCCCTACCGGCACAAATTGTTCTATGGAAGCCGGCAACACTTTCTCAAAATCCAGTACGCCCGCGGTAGTTAAATCCAGCTGATCGTAAAAGAGAATAGCCAGGATAGAAAAACCACCAACCATAAGGTATCTTGTTGGCATCAGGGCAAAAATCGCAAAACCGCTCATTTTAGCTGCTTCCAGTGGCGATTTTGTAGATAAAATCTTCTGCATATCGTAATTTGGTGCAGGACCGGCAATACTGGCCAATATTCCTTTAAACACCATAAGCATAAAGAAGATCCCAAAAAGAGAGTAACCGTCAGAAATTATTTTGGTATTCACTTCATCAATGATGCCGCTCCAATCCATATTGAGTTCCCAGTTAAAAAAGGGGTTCATCCAGCCATCGGGCACATTCAGTGTATTTTCACCTAAAGCAAGATATGCGATTACGGCAATTGCAATTGACGACACGGTCATAATTGTGTATTGCAACAAATCTGTCCATACAATCCCGGACATACCCCCTAAAACCGAATAAAAAACGGCGAATAAAGTAAAAATTATTCCGTAGAAATGAGGAATATATGCAGGAGGGACATTAAATGGGATGTACTGGGAAACAATCTCCCAGGGGATAAAAATTTCAACAAATTTCCCAAGCCCAATAAAGCCATAAGCCAGGAAGCCAAGACAACTTAAAATTGCAAAAATTACAATAATAGTATGAGACCATCTTCCTCCCCTGCCGCTGCTAAAACGAAACAGGATCCATTCTGCACCAGTGGTAACATTGGACCGCCGTAGCCAGGCAGAAAGATAAACCATAAGGAACACCTGGTTAAACACCGGCCAGAGCCAGGGTATCCAGATACTTTTAAATCCGTATACAAAGGTTAAAGTTACCAGCCACATAGTCCCGGAAATATCAAACATTCCAGACGCATTGGATAAGCCCAGCATGTACCAGGGCAGGTTTTTACCACCCATTAAATAATCGTCCTTACTTTTCTGGGCTTTTTTTCTAAGCGCAAGTCCTATTACAATTGTTCCAACCAGGTAGAGTAAAATTATCGCAATATCTAAGCCTTGTAACATTCGGGGTTATCTTTTTAAATAGGGGATTAATTATTCGGAGATTTTTTCCACTTCATCTAAAAACAGTATTTCATCGTAGCCTTCAAATTCTCTGAAATCCTCTTCAGAAATTTCACCTTTGTAGGTAGCGAAATAATGAGATGGCCGTGCATTTCTCCATAAGAGAACCCAGGCAATCCCACTGTCTTTTATTCCGGGGTACAAATATTCTGTCCACCAGTTTTCATCTTCACCAAAATTATTGTTACCGGTTTCTGTTAACGCATAAGGTTTATCAGCCTGTGCTGCTTTTTCCTTTACCACTGCAAGATTTGATTTTAGATTTTTCAGAAAGGCTTCATTCCCCCCATGGTTATAAATATCTACCCCCAGGATATCCACATATTCATCCCCGGGATAATAAGTATTATATTCTTCCATTCCTGAAACAATATTGGGCGAATAGGCATATAAAAGATTATGCACCCCGTTTTCCTGAAGTAGGGTGATTGTCTCCTTCCATAGCTGCTGGTATTCCTGCGGGGTGCAGTTGCCTTTGCCCCACCAAAACCAGGAACCATTCATTTCATGCCATGGGCGGAACACCACCGCGATAGGATCTCCATTTTCATCTTCAAGAGAATTAAAAAACGCTGACAAACGCTTAACCCATTGCTCAAATTTCTCCCGTTGCTCTCCTCCTTCTAATATAGATGATACCGCAGAAGTATTATCCCAGGAACCACCATTAGTTACAGGATTATCAAGGTGCCAGCTAAAAGTAAAAATAGCTCCTTTCCGGCTCATCTTTTGGATATGGTCTTTCATTAATGAAAAAGCCACGGTATCTAAATTGTAAGTATTCCCCAGCTCAATATGGCCGAGATCAAAGCCCTGGACAGCGGGGTATTTTCCGGTAATTTCTTCAATATCACTTTTTAGTTTGGGATATTCAGCTGAATGCTTCCAGCCTATTCCATAAGCCGTGGCATCCTGGTGACCGAATGCGATACCTTTGTTTTGTATTTCTTTTACAAGATGATACAGTTTTTTAGCAGGGAGGCTGGCATCGCTATCTGCCACTTTTATAGCGGCATAGTCAATTTTTTTAGATGAACCACAAGCCTGGACTAAAGCCAGCAGAGTAACAATTGTAAAGAATTTGACAATATTTTTCATACGCATTGGTCAAAATATGAAGATAATTGATAAAATGTTTTCATATTACTAAAAGCTTATAGTATATTTATCCAAAGCTTTTTTATGAAAAGTAGTTTTAACACAAAATTTCTTAAAGAATTCCAAAAATAAGACACTTCAAATTACTTTATTAATATGATATTGTCATTTAATAATGAAATTATATAACATTTTCTAGAATGTATAAAGATATTCACCGGGAGATCACCCAGCTTTCTCCCGAAGACAGTTTTCTGGTTTTTGACCGCGTAAAAGATGATTTTGACTTTCCTATCCATTTTCATCCTGAATACGAATTGAATTTTATTGCGAACGGAAAAGGGGTTAGAAGGATTGTGGGAGACAGTATGGAAGAAATTGAAAATATTGAGCTGGTATTGGTTGGGCCAAACCTTCAGCATGGATGGGAGCTTCATAATTGTAAAAATAAAGAAATACACGAGGTAACCATCCACTTTCATAATGACCTGTTTGACAATAAGTTGTTAAGCAGAAGGATTATGAAACCTATTAAGGATATGTTCGACAGATCTGCCCACGGCATTCTTTTTTCAGGAAAAATTTCCGAAGAAATAAAACCGAAGATCCTCAGGCTTTCAAAAATTGACAGTATAGACTACTTTCTTGAGCTTATCTCTGTACTTCACGATCTTGCCAACTCCAGGAAGCAACGTCTTTTATCTACATACGTATCCCAGAACAAGGACTTTGAAAATAGTGACAAGATCAAAACCATTTACGAATATGTGCAGGAGAATTACCAGAACAAGATAAGTCTTAATGAAATGGCCACTCTTATTAATATGAGCCCGGTTTCCTTTAACAGGTTCATAAAAAAGAGAACTGGCAAGACTTTTATAGAGTATGTAAATGATACCAGGATTGGATATGCCGCAAGATGGCTAATTGAGAAAGACCTGAGTATTGCAGAAATTGCTTTTAAGTGCGGCTTTAATAATATTGCAAATTTTAACCGCGTCTTTAAAAAAACAAAGAACTGCACCCCAAGCCAGTACAGGGAAGAATTTAGCGGAATTAAAAGAGTGCTGTAATACAACTAATACTATTTTATCAGAATCATGAAAACAAGATACCAGATTTCACTGTTACTATTCCACTTCCTCTTTATGATAAGCTGCTCGGTGGCACAGGAAAACAATCCCGTTACCCCAGAATCAGGAGAGGAAGAACAAATAACAGAAGAAGAAAACTTTCCAACTGAAGAAGAAGAAGAAGAAGAAGAAGAAGAAGAGCCTGTTAGTAATGAAAATTTTGTTTCTCAACATGGCCAGTTACATATAGAAGGAAATAAACTGCTGGATAAAAACAACAATGAAATTCAGCTAAGAGGCATGTCTCTCTTCTGGAGCCAGTGGGAGCCGGAGTTTTATAACCAGGAAACCATTAAAAACCTCACAGAAGACTGGAACATAAATGTAATTAGAGCTGCAATGGGCATTGAAAATGGTGGCTATCTTGAAAACCCGGAAGAGGAAAAACAAAAAGTTTATGATGTTATTGATGCTGCAATAGATATGGGAATTTATGTTATTGTAGACTGGCATGATCACCATGCGCATGAACACCAGGAGGCTTCGGTTCAATTTTTTACTGAACTGGCTGAACGATATGGAAACACTCCCAATCTTTTGTATGAAACCTTTAATGAACCAATGGAGGTATCCTGGAGCGAAGTTTTAAAACCTTATCACACTGCCGTAATAACTGCAATAAGAGCAAAAGACCCAGACAATGTTATTATTTGCGGAACCCCCAGATGGTCCCAACGTGTAGACCTCGCTGCTAACGATCCTTTAAATTTCGAGAATATTGCCTATACCCTGCACTATTACGCCGCCACCCATAAGGCCGATTTGAGAGCACTCGCCCAAGAGGCAATTAATAAGGAATTACCGATTTTTATCACCGAATTTGGCACTACTAAAGCTAACGGAGATGAAATAGTAGATAAAGAAGAATCTGTAATCTGGTGGGATTTTGCCAAAGAAAACAATCTTTCCTGGTGCAACTGGTCTATAGCAGATAAAGACGAAAAGTCTGCAGCCTTGCTGCCGGGAACAAGCCCGGAAGATTTAAAGAAACAGGAAATACTAACGGAGTCAGGCAAACTTGTTAAAGAGCGCCTAAAACAACAAGAATAACAATAAAAGCATTCCATATAAAAGAAACACACAAAAATATCAGTTTATTTAACGTTATATTTGTAATTTCTTAAAACCACCAGCGTCTTATCTACGTATATCTTATTGGTAAGTTACATAAGAAAATGGTCGAATTGCATTTTTTTCGGTTTAAATACCTGATACTGATAATAGCCAATAGAAAAAATATCACAACTAAATGATAAAATAATATTAACCAAGGCTTAACTTTACTCCTAATTTTGGAATTATAAAAAAAAGGGACAGTATTTTACCAATGTTCTTATCTATGAGGAGGAAAAATCCTAAACTCATAATTGTTTAAACAATTCAAACAATTTTATTCTTATGTACATTAAATTACCAAGAAGTAAAAGCTGGCTAAACCGGAGAAGCAAAATGCTATTCTTCGCAGCTTTTTGTTTAATTACGCAATTAGTCGCGGCACAAGATGCCGTAACAGGTGTTGTGACGGATTCCCAGGGAGTTCCTCTGCTTGGGGTGAATGTTATTCAACAGGGAACTAACAACGGAACAACCACTAATTTTGATGGTGAATTCGAAATCGTTGTAGGCGACACCGGCACTCTTGTCTTTAGTTTCGTTGGTTTTCTTACTCAGGAAATTAACGTTTCTGCAGGAGAAGAAATAAGCGTTACGCTAGATGAAGATTCCCAAAGTCTTGAAGAAGTAGTGGTAATAGGGTATGGTACCCAGCTTCAGGAAGACATAAGCGGTTCTGTTTCCAGAATTAGCGCAGAGGAATTTGAAAATGTTCCACAGGTAAGTGTGGATCAGTTAATGCAGGGGCGTGCAGCAGGTGTAGCCGTTACTAAAAACTCAGGTCAGCCTGGTTCGGCAGTATCTGTAAGGATTCGTGGGGTAAACTCCATTACTGGTTCAAGTGAACCTCTTTACATTATTGATGGTGTACCGGTTTCAGGAGAAGCTGGATCAGAAGGCTTAAGCCCTCTTGCTGCTTTAAACCCAAATGATATTGAATCTGTAAACGTTCTAAAAGATGCATCTGCAACCGCTATTTATGGTTCCAGGGGATCTAACGGGGTTGTACTGATCACTACCAAAAAAGGTAAAATAGGAAAAGGTAAATTATCCTATAGTGGCTATATAGCGGTGCAGCGTCCTACCAATAAACTGGATGTGATGAACCTTCAGCAGTATGCAACCCACCAGAACAATGTTGCTGCAATTTATGAACTTGATCCTCAAATGGAGTTTCTTAATCCAAGCCTTTTAGGACCGGGAACAGACTGGCAGGCAGAGATTTTTGATGATGCGCTTCAGCAAAATCACCAGATCTCCTTCTCAGGGGCCCAGGAAGATATTAATTATTTTATTTCTTCTTCTTACACAGACCAGGAAGGTACTGTTATTGGATCTGCTTTTGACAGGTTAACTGTGAGAGCAAACATAAATGCAAATATTAAAGACTGGATTAAAACCGGTATTAATATTACTGCCAGTAGAACAAATGACCAAATTACTTTGAACAATGCCAGTAATGGTATTATCTCTTTGTCTTTACTTAATAACCCGGCAACCGCGGTTTATAATCCAGATGGTTCTTTTGCAGGGCCAGTTACCGCTGAAGAGATTGCTTACGGGACCAGAAACCCTATTGCCGAAGCCTTAAGCATTCAAAATACCGTGGAAAGAAACCGCGTTCTTGGAAATATTTTCCTGGAATTTGATTTACCATATAATTTCTCATTCAGAACAGAGCTTGGTGGAGATTTTGGAAATACCTTAAGAGACAGGTTCCAGCCTACCTACTCCTATGGTAATCTTGAAAGTGGCCAAAACCAATACTTAGCCACAAGAGAGAACAGCGATTTTTGGATCATGAAAAACTTGTTGACTTACACTAATACGTTTAACGAAGACCATGATCTTACCGTACTTTTAGGTCAGGAAGTTCAGGAATCCAGCTATCAGGGTGTTACTGCCCAGGATGGAAGATTTGTTAGCAACAGCCTACCCGTACTGGGACAGGGGAATGCTGATGATCTTGTAGACCAGTACATTGGAAGTTCTGCTTTGGAATCCTATTTTGGTAGGGCCATTTACTCATATAGCAACAGGTACAATGTAACAGCCTCTCTTAGGGCAGATGGATCTTCTAAATTTGCTGAAGGTAACAAATGGGGTTATTTCCCTTCTGTTTCAGCATCATGGAGAATTTCTAATGAATCTTTTATGGAAGATTTCGAAACCCTTCAAAACATTAAGATCTATGGAGGTTATGGAGAAGTTGGTAACCAAAATATTCCAAACTTCGCATACGGGGTAAGGCTAACTCCTATTTCCACAGGATTGGGAACAGGTTTTGAATATGCCAATTTCAGAAATGAAGAACTTACATGGGAATCTTCAACTCAGACTAACCTTGGTATAGATTTTGCCTCATTCAATTCACGTTTAAATACAACCATAGAAGTCTATAATAAAGTTTCTAAAGATTTCCTTTTCCAATTTGCCAGTACAGACTTTATTACTGGTGGAGCTTCTCCGGGAGCTATACAGGCACCGTACATAAATTTAGGAGAAATGGTAAATAAAGGTATTGATGTAACGCTTAATTATAGCACTATTGGAAATTCAGATTTTAACTGGAGTTCTACCCTAACCTTCTCTCATTATAAAAATGAAGTGACAAAACTGTTAGGAGATCTTGTAATTAATCAGGCTCTTTATATAAGTGACTCTAATCAAAACGTTACTTTAACCCAGGTAGGTGAGCCTGTGGGGATGTTCTATGGATATCAGGTAGAAGGTCTTTTTAGAACTACTGCAGATTTGGAGAATGCCCCTATCCAGTTTGGAAGGCCGGTTGATGACGCTTTATTTGGAACTACCTGGTTAGGAGATATCAAATATAAAGATGTTAATGGAGATGGCGTGGTAGATACTGATGACCGTACCGTAATTGGTAATCCACACCCTGATTTCACCTTTGGTTTTCAGAACAATTTCTCTTATAAAAACTTTGACCTGAGCGTATTCTTGCAAGGATCTTATGGAAACGACATCTTTAATGGTGTTAACCGTACATTAACCGCGGGAAGTAGCTATTATGTTAATCAGTTTCCGGTAGTATTGGATTACTATAATATTAATAACACTGATGGGCAACAACCAAGATTGGTAAGAGGTAGTGAGGCAAACCCAAACATTCGTATCTCAGACAGGTATATTGACGATGGCTCCTATTTGAGGGTTCAGAACTTAACCCTGGGATACACCCTTCCATCTGATGTGAGCGAAAGATTACATCTTAATAATCTTAAAGTCTATGGAAGTGTTCAAAACCTTTATACCCTTACAAACTACGATGGATATGATCCTGAAGTAGGTACTTTTAATCAAAACACCCTGTTGATGGGAGTAGATAATGGACGATACCCATCTCCAAGGACTTTTACATTAGGACTGAATGTCGAATTATAAAAAAAAATATGATGAAGAATTATTTTAAATCTAAGATTTTAGTTGTGGTTGCGGCTGTATTTTGCTTCGCTTCTTGCAGTGAGGATTTTCTGGATAGACCGCCGGAAGATTCTTATAACGTGGATGAATTTTATTCTACTAATGCTGAAGTTGCTGCTGCTGCAAACCACCTTTATTCCCGGCCATGGTTTAACTTTGTGAGCAATGTATCCTGGGGAATTGGGGAACTTAGTTCCGGGAATGCCCGTACATGGGATGCCCGAAACTCAGAGTTTGGAACTTATGCCATTACCGGTGCCCATGGTACCCTTACTCAGGCATGGGAAAGTCTTTATGCTGTTATTGCCCAGGCAAACTCAGTAATAAATACCTTACCCGCAAATGTAAGTGGAGACGTATCTGAAGATGTTACCAATAACTCTGTTGCAGAAGCAAGAATGATCAGGGCTACTGCCTATTTCTATCTTGTACGTATTTTTGGGTCAGTTCCAATTATTGAAGATAACACCCAATATGTATTGGACCCACAGGTTCCACGTAACCGGGTAGAAGACATTTACCAGTTTATTAAAATGGATCTTGAGTTTGCTGTTGAAAATCTTTACGACAGGACTTCTAACCCAAATTATGAAGTAGGACGTGTTTCCAGCAACTCTGCTAAAGCTATGCTTGCAAAAGTGTATCTATACGAAGAAAACTGGGATATGGCTTATCAATTATCCAATGAAGTTATAAATTCTGGCGCCTTTAGCCTTATGGAAGATTATAATGATCTTTTCCTTCTTGAAAATGATAATAATGTAGAATCTGTATTTGCCTTGCAATGGACTGATTCTGGTACTTATTCTGAAGGAAATGCTCTTCAGTCTTTCTATGGATCTTCAGGAATTACTGGTTTCGCAGATGGATGGTCCGCATTAGGACCCTCAATAAGCCTGCAGGAAGCTTATGAAGAAGGAGACCGCCGGTACTATGCCACTATTATGGAACCAGGGGCATATTACCCAAACCTAAACGGTGGATATACTGTTCCGGAAAGTACTAACTTCCAGGGAACAGGAGTAGGAATTAGAAAATATGTAGTTGGTAATGTTGGTGGGGCTCAGCAGAGCTATCCAAATAACACCTACATCATGCGATATGCAGAAGTGCTTCTAATTAAAGCCGAAGCTGCCATTAAAGGTGGAGGCCCGGTTAACGAAGGGCTACAGGCTCTTAACATGGTTCGTGAAAGAGCAGAGTTGGATCCATTGAATTCTTATACTTTTGAGGATGTTTTCCATGAGAGAAGAATTGAATTAGCTCTGGAAGGAGAATTCTGGTACGACGTGGTAAGACAGGGACCTGACTTTGCTATAGATTTTCTTGCAGACCAGGAAAAAGGTACCTATGATGAAAGTGTTACTCCTGCCGTAGTGACTTCAGAAAAGTTTGCTCCTACTATGGATGACCTTTTATTTCCTTATCCTACAAACGAGATCCAGAACAACCCGGCGTTGTTGGATGAACCTGTTCCTTACGACTTTAATCAAAGCGAAAATCAGGAGTAATTAATTTAATAATCTGAATTATGAAAAATATATTTTTTAACAAAAAAGGATTTTACCCGCTCCTGTTACTTGCATTGGTTTTTTCAACAGTTTCCTGCGAAAGCGAGTTTGATGTAGACGAAATTGAAGGAGGAAATGAGCCACCTGTAATAGAAAGCGTTAGTGAAGTGGAAGAGGACACTCCTGTTACACAAGGGGTACTTGAAAACACCTATATTGTAAGAGGTCAAAACTTTGCTACACTTACAGCAATTTACATTAACGGAATGCAGGCAGGATTTAATCCCGCCCTTACTACAGATAACTTGACCTTTGTTACTATTCCGGAAGGAGCTCCTTATGTGGGCCAGGAAAACAAACTAAGACTGGTAAACCTTGCAGGGGAAACATCTTATGATTTCTCTCTCCTTACCATTGATGATTTCACAGAATCTACTACTGAAGATGGAATAAAAACTGTGACTCTTACAGGAGGGGATTTTACAGAAACATCTTCTGTAACGTTTGTATCAGGAACTGAAGAAGCAGGAAATCTTGTAGAAAGACCTGCTGAAATTCTATCAGTTTCAGAAACAGAAGTAACTGTTGCTGTACCAGACGGTGTAGAACAGGCTTATATTTATGTTGAGACTGCCAGAGGTGCTGTAGCACAATCTGATTCTTATGGGTTTAGTTATTCAATTTATATAGATTCTCTAAACGAAAACTGGACAATGAGCCAATGGGGAGGTACTTATGATCTTCAGGTTACAAATCCTGCTCTTGGACAATATTCCATTCAAAGCGTAAGAGAAGGTTGGTCTGGATTAACTTTTAACCCTACAACTCCAATTTCATTTACCGAGTACGATGCTATAACTGTTTCCATTTACGGAACCGGTGACCCGGGAGATATGGTAAATGTTGCATTAAATGATTTTGCCGCAACAGTAGGAGTTGAACTTGTACCAAACCAATGGACCAAGTATGTAATTCCATTATCAGATTTTTATCCAAATGGAGGAGCTCCTGGTACTATAACCAGGATAGACTTCCAGGAAGCATCAGGTACAGGAAAACCACAATATATCTTCTACGTGGATGACTTTGGATTCCTATAGTCAAAATGCGTAAGTAGAATTCAACTAAATGAATAAAGAAGGAACCAGGGAATCTGGAGTGTCAGGCAACAGATTCCCGGGAGCCTTTAAAATTCAAAAACAACATTAGAAAATGAAAATAATAAAACTACAATATCTATTATTGTTCGCAATAGTGGCGAGCCTTTACTCCTGCGACGATGATGATGAACTCTATCCGCAACTTGGAGAAGATCCCAGGAACCTGAGTGAAATCCTCTCAGAAACTCCGGACCTTTCTGTTTTATACCAGGCGCTTGTAGCGGCAGATCTTGATTCCACTTTAAGGGAGACCAGTACCTATACGGTTTTTGCTCCTACAAATGCAGCATTTGAAGGCGTAGATCTTTCTTCGCTTTCTGAAGAAGAACGGCAAAATGTATTACTTAATCATGTAATTAATACTACCACTGCCGATTTTGCCTCTACCCTCTCTACAGGTTATTTATCCACAATGGCCACCGGGCCAGAGGAAACCAACCTTAGCCTGTATGTTGATACCAGCAATGAGATTACTTTAAACCAGGAGGTTTCACTTGTTTCTAACTCGTCAGATGTAGGTTCTACTAACGGAGTGTTACATGTGGTTGATGGAATAATTATGCCTCCCGCTATTTTAGATCATGCTGAAGCAAATCCTCAGTTTTCTACTTTTACTGAAGCTGTAGAAATGGCTGGCCTTACCGATGCACTTTCTGTTATGGAAGTTACTGATACTGAAAATCCTAATTATCCTCTAACAGTATTTGCTCCTACAAATGCAGCATTCGAAAATTTAATGATGCAATTAAACGGAGCCTTTGGATGGTCCAGCCTTAGTGATATTCCTACAGATGTACTGGCGGATATTTTACAATACCACGTGATTGGAGGTGAAAATTTAGTTGCTGAAACCCTTGCCAATACAGAACAAACTCCAATGCTTGGAGAAACTTTTTCTATAGATGCAGATGGCGTAATTTCAGATGCAAGCTACTCCACTTCAAATGTAACAGTGGCCGATGTCCAGGGGACAAACGGAGTAATTCATGGTATAGATAAAGTGTTACTGCCAAATGATGTTTTCCAGAGCATCCTTGATGAAACTTTAAATCTTAAAGACAGGCTTCAGGACAGAGGCTATACTTCTTTTCTTGCAGCCGCAGATAAAGCTGGCCTAACAAGTTCTTTG
This sequence comes from Autumnicola tepida, assembly GCF_031846485.1. Classification (NCBI taxonomy): domain Bacteria; kingdom Pseudomonadati; phylum Bacteroidota; class Flavobacteriia; order Flavobacteriales; family Flavobacteriaceae; genus Autumnicola; species Autumnicola tepida. The sequence continues at coordinate 29,647 of NZ_JAVRHQ010000016.1, forward strand.
GAGACAGAAGAGCTAAGCGTTTTTGTTCCAACTAATGAAGCTTTCAACACATTTTTCTCCACTATTGAGAACTTTGAAAGCCTGGACGATTTTGATACTGCGGAAGAAATCGAATTGCTAAAAAGTGTACTGGAGTATCATTTACATGCCGGTACAGTAATGAGCAGTGCGCTAACCGATGGTCCACTATCTACTGTTCAGGGAGACGAGGTAACTGTGGAAACCAGTGAAGGTAGGCTTGTACCTTCCTACGAATATGCTCCCAATGCGAATTTACAAACCACAAACATTGGTGCAATGAATGGAGTGATCCACCAGATTAGCAATGTTTTGGTTTCATCTGAAGATGCTTCTGCACTCGGCTATCCTGTACCAGCTACAGGCGCTCCTGAGTTTGCATTGCCTGTATATTACGATGCCGTGGAATCTGGCTTCCAGGATACCTGGGACGGATGGGGTGGCACGTACACCTATGATAATACCGAAAACGTATCTAACGGTAGCAACTCTATCAAACTAGAATACGAAGCAGGATCTTATGGTGCTATCCAGATTGGTGGCCCTAGCCCAACTCCAGATCTTTCTTCATACAGCACCTTCCATTTCTCTGCTTATGGCGCACCAGGCTCAGGTACAACAAATGTGTTGGTATCTTTGTGTGATTGTGATGCAGGAGTGGAAATTCAGGTAGAAGAAGGAGAATGGACTACTTACTCTATTCCAATAAGTAATTTTACTGATACCTCATTAGGTGCTATAAGGTTTAAAAACAATGACGAAGCGGCCAGCACCATTTATGTTGATGATATAGGATTCGACTTACAGGCTCCTGCCGCCCCAACTTTTGATTTACCTATTTATTATGACGAGGGTACAGAATCAGGATTTAACGACACCTGGGATGGCTGGGGAGGCACCTACACCTGGGCCAGTACAGAACAGGTTCAGGATGGTACCACAGCTGTGAAGCTGGAATATGATGCCGATTCTTATGGAGCCTTGCAAATAGGTGGTGCAGACCCTGTACCGGATCTTTCGGGATATTCTACCTTTAACTTCTCTGCTTACGGTGCACCCGGTTCCGGAACTAAAACCCTCCTTATATCCCTTTGTGGATGTGATGCAGGAGTAGAAGTTCAGGTAATGGAAGGAGAATGGACAGATTATAGCATTCCATTATACAGCTTTACTGATACTTCTTTAGGTGAAATAAGGATCAAAAATAATGTTAGCGATTCTTATACTATATATGTTGATAACATAGGTTTTAATCAGTAAAAAAGAGTTAGACTTAATGAAATATTCCCTGTAAATCCTGTTTTACAGGGAATATTTTTTATATGTAATGTGAAATCGATAATTAAAAAATAAACAAATGAAAATTAAGATCTCCCTCCTGCTCTGCCTGGCATTAAGCCTTACAGGTTTAGCACAAAAATTTGATAATCTGGCAGAAACTCCACCCATGGGCTGGAATTCCTGGAACAAGTTTGCCTGCAACATTAATGAGCAGGTAATAAGGGACGCCGCCGATGCCATGGTGGAAAGCGGGATGAAGGATGCCGGTTATGAATATATTGTAATTGACGACTGTTGGCACGGGCAGCGTGATGAAAATGGTTTTATTCATGAGGATAAGGAAAAATTCCCCTCCGGAATGAAAGCCCTGGTGGATTATGTCCATTCCAAAGGCCTGAAATTCGGGATATATTCCGATGCCGGAACCGAAACCTGTGGCGGGGAACCAGGCAGCCGTGGGCACGAATATCAGGATGCCATAACCTATGCCAAATGGGGTGTGGATTACCTCAAATATGACTGGTGCAACACCGGCACACAAAATGCTGAAGCTTCTTATACCACTATGAGAAATGCCCTTTATGAAGCCGGTCGTCCTGTCCTGTTCGCGATCTGTGAATGGGGAGATAACCAGCCATGGGAATGGGCGCAGGATATCGGCCACATGTGGAGGACCACAGGAGACATCTATCCCTGCTGGGATTGTGAAGAAGATCATGGAGACTGGTCTTCCTGGGGAGTTTTACGAATCCTGGATATGCAGGAGGGGCTTAGGAAGTATGCCGGGCCGGGACATTGGAATGACCCCGATATGATGGAAGTTGGCAACGGAATGTCCCAAAGTGAGGACCGTGCGCATTTCACCATGTGGAGCATGTTGGCAGCACCTCTTATTGCCGGTAATGATCTTAGCGATATGAGCGAAGAAACTATAGCCATACTTACAAATGAAAAGATGATTGCCATCAATCAGGATTCCTTAGGAGTACAGGCCTTTAAATACAATTCTGAAGACGGGCTGGAAACCTGGTTCAAACCCCTTTCCAATGGCGAATGGGCTGTGACTTTCCTCAACCGGGCTGATGAAGCAAGAGATGTGGAGTTCAACTGGAAAGAACATCAAATTGAAGACCCGGATTTTGACTATTCCGTCGATTTCAGCAATACCACTTTTGAAATGGAAAATGTATGGAAAGATCAAAAATTGCAAAATACCAATAGAACACTAAAAGCTAAAGTTCCGTCTCACGATGTGTTAACACTAAGGCTTTCTCCTAAAAAATAATTTCTTCCATTAAAAAAAACAGGGCTGAATTTTACAAAATTCAGCCCTGTTTTTTTTTTAAGCACCTGGCTCATTCAATAGCTTTCTGCAACAGCTCCAACTGATGCATACAGTTGGTAAGCGCCCTAAAGTTATGATAAGCTGCTTTCCAGATGTGTCCTTTGCTGTCATGCTCTGCAGTTGGGGTTTCATCTAGTCCCCACTCATACCAACCACCATATTTTGGGTCCATAATATAAGCTTCAGTATAATTCCAAAGCTCTTTAAAATGCCCGTAGTAGTCCATTTCATCTTCAGGAAAATAACGTGACATTAAAAGAAGACTGTTAAGACCTTCTGCCTGGGACCACCAGTTTTTATCGGCATTAACAATAGTAATTTCATCAGCATTGTTAAAATAATAACCTCCGTCATAAAAACCACCAACATTTTCATCCCACCCGGTTTTAAGGGCATGGTCCACCATCTTTTTTCCTTTAATAAGAGTAAGGCTGTCATTCTCAATTCCCAGCGCATGTGACGCTTCAAGCATAAGATAAGCGGTTTCCACATCATGGCCAAAAGAAACATGGTCCAGGTAATAATGTTCTTCAATTACTTCTTTTGATTCCTGCTGAAAACTAACCGGCGTCCAGTCCGCTTCAAAGAAAAGTCGCATATAACCTTTTTGTGAAGTAATAGTATCTCTTATAATAAACAATAATTCTTTAAGCCTTTCCGCTAAAAGTTCGTCAGGCCAAACCTCGTAAAGCGCGGTAAATGCCTCCAGGAGATGAATAGAACTGTTTTGATCTTTATACCCGATATCTGAAGTTGAAGAGGTGGCATTCGTACGCATTATTGGTGTCCCATCCAGTTCTAGGGTTTGAAAATAGCCACCATTTTCAGGATCATGGCTATGTTCTTCCAGCCAGTAAAAAGCCTTCTTAGCCAACTCCAGAGCTTCTTCGTTCCCGGAAGCACCGTAATAGCTGGCAAGTCCATAGATCGCGAACGAATTTCCATAAGCGGTTTTCTCCTGCCCTTGCTGAGGAATGGGTTCCCCCTCCTTGCTTACCAGCTGATGAAAACCGCCATTTTCAGCATCCCACATCACATCCCGTAAAAATTCGAAACCATGGGCGGCATACTCCAGGTATTTCTCCCCTTCTTCTTCAAAAAGTTCAGCAGCCACGGCATTTGTCCATACATGCCTTGCCTGGGTGACGACCATTTTATCATGCTTCTCCCCCAGGTTAAAATTGTAGGTGATATCACTATAATAACCACCATCTTCCTTGTCCAGGGCAAGAGGGTACCATTTATCCAGCAACTGTTCTTTCGCGGATGCCCTGAAGTCTTTAGCCAGAACTGCAAAATCCTGAGGACGTTTTTGCCCAGAACAAAGGAGACTGGTAAAAATTAAAAAAAAAGAAAAAGTTTTAACTTGCATAAAATGAATATTTTTAAGAATAAAGATTCTGACAACAAAAAACCCCGGCGAATAACGTTGCCGGAGTTTGAAAATAAGAACAAAGTCAACTAGTAACCAGGATTTTGTACTAAATTTGCATTAACATCAATTTGCTCCTGAGGGATTGGCATAAGGTCTTTTCCTTCGGGTATAGTAATATCAAAATGCTCCTGGATATATTCCCTTTGTTCTCCAGACCGCCTAAGCAACCACCACAAAGAAAATTCTCCAACTAACTCATGACGATATTCTTCGAGAATAGCATCCATTAAATTACCATCCGGTACTTGAGTGAGCCCGGCCCTGTTCCTTATCCTCATTAAATAGTCCATAGCTGTTCCATCATCTCCCACCTTGTGGTAAGCCTCAGCAAGGCTTAACAGAACTTGGCCATAGCGCAGGAAGATAAGGTTTTGTCCACCAAAAATATCCGGGCCTGACCATCCATCAACTATTGGATTTCTCCAAAGTTTTACGGCATAATAACCTTCCCTCCCAGGAAGCCCATCAATACCTTTCCAGGGGTTTTCTTCAGTACCAAGAGTGTTTATTCCTCCAAAATTTTCCTGCACAACAGGATAATCTTCAATATTGATTTCAGGATCCGGATGCACATCGCCAGGGCCTATAACTGTTGGCAACTTCCTTTCATCTCCTTCTTCAAAAGATTGATATAATTGTTCTGTGGGAACAGCATATCCCCCTCCATTCCCAATTTCATTAGGCATATTAAAAGATTGTATAAAAGTTACATTATCATCCCGGCCCCACCCAAGATCTCCAGCATCATCATACAGTTGTACTTCAAAAATAGATTCTGGCCCGTTCTGGTTATCGTTGGCGTGAATTCTTAAGAATTCTTCCTCAAGCACATAATGCCCTTCTAATTGAGTATATGCATCTATGGCATTCTGATATTCCCCAAGCCACATATACGCATTCCCCATGTAGGCATATGCGGCACCTTTGGTGATTCTTCCAATTTCGTCTCCAGGATAATCCCAGGGCAGATATTGCACAGCATATTGCATATCTTCAATTACCTGTCTAAAAACTTCTTCCTGGCTATTTCGGGGGGCTTGTGGGTTTTCTATTAATTCTGCAGGTTGTAACACAAGAGGTACACCCCCAAAATTAGAGGACATCATAGAATATAAAATACCACGTAAAGCCATGGATTCGGAAACAAGACGATGACCATAATCTGCCTCTATATTTCCCTGGTCTATCATATTATTTATGTTATAGATAGCATTATTAGCCCTTCCAATACCCATATAGTTTTGCGTCCACATCGCATTTAAAGGCTGAAAAGTTACCGGTACTTGAAAGGTTTGAAAAAATGCATCGGATCCAATATTCTTAAAATCCTGTGATAAAAAATTCGCCGGATAAAAAATAGCTTTTGTAAGATACTCAACTGGGCCACCATGAAACGTATCATAAATACTGGTTACTACTGCTGAAGCAGTTTCAGGATCGTTAAACACGATTTCATCGGTAAGGCCATCGTACCTCTCATCTACTAAATAATCGTCGGAACAACCGGCTACTCCATAAAGGAGCAGGAAGGCCGCCATAATTTTCTTTCCTTTTGATTTTATCTTGTTCATATCTAAAATGTTTTAAAATTGTAAATTAACTCCCAATGTAAAGGTTGGTGTTGTAGGATAAGCACCAAAGTCTATACCTCGTGACTGTACGCCACCAAGCCCGTCTATATCATTAGCTATACCTACTTCAGGATCCATACCACTATAGCTGGTAAGGGTAACAAGGTTTTGCCCGCTTATATATACCTTGGCATTTGTAAGACCCACAGGCTTTATGACATCTTGGGTAAAATTGTAAGCCAACTGAATATTCCTCAATCGTAAGAAAGATCCGTCTTCAACAAAATAATCGGACACGCGGTTGTTCTGATTGACATCTGCGATTACTGCCCGTGCATAAGTATTAGAAGGATTTTCAGGAGTCCACCTGTTGTTATAGTATTCTTCACTTACATTAGTATAAGCATTATTAAGGCCATAACCACCAGCAGTTTCAAGTTCTACTTTAACAAAATTAAGTATATCGTTACCATAGGTACCATAAAGCGCAATACCAAGCTCCCAGTTTTTATAAGTTCCGTTAAAATTTACACCTCCATAAAAGTCGGGAAAAGGGCTTCCTATTACTTCCCTATCTGCTGCTGTAATTTCGTTATCGCCATTTAAGTCCACAAACCTTCTATCTCCAGGTGCAATTGGCATAGTACCGGTAGATTCCTGGTAAGTACCATCTGGTGCCTGTTCATTTAGCGCATTTATTTCAGACTGCGTCTGGAATATTCCATTGGTTCTATAACCATAAAAAGTGCCTACGTTACCACCCACGTAAGAACGGGTAAAGCCTAACCAGCTATCTACAAAATTAGGCACAAAATTAGTGTCGAACGTAAGAAAATCCTGTGTATTGGTTAACTCGGTAATTTCATTATGGATGGTGGTAAAGTTAGCTGATAAATCCCACCGAAAATTGCCTTCATTGTTCCTGTAGCCCAGAAGTAATTCCAGACCACGGTTTACTACATTACCTGCATTAACTGCTCTTGAAGTAAACCCATTTTGCGAAGGGATAGTTTCCGGTATAAGAAAATCTTCAGCAGATTTACGAAAATAATCAGCAGTAAAATAAATGCTTTCATCAAACAACTCGATATCCAAACCAATGTTAGTTTGTACCTGGGATTCCCAGGTAAGTTCAGGATTTGCCAAAGTTTCTGGCGCCAAACCTGCCACGGGCTGACCACCAAACACATAGCCGGAATTGTTTGTGGAAGCACCGCTTGTATAGGTGGTTAAAAACTGGAACGGCTCTATACCCTGGCTATTACCGGTTTTACCCCAGCTTCCCCTGAGTTTTAGCAAATCGAATCCTGAATCTTCCATAAATGGTTCTTCGTCAATATTCCATCCGGCAGCTACAGATGGGAAAGTTCCGTAAAGATTATCTTCATTAAATTTATTACCTACACCATCCCTTCTAACTGTAGCAGTAAGATTGTAACGATCTTTAAAAGTATAATTTACTCTGGCAAACGTACTGGCAAAAGTTTCAGTTCCCCATGTACCGGATCTACCAGTAACCTCATCTGCAGCAGCAAGGTCTCTAAGGTCGTTACTTAAAAACCCTCTGGATTCTACATAAATATTTTTAAACTTGTTTTTTTGGGCAGAAGCTCCAAACAAAGCCTCAATCCGGTGGTCTCCAAAAGTTTTTTTATATTCCAATAAAACTTCAGCCAAATATTCATTAAAAGTGTTCTGATCTATAGAGTATGTGGCAGAAGGATTATTGTCTGAATTGGCACTACCCCTGTTGTAGCTGGGCAAGAAATTCCAACCCGCATAGTTTTGTGACTGGAAACCAAATTTACCGGTAGCTTTAAAGCCTTCAAGAAAATCGTATTCTAAGGCAAGATTCCCTAAAAGATTATTGGTACCATTATCTGTATCATTCTGTAGCGCACTTCCTAACACGTTGCTGGTGGTTCCCAACAAACCTGTATCTGTGAATGCGCCGTAATTACCATTGCCATCGTAGGGTAAGTTAGTGCCGGTCCTGTCGTCGAGGTAAGGTACATTTGTAAAAAGCTGCACCATTCCGTAATAACCTGGGGCAAGGTTCTGGTAAGTTTCAGAATATGCATATTTTACATCTGCCCTGGCAGAAAGATTTTCAAGAATATCAAAATCTGCATTAAGATTAATATTATACCTTTTATATGAAGAAGCTATCGCAATACCATCTTCATCAATCATCCCTACACTTAAAGAAGTTCGGGCCCTTTCACCACCACCACGAACACTAACAGTATGTCCTTGTCTAAAGCCGGTATCAAAAGCATAATCCTGCCAATTAATATCAGTTAAACTTTCAGGATTTCGCCATTCTTCCAACACCTGTTGATTTTGGCTTTCACCCAATTCCAATGCAAAATCAGACCACTGGTCTACATTAAGCATATCAATTTCGTCTGGTTCAGACTGTATCCCAACCCAAGAATCTATGGTGACAGTTACTTTATCCCGAACTCCTCTTTTAGTTTTAATAATAACTACCCCTGCATTGGCTCTTACACCATATATGGCCGCTGCCGAAGCATCTTTTAAAATAGATATACTTTCGATATCGTTAGGGTTAAGAAAAGAAATGTCCTGAGTCGGGAAACCATCAACCACATAAAGAGGTTCATTATTACCAAAAGAGCCTATACCCCTTATATTTACAGAAACCGATGAGCCTGGGCTGCCTGAATTTGAAGTAATTTGCACACCGGCAGTCTTACCCTGCAGCGCTTCGTTAACCGATGTTGCCGGAAACTTTTCTATCTCTTCACTCGACACAGTACCGATAGCTCCTGTTAAATCCCTACGTGTGGTACTACCGTAAGCTACCAGAACAACTTCATCTAGCCCGCTGGCAGAATTTTGCAATACAACATCTATAGTTTCTTTGCCCCCCACTTGCACCACCTGATCTTGCATCCCGATATAGCTAAAAACCAACCGGTTTTGAGGAGTAATGTTCTCTATGGTATAATACCCATCAAAATCGGTAATTACACCCTTTGAAGTTCCTTCAACAACAACATTGACACTGGGTAATGGAACCCCAGAAGTATCGGTAACAGTTCCAGAAACCGTTTTCGTTTGCGCAAAAGCAACATTTACTACAAGAAAAAACAGTAACCTTAAAACAATTTTTAGTTTATTCATATTCATTATTTAAAATTACATGATTCAAATTTTTTTATACAAGGTGTCTTAGAAGCAAAAAACATGGTGGTTAGACCGCTAAAATTTTTAGCTTTTATAGTAGTAATCTATAACAAGTTAATTTCATGGAGATAATTTTACGCCCCTTGATATGGAAAAAAATATACTTAAGGAATAATATTTATTACTTAACCGAATATATAACAGCCCTGCTTCTAAGGTTGCAAATTAAAATATACTGCTAAGCTGTTTTTAATATTATTTTATCAATTCCTAATAATATTATATCCACCATACATAATTCCCAAAAAAAAACAGATCTAAATTTATAAATCAATAAATAACCACCTCCTTCCAAAAAACAAGATCTCTTTCAAATAAAGAATCCAATTTATGAACTATTGAAAAAATCATATCCGTAAATGATAAAAAAGTATTAATTATAACTTCAATCATTCCCCTAGTTTTATTCATTAAATTTTTCTTGAAATGAAGATACTGTTTCGTACTTTACTATTGCTTTGCACAGCAAATATTTATGCTCAGCAAACTACCGATTCCTCAGAAGTTTTTACCATTAATAACCAGGAATACCTGGAAAGAAGAGGAGCAAATGTAATGTTGGCACACGATTTTTATCCCGAAAGCCACCAGGGCGGAGTTGGGATTATCCAGAATGGTTTACGTGTGGCGACTAATGGCGACCTAAGGCTGGAACCTACGCCGGGTCAATGGCAGCCGGTTCCCAAAGTCGGGGAAAGAATGGTAAATCGTGAAGAGAATACCATCAGCGTTAGGATGAGCTATCCAGATCCTTCCAAAGACCGTACAGGTTTTAATCCAATTGTTTATCCCGATCTGGATTTTTCGTACACCTTAAAAGTAAAGCCGGAAGGGAAATCTTTCCGGATTATAGTAGACCTGGATGAGCCTTTGCCCGAAGAATGGGTTGGCAAAGTAGGAATGAATATGGAATTGTTCCCGGGTATTCTCTTCGGAAAATCTTATTACATGGACGAGGATTTTGGCATCTTTAACCGGCAGGCCAACGGCCCCGGGTTTTATGATGAAGATGGCGAATTTCAGCTGAAACCGATGGCTACGGGTAAGGAACTGGTGGTTGTACCTGAAGATCCAAAACAAACCTTAAGCATTAAAAATGTTGGTGATAATGAGCTTAAATTAATAGATGGCCGTGCCCGCCACAGTAATGGCTGGTTTGTGGTGCGGTCTCTCGTACCTGCCGGGGCAACTAAAGGCGCTATAGAATGGCTGGTTACGCCAAATGTGGTAGAAAATTTCACTTACGATCCTGTGGTCCAGGTTTCTCAGGTGGGGTATCACCCGGAACAGGAAAAGATCGCGGTTATTGAAACCGATAAAAACGATAATAAATTACAGGAAGCGAAATTATTAAAAGTGAAGCCGGAAGGTGGCTTTTCCGAAGTAATATCAGAAAAACCACAGCAATGGGGGGATTTTCTCCGCTACCGCTACTACCAATTAGATTTTTCCGTAGTAAAAGACCCGGGAATGTACGTGGTGAAATATGGCGATTATACCACAGAACCTTTTCAGATTAATAAAGATGTTTTTAAAAGGGATGTATGGCAACCTACGCTGGAATATTTTCTTCCCGTACAAATGTGCCACATGCGCGTGAATGACCGCTATAAGGTATGGCATGGCCTGTGCCATATGGACGATGCACGCATGGCTCCTATAGATAGCAACCACTTTGACGGATACCTGCAGGGGACCAAAACCCTTACTAAATATGAACCGGGAGAGCATGTACCCGGGATCAATATTGGGGGCTGGCATGATGCCGGGGATTATGACCTTAGGGTAGAATCCCAGGCTTCAACCATTCAGGGACTGGCGCATGTTTATGAAATCTTCAGGGTAGATTATGACAATACCAGCATAGACGAGGATACTCGGGTTGTGGAAATTATGAGGCCAGATGGCAAACCCGATGTACTTCAGCAGATAGAGCATGGAACTTTATCTATCGTGGGAGGATATGAGTCTATGGACAGGTTTTACCGCGGAATTATTGTTCCCACTAAAAGACAGTATGTGCTGCTGGGTGATCCCGTAAACCATAGCGACAACGAAATTTTTTCAAATAAGCCGCAGGATGAAACTATCCCTGTAGGGCTTGAAGGCGCTCCAGATGATCGATGGGTTTTTACTGAAGTTAATCCTGGCCGGGAATTAAATACCGCGGCAGCCCTTGCTGCTGTTGCCCGTGTTCTTAAAGATTATAATCCAGAACTGGCAGATAAAAGTTTAAACATTGCTGAAGAAATATGGAGTACTACCCAACCAGAGAACCAGCTCCAGAAGGTGATGCTCGCAGTAGAATTGCTGCGCACCACAAAAGAGCAAAAGTATGCCGATTTCCTGACTGCTAATACCGCCCTTATCTCCAAAAATATTGATCGTACCGGATGGGTGGTTGGCCCTGCCATGCCGCTTATTAGCAACCAGAAATTTAAAAATGAAGTGCGCACCGCGGTAAAAGGATATTTCAGGACGGTAGAGAAACAAGGAGAAAAGACTCCTTATGGAATGCCCTATGAACCTAATATCTGGGGTGCCGGCTGGGGCATCCAGGATTTTGGTGTGAAACAATATTATTTGCATACCAGCTTTCCGGAAATCTTTCCGAAGAAATATATGTTAAATGCTATGAATTTTGTACTTGGGGTACATCCCGGGGTAAATACTTCTTCCTTTGCCTCTGGTGTTGGTTCGCGTTCCCTTACCCAGGCATACGGCATGAACCGCGGGGAATTTTATTTTATTCCCGGCGGGATAGGTTCCGGTACGGCATTAATACGCCCTGATTTTCCCGAACTCCTGGAATGGCCGTTTTTATGGCAACAAACCGAATATGTTTTAGGTGGAGGAACTACAGATTACCTGTTCCTTATCCTTGCAGCTGATGAGCTTCTAAATAAAACAACAAATTAATTCTAATGAAAAAGATACTTTTAATAGTTTGTTCCCTTGCTACTACCTCAGGTTTTTCGCAAAGCCTGGTGAATAAAAATGCCACTGCAGAGGCCAGGGAATTATATATGTATATCGCGAATATTGGTGACAGTATTCTCGCCGGGCAGCATAGTTACAATGAGGAACCTGCCAAATATTATAACAAAGCTGAAGAAATTGCGGGCCAGTACCCCGCGGTCTGGGGCACCGATTTTTACTGGAACCGAAAGGAAAATCCCGGTGACCGAATTGTGGAAGCCGCTAAACAAAAACATAAGGAGGGTGCTATTGTAACCCTTATGTGGCACGTGGGAAGGCCCACAGACGACGCGCCTTATGGCTGGAAAGAAAGCGTGCAAAATACGTTATCTGATACAGAATGGCAGGAGCTGGTCACCCCGGGAACTGCACTACACAAGAGATGGCTGGAGCAGGTAGATGTTATTGCTGAACCTCTTAAACAATTACAGCAAGCAAATATCCCTGTATTATGGAGACCTTACCATGAAATGAACGGAGTGTGGTTTTGGTGGGGAAATAAAAAAGGCCCCGATGGCTATCAAAAACTTTGGAAGCAGTTATATGAAAGACTTGTTAATCATCACAAACTAAATAACCTCATCTGGGTTTGGAATGCCAATGGCCCGAGGGACATCCCGCAGGATGAAGCCTATAGCTACAAAGATTTTTATCCAGGAAGAGACTATGTTGATATCCTGGCGACCGATGTATACCATTCTGACTATGAACAAAAGGACTATGAAGAATTACTCCAGCTGGCAGATGGAAAACCTGTTGCCCTTGGAGAAGTAGGAGAATTGCCAAAACCAGCCATTCTGGAGGCACAGCCAAAATGGTCCTGGTTTATGGTGTGGTCCAATTGGCTGGAAACTGCGAATACGCCTGAAAGAGTAAAGGAAATTTATAATTACCCAAAAATCCTAACCCGAAATGAAATTGAAATCCATGAATAAAAAAGTTCAGAACTTTATAGCAATTGCAGGCCTTCTCGCCTGCATGTTTTTCCCCGGCCGGCAATATGCCCAGGCTGAATTTACCACCTGGGGAAATATGACAGGAATACGTGTGGATAACCAGCTTATGGAATTCAATACCAGCCTGGCAATAGAAAATCAACAAAACAGGACCTGGCGAACCCGCAAGGAAGGCCAGAAAATAGATTTTCACCGTGAAGGCGAAAAGAAAATATTCTCTTATGAAATGAGGGATCTTAAATGGACCAAATCTATTGAATCCACGGGAGAAGGTATGGCAGAAGTAAAAATCTCTTTTACTTCTCCTCACGACACGGTTTTAAACGGGGCATATTTAAGCATCTCCTTACCAGAACAATTTGGAAGTGAGACACAATTTGGCCTAATGAATCCAGAGTCTATAGGTTTAAAAGATATTACCAGGAGCACCTCTGAAGCAAATTATAAGGCTCCGGCCAAAGGCATTGTAATAAACTCCCCTACCCGGCAGCTTGAAATTAACTTTGAGCAGCCAACCGGGGTTTCCATTATCACCAAAGATTCCCTTAACCCGGAAATAATGCTGCACATTGCCCTGGCTACAGGACAGATAGAAGGAGGAAAAACTTACCAGAATACTTTTACTATTAAAGCAACAGGAGATATAGATACCTCTCCATTAAAACTAAAAATTTTTCCTGAACAGGAAGGTGATAAATTCGCCGGGATTGGTGGTAATTTCAGATTGCAAAACCCTGAAACCGATCCGCAGGTAATAGATTACAGCCTTGAAAATCTCAGGGTTTCCTGGTCCCGGGTAGAATTACCATGGAGGGAATGGCAACAGGATGAAAATGTTGATCCTTTGGAAGAAGCCAGGAAAGGTAACCTTCACCCAAAGGTAAAAGCCGCTATGGAAATGGCGCAGCGCCTTGATAAAATGGGCATTCCGGTAATTCTCGCTGCCTGGTTCCCTCCAAAATGGGCAATAATTGGGGAGCCCTTTAAAGGAAAACATCCAGACGGGACTATGGGAAATTCCCTGGACCTTTCCAAGAGAGATAAAATTTATGAATCCTTAACCGCCTACATCCAGTTTCTTAAAGAGGAATATGGAGTGGAAGCAAAAATGTTCTCCTTTAATGAATCTGATCTTGGTATTGATGTAAGACAAACTCCTGAAGAACATGACCAGCTAATAAAAGAGATGGGGCAAAAATTAAGGGCCGCAGGCCTTCAAACCAAATTTTTATTAGGAGATACGGCAGATGCCAATGGGTGGGATTTCACTACCCTGGCTTCCACAGATCCTGAAGCCCTGCCTTATATTGGAGGCGTAAGCTTCCATTCCTGGAGAGGCTGGACCAGGGAAAACCTTATGAAATGGGCAGATATTGCCAATAGGGTAAACGCGCCCCTTTTTGTTGGCGAAGGAAGCATAGATGCCGGCGCATGGCGTTATCCTCAAATTTTTGAAGAACCCACGTATGCTCTGGACGAGATTGAGGTGTATCTAAGAATCCTGAATATTGCCACTCCTCTTACCATTCTTCAATGGCAACTTACTGCCGATTATTCTCCCCTTTCCGGTGGCGGGATATTTGGAAATGATGAGGATGAGCTTTATCCTACACAGCGTTTCTTCAATTTAAAGCAACTGGGAAACACTCCAAAAGGACTTTTTGCCATCCCTGTCACCAAAAATAAAGAAGCGGTGACCGCAGCTGCCTTTGGAGATAAATCTAAAGGAAGCTACGCGATACATATGGTAAATAAGGGGGCTACAAGAAACGTGGAACTTACCGGCTTACCGGAAGGAATTAGCAGCCTTGATATTTACCTTACAGATAAAGAGAATTCCTATAAGAAAACAGGTTCTGTTAAAGTAACTAATGGCACTGCCAATTTTAAACTTCAGGGAGCAGGATTTACCTCTTTGATGACAAAGTAATTTTTAAATTGTTGCCGTAGCTGGATTCCGCAGAGCTTTTTGAAGCTGATAAAATAATTTTAGCGGAAGCGGAGCCTGAATAAATAGATAAAACAGGGGACTCAAATTGGGTCCTCTGTTTGTTTTTCTTAATGTTATCCGGTTTTCTTCTATTTTCTCTTAGGAATAGCATTATAAAATTTCCCCAAGTTGCTGTTAAGGCTGAAATTGACAAATTTTCAGTATATTCAAACAACTTATCGGTTTCCCTACTACTGATTTTTCATTCTAAAACAATACTTATGAGATTATTTTGCTTTTTAGCGCTATTGCTTAGCCTGAACATTAACGCCCGAACCATTACCGGAAAGGTGACCGATAAGGATCAGCAGGGTTTGCCCGGGGTAAATGTGATGATTAAAAATACCAAAACAGGAACCCAGACCGATTTTGACGGGAATTATACTATTGAAGCGGAAGAAGGGGATATTCTCGTATTTAGTTTTGTTGGCATGAAGACTGAAGAAGTCCGCGTAAAAGATCAAAAGACGATAAATGTTAGCTTAAAAGCGGACAATGCCGGGCTTGCCGAAGTGGTTGTAACCGGATACAGCCCTGGTATTCGAATTAGAGGTGTAGGTAATTTTAATGCCACACCTGTAACCGCGAATGAATCTTATAAGGAAATAGAAGAAAACAACTTTAAACTTGTAAAAGCCTCTCCCCTTTCAACCTTCTCCATAGATGTGGATAAAGCCGGCTATAGTAACATTAGAAGAATGATCAATAACGGGATTGAAATTCCCAAGGATGCTGTAAAAATTGAGGAAATGATCAATTATTTCGACTATGATTATTCCCGGCCTACAGGAAAACATCCTTTTGCTATTAACACAGAATTGGTCCAGACTCCATGGAACAAGGATACGAAACTGGTGAAAATTGGCCTTCAGGGGAAGGTGATTCCATTGGACGATGTACCGCCTTCCAATTTGGTTTTTCTTATAGACGTTTCAGGGTCTATGGGAGCTCCTAACAAATTGCCACTTTTGAAACCTGCTTTTAAATTACTAACCAACCAGTTGCGGAAAGAAGATAAAATTTCCATTGTAGTTTACGCCGGGGCTGCAGGCCTTGTATTAGAACCTACCCCGGGGGATCAAAAAATTAAAATAGAAGAAGCTCTTAACAATCTTAATGCCGGTGGATCTACCGCGGGTGGTGAAGGCATAAAACTGGCCTATAAAACCGCCACAGAAAACTTTATTAAAGGTGGAAATAACCGGGTGATCCTGGCTACGGACGGGGACTTTAATGTAGGCCAGAGCAGTGACAGCGCCATGAAAGACCTTATTGAAGAACAACGGGAATCAGGTGTGTTTTTAACAGCCCTTGGTTTTGGAATGGGGAATTATAAAGATTCTAAACTGGAAACCCTCGCCCAGACGGGAAACGGAAACCATGCCTATATAGATTCCATGCAGGAAGCGCAGCGGGTTCTGGGAACCGAATTTGGAGGAACGATTTATACCATTGCCAAGGATGTAAAAATCCAGGTAGAATTTAATCCCGATAATGTACAGGCGTACAGGTTGATTGGTTATGAAAACCGGCTCCTGAACGACGAAGATTTTAACGACGATAAAAAAGATGCCGGGGAGCTGGGAAGCGGCCATTCGGTTACTGCTTTATATGAAGTTATTGCGCCTGGCGTGAATAGTGAATTTTTAAAGGAAATTGACGGATATAAATACACCAGACAAGTTCCTACCGGAAATAATAGTGATGAACTGCTTACCATAAAATTCAGGTATAAGGATCCCGATGGCAGCAAGAGTAAATTGCTTGAAAAGGTGGTTTATACCAAAGATGAAGGCGATCCTTCTGAAGATCTAAATTTTATTTCTGCGCTGGCACTCTTCGGAATGAACCTCAGGGAATCTGAATATACGAACGGCAAGAGTACAGCTTTGGTAAAAGAACTGGCAGAAGAAGGGCGTGGAAAAGATAAAGACGGCTACCGGGCAGAGTTTATAAGGCTTGTAAAGACTCAGGAAAATTCCTCCAGTCAGGTGAAATTAAGTGAGGGATAAAAAATCAGTAGTGGCCGGTTAAAGATCAAAGACCGCTTCGCTGCAAGAAACAAGAATAAATATTTGATCGTAACTAACTGATGATCATCATAATTTTATAGTTATCCTGTTCTGGAAATAATGTAAATTGAAAGAATATCAAAGCAAGCCCTAAAGGCAACAACAGCTTCAAACTGTTATCTTCATGGGACTTTTACAGGTTTTGTAAATGCTTTACCGGACAACAATGTAAAAAATAATAAATTTCAAGAAGAACTAAATTGTTCATGGGAATAAGGTTTTCTTGCCTTTATTAGAAAAGGCTGCCTTTGCAGACAGCCTTCTTCAGCATTAATAAAATTAATCAAAACAAGTAAAAAATGATTAATGTTCATCTTCAAGAAAACCTGTTCTGCGATATCCAGCAAGGGTGTAGATAGTGCCGGGATTATCTGCAAATTGCAGGTTCATATGAATACTGTCGGTAATATTTCCACCTGTGGTAGTGGCAGCACCTATTAAAACCTTTCCGTTGGTAATATCCACTTCAGGAGAAATCACTTCTCCATCATCTTCATAAGAATAGAGATTGTTTAAACTGCTGCCGGAAAAAGTAAGTTCCTGCACATTTACGGGAGTACTTACCTTCATGGGCCATAACTCATGATCATCTACCCACATTTCTTCCCCATTATCTTCAGCCGTATTATAGGTGGAGATCAGGTTATACCCAAGGTTGTGAACATCTTCCCCGTCAATAAGGAGTTGCACATACCAGTCTCCTGCAAGTTCCACTACTTCTGTCTCCCCGGGATCGGGATCTCCTCCTGCATCACAGGATACTAAAGCTATTCCAATAAATAGTAATAAAAGGAATTTTATGTTATTTGTTCTTTTCATCTTTTTCTGAATATTAAAATTATAATTCAACCTGCTCCAAATGCACCGCGAAACTGTATCCGGCATCCCATACGGTGGTAAAATCTATAGTGCCGGCATCGGGATCTACGGTCATTTCAGTAATTTCAGCGCTTCCGCCAAACGCGCCCACACTAAAGGCAGGGCCAAAACTGTAATCGTTGAGCCCGTTTACAGTCACTGTGGCACCCCTGGCAGCATAGGTCACTCCATAATTTCTTCCGAACATATAATAGCCTCCTATTCCATCGGAAATTTCAAAAGTCCCGTCTGATTTTTCCCAGATAAGCACATACTCCATATTGGCATACTGCGGATCTGCCGTGCCGTCCCGCACCACCGTAGAGCGGTAAAGTCCGCTAATATCTTCTACAAGATCACCATTATCAGCCACCACCACCGTCCTGGTGGCAGAGGCTTCGTAGCCGTCCTGGTTTACAGCAGTATAAAACACGTTATAGATATCGGCGACATCGGTATCCAGTTCTCCCCCGCGAAAAACCCCTGAAGAGGAAGCGCTTACTTCCACCGGTTCTCCCGCCTCTTCTGCGGTAGCACCAGGTTCCACATATTCTTCTCCTTTTTCAAGCAGTATTTCCTGGTCGCCCTCCAGGTTAAAAACTGCAAAATTAGTTATCCTGGAAACTCCTGCAGTATCTTCGGTATCACAAGATGCACACATGCCAAGGGCCAGAATATTTAGTATCAAAAATATTTTTTTCATATTATCCATTTTTAAAATCTTTAAATTATTCTGCCCACCATACGGGAACAGTAATATCCACAATATCCGGAGCATTGCTGTTTCTAGCCCTCACGTTGCTTGGAAATGGCAAACGTTTAGGGAAATCTCCTCCTGTAGTACCATTTACAGGATAAGCGAGCTGGCCGGGAATATAATTTTCATCATCCTGAGAAACGTCTGAAACTTCAGGAATCCCGGTACGATTTATAGCAAAAAACGCTTCAAATCCATTGCCGGGGAAGCCCGCCACCCATCGCTGGGTAATAATTGCTTCAAGATTTTCCTGCTCGCTGCCGTTTGGATAAGCATACGCCCCGCCGTCTTCTACAAATGGAGATCCGTCTATGCCATATTTGCTGAAAGCTTCAATAACTCCCGCATCATATTTCTCTTCCGCAATTTCTTCTGAACCATATTTAAGCTGAGCTTCTGCCTGTAAAAAAAGGCTTTCCTCCCTGCTCATAAGATAAACGGGCGTGGTAGGGCTCAGGTCTACAATCGCGATAGAATTAGGTGCAACAGTACTATTGAAGTCACCCTGGTTTAAAGGATTTCCCGGCTCATAATACTCGCTTAACCTTGGGTCTCCATTGGAATCAAGAAAAGAAAACATTGTTGTACTTGCCCTTAGGTTTGTTGTACTGTTTAACTGGCGTTCATTGGTTTCATACAAAGGATTACCTTTGTTTGGCGCATCTTCAAACTGAGTCATCGCGGCATCTGTATCAAGAAACTCCACTCCGGAATTCAGCAATTCATTTATCCCGCTTTGCGCCACCTGTGGACGGGCATTTTGTTGCCTTAAGAAAATCTTCAGCTTCAGCGTATTTGCAAATGCCACCCAATTGTCCATATCTCCACCAAAAAGAAGGTCATCTGCAGCAGGCGCGCTACCCCGGGATTCCTCAAGATCGTAGCTAAGGGCTGTATTTAGATCTTCAATTAAAAGATCGTAAACTTCTTCGCCTGAGTTAAAATGGGGCTGTAGAATAGTAGCATTATTGGCTTCCTCATAAGGAATAGCACCAAAGAAATCTACCATTAACTGGGAAGCATACACTTCTAAAGTAGTTGCAGCCAAATAATAGTTCCAGTTTTCCTGTTCCAAAGCTATTCTTTTCACATTTCTGGCATCTCCCAGGGCATCAAACATGGCAAACCAGAAATTGTTAGAATAGTCTGAAGTCCCCAGTACAGAATAATCATCAAGGGATTTATATTGATTAGAAGCGTTGCTCTGCGTCCAGTACTGAGACCAAAAGCCGCCTACAAGTGCTCCATAAGAACCCTGAGCTCCAACGATCCCGACAATAGCCGCCGGAAATTCTGTAGCCATAGCAACTCCTCCCTGGGATAAACTATCGGGGTCCCTGTTTATATCCAGCTGATCTTCACAGCTTGTTGCGCCGCATATTAAACTTAACACGGCCGCAAAAATTATTAATCTACTTTTCATTTCTTTCATTATTAATTATAGTCCGATATTTAATTTTACCCCGTAAGACCTTTGTGCAGGGTTTGCAGAAAACTCCCCAAATTCACTTAGCAAACCTGAACCATAAGTGCTCACTTCAGGATCTACATAAGGATTTTCTGCGGGGGTCCACATAAATATATTCTTCCCGTATGCGCTTACGGATGCATTACGCAATCCCAGCTTCTGCACAAGGCCGCTGTCTACGGTATAGGTTAAGGAAACATCCCTTATCCTTATAAAAGTTTTATCGATTACATGGGTGCTCTCAATTGCACCGTTCTGGCTCGCATTGTAAAAATTGGTGATCTGGTCGTAAGCCACAGGAGTTGTATTTTCCACATACTCCCCTCCTTCTGTTTCTACTACGGAATTGGGGATGATAAAAGGCTTTCTTTCATTGAAGGTCGTGGCCAGGGAATTTCCTGTAAACCCTAACAACCTCGCGGTGTAGGAATACATTTTACCTCCTTCTTTCCAATCCAGGCTTCCGGAAAGGCTGAAGTTTTTATAGGTGATCCTGCTGGACAGCCCCATAATAAAATCTCTCTGGGAAGTACCCACGGGTTGTTCATCATCTGTCATCTCATAAAAGCCGGTATCGGGATTTACGATATACTCCCCCTCTTCCGTCCTTGCCGGCACGGCGGCATAGAACACCCCCAAAGGCTGTCCTTCAACCGCGTAAAAATTCACACCATAGGCATTAGTCAAAGTAAGTTTATCCAAACCTCCCAGTAACCTGGTTACTTCATTCTCATTCTTGGTAAAGGTATATGTGAAATCCCAGGTAAGGTCGCTGGTTCTTACAGGAGTAAACCCAAGAACGGCTTCAATTCCGCGGTTTTGCACATCGGCAAAATTACCGGCAAAGAAGGAGAACCCGGTAGAAGGATCTATAGGCAGGTTTACAATGAGGTCTGAGGTCTGCTTATCATAAAGCGCCACATCAAGATTAATCCTGTTGTCAAAAAAGCTGGATTCAAAACCCACTTCCACCTCTTCGGTTATTTCAGGTTTTAGTTCAGAATTTCCCAATTGCGAGGCAAGTTCGTAGCTGTTCACCCCTCCTATAGGAAATTGTATCTCCCCAAAATAGGCATCTGACACTCCCTGGATAAGAGTAGATTCAGTTAAATAAGGATCGGTATCATTACCCACCCGGGACCATGCACCTCTTAGTTTAAAGTAATGCAGGTTATTATCCAGAAGTACCGCACTTAAGGAAGCCGAAGGATAGAAAAAGGAATTATTTTCTACCGGCAAGGTAGAAGACCAGTCATTCCTGGCAGTAAGGTTTAAGAAATACCTGTCCAGAAAAGCCAGTTCCACCTGCCCGTACAAACCATAAGACCTTCTTTTTAGATCTGCCTGGGAAACTTCTGGCCTGTTCGCACTGTTCCCCAGTTCGTAGTAATTTGGAATATCCAGCCCGGTAACTGCCACATTAAGATAGTTGCTCTGCCGTTCGTTATAATTTATCCCGGCAACAACGCCCAGGTTAAGATCTTCTGTAAGATAACGGTCATAAACGGCGTTGAAGTAAGTATCGTACTCTTTGCGGGTTCTTTTAAGTTCACTTACTCCTCCCACAACTTCCGTAGCATTAAGTAAATCCTGCGGAGAACCTTCAGGGTAATCTACAATAGCCCCATAACTTGAGACCCGTTCATTACGGATGTCCCCGCCAATTTGCCATACCGCATATAGAAAATCATCAAAATCATACTTCAGGTTAATATTCCCAAAAAGCCGGTCCTCATTTACCGTGGTGGCATTTTCATTTAGGACAAAATAAGGGTTTTGGGCATAGGGGGTATAAAAGTTGCCCGGACTATTAAATGGATTGTTTACATAGTCCTCCAGGTCCAGAAGGCTAATATCCCTTGGCACCTGGATAATTTCCTGCATAAACGTACTCCCCTGGCCGGCATTGTCTCCCTGCCCGGTATTGACCACATTTTGATCTTTTTTCACATAATTGGCACTAAGTTTTACAGAAAGCCCTTTCCCGGTCATGCCCCCGTTAAAGTTGATGGCCCTTCGGTTAAGTTTATCGGCTTCAGTTGGAATTACCCCGTCCACGGTTAAATCTGAAACAGTAAGGGCGAAGGTGGAGAATTCATTTCCACCACTTAAGCGAATGGAATTTGAAAAAGACTGGCCAATATCATAAAATTCCCTCACATTGTCTTCTAAGGGACTGTAGGGTTTAATCAACTGCGAATTATCTACAATCTGGCCCCAGGGGCGAACTGCGCCGTTAAAAGCTGCTCCCCAGGAACCATTTTCGTTACTTGCCCCCTGGCTGCCATCTGGAAGGCTGGAATAACTGGCTCCTGCCCAGCCCTGGCCCCAGCCGTTCTGAAAATGCGGAACGCGTGATACCTCGAGGTAATCTACAGCTGAAGAAAAATCGATGCTGATTTTATCATTCTGCTTACCTTTTTTAGTGGTGATCAATATTGCACCGTTGGCCGCCCGGTTTCCGTAAAGGGCTGTTGCTGCGGCACCCTTTAACACCGTGATTTTTTCAATAATATTAGGATCAATATCACTAATCCCGTTCCCGGCATCAAAAGTACGGTCTATAGAAGAGCCGATGGCTGTGGTCTCCCCGGTAGAGCCTGTAGGATCGGCATTAATAGGAGTCCCGTCAATAATATACAATGGGGAGTTGGATCCTGTTATAGAGGTAAATCCCCTTATGATTACTTTTGAAGAAGCTCCTGGCTGTGCCGGAGTGGTAATGTTGGCGCCGGCAATTTTTCCTGAAAGGGATTCAAAAATGCTTGTTGGGGCTGTTTCATTCAGCTCCTCGTCATCTATTGTGGCTGTTGCGTAGGTTGTTGCCCTTCTCTGTTTTGTGCCTCCAAAAGCGGTCACAATTACCTCATCCAGTTCAGAAGCATCTGAAGCGAGCGAAACATCAATAACATCCTGGGTTCCAACAGTAACTTCTTTGGTTTCCAGGCCCAGGAATGAAAATACCAGGATGTCGCCTGGCGCGGCTGAAATGGAGTAAATCCCATCAAAATCTGTCTGCACTCCGGTAGAAGTGTTCTTCAGCAGAACATTTACCCCCGGAAGTGGTAAATCCTGCTCATCTGTAACAGTTCCTGTAACCGTTTTCTCCTGGGCAAAAAGAGAAAAAGCCGGCAGCAGGAACACCACGAGATAAAGAAAGTGTAATTTGCTTTTCATATTAAATGATTAAAATTTGAGTTAACGCGGTTAAAAGTAAGTTGGAGAGCTCTAGCAACATCGGCTAATGAATTAAGCTGCCCGTTATTTGCATTAGAATGTTCTTTTCCTGCTTCCAAAATATTTTGGAAAATGTTGAATGGCCAAAATTGAAGTATGAATGGCCCGGGAGAGGTACTGAAATTCCCATTTTTTCCGTATAAGAAAAGTCAGCAATATTGATGCATAAAAGCCTGCGCTTTAGGAAACCCTGAAGAAAGTCTGAATTTTTTGATTTTCTTTGTGTTACACTAAAACAACAATTTTAGCGTTCTGTTTCTACTAATCGTTCATTTTTTAATTAAAAAACAAGGAATAATAGTAACATTTATAATTTTCCATCGTCAATTATATATCATCCCTTGTTAAATCATCATCATTCATCAATCAAAAACAATCATTATGAAAGCGCTAATTGTAGACGACGAGACCTATGCCCGTAAAAGGATTTCCAAATTGCTCAAAGAACGGGAAGAGATAGCTGAAATCCAGGAATGCCGCAACGGAGAAGAAACCATAGTGAAAATTGAAAAATATCAGCCAGACCTCCTTTTTCTTGATGTGGACCTTAAAGACATGAGCGGCTTTGATGTTATTTCTGAATTAAAAGGCCAGAAACTGCCCCTTATAATCTTTGTTACCGCCTATGAAGCTTATGCCGTAAAAGCTTTTGACAACAATGCCGCAGATTTTCTACTGAAGCCATTTAAAGAAGACCGGTTTCACCAAAGCCTGGATAGGATTAAAAGGCTAAAACCCCGGCAACTCGAAAAACAATTTGGGCAAGACCTGGAGAATTTCCTTGAACTGAAAAACATTAAAAGTGAACCCAGCCGCCTGAAAAAGCTTCCGATCAAACTGGGCAATAAAACTATTCTTATAAAAGTAGAGGACATTAAATACGTATGCGCTGCAGGCTATTATGCAGAGATTTTTACTGAAGAAAATAAATATGTGATGCGCCAGTCCCTCAGCAATTTAATTGAAGTCCTGGACCCGGCAAAATTCTGCCGCATCCATCGCTCTACTATTATCAATATTGAATTTATTCATGAAATTGTACATTCAGATTATTCTGAAATTGACGTAAGGATGAAAGACAATAAACTTATACGAGTGAGCAAATCCCACAAAAAAGAATTTCTGGACAGACTGGGAATTTAGATCTAATATCTTCCGGATTTTGCGTGGTAAAAAGAGTTAGCAGCAATTTTTAAAAAAAGACTAACAGAAAATTAAAATATGAAAAAAATATTATCAAAACTAAGTCTTATTATCTTATTAATTACTGGTATTTCCTGTAATAGTGATGATGACAAAGTTGAAATAAATGATTTTAAAGGATATTATAGAATAAAATCAATTTCAAGCAGTCTTCCTATCGATTTAAATAATGATGGTTCAAAAACAACTGATTATTTACAAGAGATCAAATCAACCTATATATCATTTAATGGAAATGAACATAATTTTAAATATGATAATGAATTGATATATAATTTTGCGGTGGCAAGGCCTACTAAAAATCAGCAAAATTTCACTCAATTTTTAGACATTCGGTTTCCAACTCAACAGATAGATTCAATTTTTCAAGGAAACGATAACTTCGCTATATCGAATATGGGATATGATAATATTCAAACTGCATTTATTTATAAACTAACAAATAATGACGTTGAAATTGAATCTGATCCTCTCAATCAGTTTGAGTATTATGATATCAGAAATTTCAAAATAAGCAGAATAAATAAAGTTGAATTCGAAATCTCCTTCGATTATAAAGTTTATGATTTCACAGAAGATGAGTGGATTGAGACGAATCTTAGTTCCCAATATATAAAGGTCCCCGAGTAAAAACCTCTGCTAATATACGTACAACGCAAATGGCGGGTTATATAGAAAAGAGCTAAATTAATTTTGAAAGCAAACAAATTCGTTAAGCCGACAAATCCGCATCCATAATTCCGCGCCACTTGTCTTTATACGGGACCGGTCAAATATTTCTTCTGCCAAGGCTTTTTTTTTGAAAATCATGTCTTTCAGTTAAACATAAAATTAGCCTTGTCTCTTTTCTCGCAGCGAAGCGATCAGGAAGCTTTGCCGGAATTCGTTAATCAGGACTGACTCATATTTGAGCGGACTTATTCTTCTTCAGAAATTTGACCGGGATTTCTATATGTATACCCACGCCACTTTCTTTTTCAAGATTAGTGATATTCAGCTTAAAATCCTTTCCATACAATTTTGAAAGCCTGCTAAACAGATTAGATAACCCCACGCCACTGGTAAATACCTGGTTTACGTTGGCAATTGGATGTCCGTCATTTTCCAGGTCAATAATTAAATACTTACCGGCTTTTGCAATTTTTATCAAGACCCGGAGGCATTTTGTATTTCCTGAATATCCATGTTTAATGGCATTTTCCACCAATGGCTGCAGCAACATCACCGGCATCTGGAGGCCAAGGACCTCTCGGGAAATCTCCTTTTTTACTAATAAATGCCCGCCGTACCTCACCTGCATCACACTCAGGTACTTTTCCAGGATTATTAGTTCTTTCTCTACGGTAGTCAAATTCTGCTGACTATTGGAAAGCACATCCCTAAAAAAATCGCTCAGATCCACCAGGCAATCCTGTGCCTTTCGTTTATCTATGTCTATCAATCCCACAACGGCATTTATGGAATTGAATAAGAAATGCGGTTGCAACTGGCCGGTCAACATTCTTATCCTGGCATCAGATAACTGCGATTGCAGTTTTAGCTTTTCCGCTTCCTTCTTCTTAATTTCTTTGATGTAATAATAGATGTAAATGGTAAAAACGAGGCTACAGTAAACAAGCAGGTTAACATCCAGCAAGGCGATAAAGTTGACCAGGCTTCGATGTGGATCAAACCTTGAAAGGCTGCCTGCAGAGACAAAAGATTTTGCAAAATCGAACAGTAACTGCGCGAAAACTGCCATGAGCAGGGCAAAAATGAGGTTTAAAAACAACAGCTTCTTCCACCTCATCCCGCGTTCCTTCATTCGTTTGGTTATTACAGCTATCACGGTCATAAAAGCGACCACGAAGAGCCAGTCAAGAAACCAGAAAGTAAAAAGCTGGGGCAGGCTAAAATCTTCTTTTCGCTGATAAACAAAAAACCTTATATAAAGGGTTTTGGAAATTCCTACCAGGTAAATAATAAAATAAAAGGTGGCGAGATAGCCGGTTAGTTTCACATCTAAATTTCTTCGGAGGTATTTAAATATTCCATGGGTTCCTGAAAAATCCTGTTTTTTTGAAGCCATACAGAAACATTTTAGAATATCAAATAGTTTGCCTGCACCCCCGTATAAAAGTTAGAAAGCTGTTATCACAAAAATGAAAAACCAGCCGTTTGCTGGTTTTTCTTTGGCTAATTCAAATAATGTCTAACATGAAAACAAAGATTTTATATCCTGTGTATGTTTTTTATCATTATTCCTTTCAAATATAAAATGAAACACAGGCGATGCCGGGCGAAATGATTTAAACCACCTGTTAAATGATTTTAATTGCTGTTTTTTATATCTGAAGTGATTTCTTCGGAAATTCTTCCGCCGGTTAATTCTTCCAAAAAAGCGTATTTATTGCTCCTGCCCAGGCAATAATGGAGTAATCTTCTGAAGAAGTTGAAAGCATTTTCAGCAATTTTATTAAGAAGAAAATGCTGAGATTAGAATTAGCCGGCCACAGATAATGTAAAAGTGAATTCTGAGCCCTTTCCCATTTCGCTTTTTACAACGAGAGTACCCTTATGCCTCCTGATGATCTCGTTGGCAAGGTATAAGCCAATTCCAAAACCAGAGTAGGTTTCTTCGTTATTGCCATCTACCCTGTAAAAACGTTTAAAAATTTTCTTCTGATTCTCTTTTCCTATTCCAATTCCGAAATCTCTTACACTTACCGAAACTTTTTCACCCTTTGCCTTTTTTATTTTCAGCTCTACATTTTGGCTTACCGGGGAATATTTTATGGCATTGGTCACCAAATTAATAATCACCTGCCCTATCCTGTCTTTATCCCCATAAACCTCACATTCATATTCCTCTGTAACCTTGATACTATGTCCGGAATTGGTGTATTCCAGATCCTGTACAGTTTCGGCCACCAGCTTATTAAGCAAGAATTTTTCTTTCCTAAGCTCCAGTTTATTTTTTTCGATTCTGGAGAGGTCCAGCATTTCAGAAATCAGCCTGGTTAACCTGCCCATTTGATGATCTACCCGTTCCAGGTAAGTTTGAAAAGGCACGGCTGCCAGGTCTACCTGTTCTTCACTTTTTAAAAGGTTAAGCAACAACTGCACGTAACCTTTCATGGAGGTAAGCGGAGTTTTTAGTTCATGGCTTACCATTTTCAGGAAATCTTCCTTACGTTTTTCTTCTGCTTTAATTTTCTGAATTTCGGTTGCCGTACAGATCCACATCTTAATATTACCATTTTCATCAGTAATAGCCTCTGCCCGGCTAAGGTGCCATTTATATTTGTTCTTTTTGTTCAGGTAGCGGAATTCCATTTCAAAATCTGTCCCTGTACGCAGGGAAAGCTGCCAGTTCTTGTTGTATGTTTCCTTCTCCTCCGGATGTATAAAATTAGCCCAGCCTTTAGCTATGAGTTCTTTACTGCTAAGGCCTATATATTCCAGCCACCCCTGATTAAAGTAGGTAAAATTGCCCTCAGCATCGGTATTCGCGACTTTTTCCGGCATTAAATCTGCCAGTTGCCGGAAACGGGATTCACTTTCCTTTAGGAGCTCTTTGGATTTCACCATTTCAGTAACATCTACAGCCATGTTCAAAATGCCATAAATCTCACCTTTCTCGTCCCGCAAGGCCTTATAAGTAAAATTGAAGTAGCCGGTCTGCAATTTATTATCAATCACCAGGTCCACAGGATCCTCCTTACCCCAGTATGTATCCCCGGTAGTGTACACCACCTGCAGCAAGTCATGAAAAGGCTGGCCTTCCAGCTCCGGCAAAGCTTCCCGCAGAGTAGTCCCGATTACAGAATGATCTTTGCCCCACAACTCGATCATGGCATCATTAGCTATATCTATTTTCATCTCCCTGCCGGTATAAAGTGCGGTGGCCACGGTGGCCTCCTCGATAATAGACCTGATGCGATGTTCCTTTTCCCGTAACAGCTGTTCTTTCACTTTTTCGTCATCTACATCTACAAGCGTTCCAATCATCCCTTCATATTCCCCTTCGGGAGTGTATTTGGGGCTGCCACTGTCCAGCACCCAGCGATATTCCCCTTCCCGGTCACGCAGCCGGAAACCCTGGGTATAATCTTCCTGCCTGGCATTGGCTTTTTCAAATGCCTCCTTAACTTTTAAACGCTCTTCGGGATGTACAGCCTTTAGCCATCCAAAATCACTGCTTTCAGCTTCTGTCTGTCCGGTATATTCATACCATTTTTTGTTTAGATAACTATTTTCACCATTCGGCTGGGTAATCCAGATAATGGCCGGCACCGTATCTATTACCCTTCTTAACTCACTTTCGGTTTGTTCCAGTTTTCTCCTGGCCAGCACTTTCTCGGTAACATCTACGGCATGTACAAAAATACCGGTCACCTCATCTTCATCATTTAGCAATGGCTGATATACAAAATCCAGGAAAGAATGTTTGAATTTCTTTCCCCCAACATCTAATTTTACCGGTAATTCATTCCCGATAAATGTTTTTCCGGAAGTATAGACATTGTCCAGCATCTCAAAAAACCCCTGACTTTCAATTTCGGGCAGGGCTTCTTTGATTGTTTTTCCAATTATATTCCGGTTTCCCACTAATTTTAAATAGTATTCATTGGCCAGGTAAAATCTATGTTCCGGGCCACGTAACACACAAATTATCGCAGGAGCCTGTGAAAATATCTTCTGAAAATTATCCAGCCCGTCTTTTGTCTCAATGTTTTTTTCCTCCAGGGACAGAACGGGGTTAAAGGATATTAAAATTAAATTTGCAGCCTGCCCTCCATTACTTAAAGCAGCTGCGTTAATAAGAAAAGTTTTAGAGCCCCAGCCCTCCAGGTCGAAAGAAAATTCAGTATCGGTTATTTTTTCTTCTGAAGATAAATTCTGAAGTCGCTCTTCCAGTTCTTCAAAAACTTTGAAATCACTTAAATATAAGAACTTATTTTTCTTAACATCAATCTGAAATATGGAATAAAAACCTGCATTGGCACTAACAATATTTCCGGCTTCATCTACCACCATCACCGGTTCTTTAATGGTATTGGCAATAGCCTGGGCAAGATTTTTTTCAGCAGTTGTTACAGGATTGCCGGCGCGGTTAAAATTTTCTTTCATGAAGTTATTCCTGGAAGGTTTTTCAAATTTGAATCAGGTGCTAAAAATACATTTTTTTTTCTCTAAAACAGAAGCTACTCTCCCGGCATTAGAAAAAGCGTTCCTAATTTTTAAGGATTAGCTGTATTCACTGGTTATTTCAGAAGTAATCGCGCCGCTTTCCAGGGTCTGGATTACTCCCAGGGCTGCACGTTCTCCTGAAAGTATGGCTGCATTTTGAGAAGCATTAAGCAGCTGATCTCCCGCCAGGAAAATCTGTGTACTCAGTTTGGTTTCTGTAGGGTCTATTTCATAATGCGCCTGGGAAAGATCGGGGAGGGCTTTTTTTATATGATAGTATTTTAAGAATTTTTCTACCTCAATCCCGCAATGCTTTCGGAGTTCATCAATAATCTTCTGCTTTAATTCTTCAACAGGCAAAGCGGTTTCTTTTATAACCGTTACAGATAAAAGTTGCTGGCTTCCGGAACTTGCCGTAGCTATGGAAGTGGGGTAAAAAATATTGTTGATAAGCGCCTCTTCATCTGCAATCAATCCAATAACCGCATCTTCTATTTTCTTCTGTTTCGTGGTAAAATAGAAGTTATAACAGGATTTCCACTTTACCTGCTGCCCACGCAGGTTTTTTATTAATTCCTCAGCTTCAGTAGCGATAATTGTAAAATGTGAGGCTAGCCTTTTATTATTACTTAAAATTAAACCCTCATTGCTTACCTGCTTTACCGGGGTATTAAAATAAAAAGTGGTATTAACCAATCCCTTGGCCATTTGTGCGGGCAAAGCCTCTATACCGCTTTTCGGGATCACCGCCCTGCCTTCTCCGAACATTTTATAGATAAATTCAAACATATAGCTGGATGTACGCAGTTCATTTTCCAGGAAAATCCCACCAAAGAAAGGCCTGAAAAAACTGTTGATCATTTTTTCTGAAAAGCCCTTTTCATTTAAGTATTGTAGTGTGGTAGTTTCCCTGCCACTAAATATTTCTTCCGGGGATTTTTTCCTGAGCTCCAGATTAAGTTTAATAATTTTCCATTTATCGGCAAGATTCCCAATACTGGAGAAAACAGTAGGTAACAAGGCTGAAGGATCCCGGAAAGGATCTCCAATACGCTGACTTTTCCCTTCTGAAAAAATCACTGCCCCGGGTTTTAACTGCTGCAAATCCAGGTCTTCCATCCTGGCATATTCCTTAAGTTTTGGATATGCACTTAATAATACCTGAAAACCCCGGTCCAGCTGGTAACCTTCAATAATATCGGTTTTAAGCCTTCCACCCACGCAGTCCAGGGCTTCATAAACCTTCGGCCGGTAACCATGGGATTCCAACACCCTGGCAGCGGTGAGGCCGCTTAGCCCGTCACCAACAATATTTATCTTGTAATCCTTCTTTTCCATAACTTTTGCTTCAGCTGGCCTAAATTAAGTTTCTCTGCCCTTTTTCCCTCTTCTACAAAAGTTAAGAGAGTTTAAATTTTTCAGCTCACCTACTTCGTTTTTATATTCCACAGAAGAGATTTTTAGAACATTAAATTGTTTCTTCCAGAAAATTCAGCAGAAAAATCACGAAACCCGCACCGGCTCTACTTTCCATATTTCCTCACAATAATCCCGTATAGACCTGTCTGCAGAAAATTTTCCCATATTGGCCACATTAAGAATAGACTTTTTGGTCCATTCCTTTTTATTGCGCCAAACCTCATGTATATGATCCTGGCAGTTAATGTAAGATTCATAATCTTTAAGCAGCAAATAAGGATCCTGTTGCAGCAGATTTTCATAAATAGGCCGGAAAAGTTCGGTATCTCCCCCGGAAAGTTCTTCGGAAACCAAAAAATCCAGTACTTCCCGTAACCGTGCATTTTCTTCATATAGCTTATAAGGCCTGTAGCCCTCTGCCTTAACTGCCTCCACTTCTGCCGTGGTAAGTCCAAAAAGGAAGAAATTCTCCTCCCCTACTTCCTCGCAAATTTCCACATTGGCCCCATCCAGGGTTCCCACCGTTAATGCACCGTTTAAGGCAAATTTCATGTTCCCCGTACCCGAGGCTTCCTTGCCGGCAAGGGAAACCTGTTCGGAAAGATCGGCCGCGGGATAAACTTTTTGAGCCTGTTTTACACTGAAGTTTGGCAGGAATACCACCTTAATTTTAGAATTTACTTCTGGGTCATTGTTCACCCGCTCGCCCACCGCAGTGATTAAGCGAATAATACGCTTGGCCATAAAATAACCTGGCGCTGCTTTGCCGCCGAAAATAAATGCGCAAGGTGCAATTTCGTTCCCGTTTCCGCTTTTGATCCTGAGGTAGAGGCTAAGAATATGCAGCACTTTTAGATGTTGTCGTTTATATTCATGTATTCTTTTTACATGCACGTCAAAAAGCATTTCCGGAGCTACAGAAATACCTGTTTGCTCCTGAATATAACACGCCAGCACCTTCTTATTTTCCAGTTTTACTTCTGTCCATTTCTGCTGAAATTCTTCATCTTCCACGAAATTTTCCAGTTTCTTTAAGTCATCCAGACGGGTGTACCAGCCATCGCCAATTTTTTCGGTAATAAGATTAGAAAGCCCGGGATTGCTTACCGCCAGGAAACGCCGGTAAGAAATGCCATTAGTAACATTGCTGAATTTTTCAGGCCACAAACTGGCAAAATCACTTAGCACCTGGTTTTTTAACAACATGGAATGCAGTGCCGAAACGCCGTTGACTTTATAACTACCCACAGTGGCAAGATGCGCCATACGCACCGAAGGTTCTCCGCGCTCGTCTATAAGGGACATACTGGCTATTTGCTCCCCACTAAAATTGGAATCTCTTAACTCATGTAAAAACCTGCTGTTAATTTCATAGATTATTTCCAGGTGGCGTGGCAAAATATGCCCTAACAGGCTTACCGGCCAGGTTTCCAAAGCCTCGGGTAAAAGTGTGTGATTAGTGTAAGCAAAGGTTTTCCGCGTAACATCCCAGGCCCTCTCCCATTCCATATCGTGGCGGTCTACCAGCAAACGCATAAGTTCTGCTACTGAAATGGAAGGGTGGGTGTCATTAAGCTGAATGGTGAATTTTTCATGCAGCGTTTCCAAACTTCGGTTCTGCAGCATGTGCAGGTGAAGAATATCCTGTAGCGAACAGGATACAAAAAAATATTGCTGCTTTAACCTGAGTTCTTTTCCGGAGAGATTTTCATCATTGGGATAAAGTACTTTTGTAAGATTTTCAGACCTTATTTTCTTCTCCACAGCCCGGTAATAATCGCCCCCGTTATAAGCTGAAAAATCAAAGGATTCTATGGCTTCACTTCTCCATAAGCGCATGATAATGCCATTGCCTTTATAGCCAAGAACAGGCGTATCGTAAGCAGTACCTTTAAGTTTCATATCCGGGATCCATTCTACGTGAAGCTCTTTATTAAAATCCTGCCCATGTTCTGTTTTCCCACCAAATTTTACCTCGTAAGCAATCTCCGGTCTTACCACTTCCCAGGGATTTCCAAAATGAAGCCATTTATCTGTCGCTTCAGATTGCCAGCCGTCTTTTATTTCCTGTTTAAAAATCCCGTATTCATATCTTATCCCGTAGCCTACAGATGGAATTCCCTGGGTAGCCATAGCATCCAGATAACAGGAAGCAAGCCTTCCAAGGCCACCATTTCCCAGGCCCGGTTCCACTTCTTCCTCCAGCAGGTCTTCCAGTTTTATATCCAGTTCTTCCAAAGCCTGCCGCGTTTCAGTAGTAATACCCAGGTTAAGAAGGTTCATTCCCAGGTGTGGGCCGGGCAGATATTCTGCGGAAAAATAAGCGACAGATTTGGCATTTTTCCGGGCAATCTCGGTAGTAGATTTTACAAATTGTTTAAATGCCCTGTCCCGAATGGCCAGCGCAAGCGCAGAATAAAGGTCCAGATTGCTGGCAAGAGGAGGAATTCGGCCAATCCGGTAAAAAAGATTCTCCAGAAAAGAAGATTTTATTTCCTCTTTGGTTAAGCCCAGGTGCTCTTGAGCTTCTTTTGAAGAAAGGTAATTCCTGATGGTTTCATTCTGCTGCATGGCGGTTGTTTTTATGTCAATTTAAATTAAAAAATAGTCATTTTTTATATAATACTGAATTAAAAGTCTTTAGACGGTAGTTTTCCTAATATCACGCCTCTCTTTTCCCTTCTAAAATTAGAATATCTGCAAATTATTGTTCGTTTTTCAGGAATTATTTAAAAGATGATTTTCAAATTTTTTGGACTAAATAAAGAAGGTTTGTAACAATTTCAGCAGCGGGACGACATATTTTTAATATTCAATTCTTTATATTTAGCAATCTTTTAACTTAAAAAATTTTCAATGACAAACATCAAATTTAAACCGATGGTATTCATGCTGTCATTGCTTCTAGTTGGTTTTGTTTCCTGTAATGATAAAGAGGAAGACAAAAATGATAACGCAGATGCAGGTTTATCAATCGATTACGAAAAGTATGAGCTCGATAACGGGCTTAATGTTGTTCTCCATCAGGACAAATCAGATCCTATTGTTTCTGTGGCTATTCAGTATGGCGTGGGATCTAACCGTGAGAAAAAAGGCCGCACCGGATTCGCGCACCTTTTTGAGCATATGCTGTTCCAGGAATCTGAAAATGTTCCGCAAGACCAGTTCTTTAAGAAAATTCAGGATGCCGGCGGTACTTTAAACGGGGGTACCTGGCAGGACGGAACGGTTTATTATGAAGTTGTTCCAAAAAATGCCCTCGAAACCGTGATGTGGCTGGAATCTGACCGTATGGGATATTTAATCAACACCGTTACAGAGTCTGCTTTTGCCAATCAGCAGGAAGTGGTGCAAAACGAAAAGCGGCAGCGTGTGGACAATAATCCTTACGGCCATACCAACTGGGTGATTGACAAAAACCTTTATCCTGACGGGCACCCATACAGCTGGCAGGTTATTGGTGAGCTGGAAGACCTTCAGAATGCCACCGTAGAAGATGTTAAAGAATTTTATGATAAGTTCTACGGCCCAAACAACGCCACTCTGGTTATTGCGGGAGATTTCGACAGGTCCAAAACAAAGGAAATGGTGAAAAAATACTTCGGGGAAATTAAAAAACGCCAGGAAGTGGAGCCATTGGAAACACAAACAGTTTCCCTTGATGAAACCAAACGCCTTTATCATGAAGATAATTTTGCCACAGCGCCGCAGTTAAATATGGTGTGGCCGGCGGTAGAGCAGTATAACAAAGATGCCTACGCTCTCGATTTTTTAGGTCAGGTTTTATCTGACGGTAAAAAAGCGCCGCTCTATAAAATTCTTGTGAAGAAGAGAGAACTGGCTTCCCAACCTTATGCGTATAACAGTGCAGACCAGATTGCCGGTAAATTCCGAATTTCGGTTACTGCTAATGCCGGGGTAGATTTAGATAGTGTGGAAGCGGGTATTGAAGAAGCTTTTGACCTATTTGAAAAAGAAGGAGCTACTGAACGTGATATTGAACGCATTAAAGCCGGGCTGGAAACCGATTTTTACAACGGAATAAGCAGCGTGCTTGGCAAATCTTTTCAATTGGCCCAATATGATGTTTTTGCCGGTGATCCCGGTTTTATTGAAGAAGATATCGAAAACATCAAATCTGTCACTAAAGAAGATGTGATGAGGGTTTACAATAAGTACATTAAAGACAAGCCTTTTGTACTTACCAGTTTTGTACCTAAAGGAGAAATGGATCTTATTGCTGAAAATTCTGAAAAAGCACAGGTTGTTGAAGAAGAAATCACTGAAAACGTGGAAACCGAAATAGCTGAAACAGAACAGGAAATCCAGAAAACACCTTCAGAATTTGATCGTTCAGTACCGCCTGAAATGGGAGAAACCCCAACACTAAATGTTCCGGAATCCTGGACAGTGGATCTGGACAACCAGATGGAAGTCTATGGAATTGAGCAGCATGAACTGCCTTTGGTAAATTTTAGCCTGGTTATAGACGGCGGGCATCTTCTGGATGATCTTGATAAAAACGGCGTTGCCAATTTAATGACTGATATCATGATGGAAGGTACTGCCAGTAAAACGCCGGAAGAACTGGAAGAGGAAATAGACCTGCTGGGCGCAAACATCTATATGTACACTACAGATGAGTCTATAGTGATTCGTGGTAATACGTTAAAACGTAATTTCCAGGAAACCATGAACCTTATCCAGGAAATTTTACTGGAGCCAAGGTGGGATGAAGAGGAACTGGCCAGAATCAAAACCAGCACCATCAACAACATCAAAAGATCTGACGCTAATCCAAACGTCATTGCAGACCGCGTGTATAATAAAATTCTTTATGGAGAAGATCACCCTCTTGCCTATCCAACTTTAGGAACAGTGGAATCTGTTGAATCCATTACCATGGAAGATCTTAAGAACTTCTATAATGAAAACTTTTCTCCCAGCGTTAGCCGTTTTCATGTGGTGGGAGATGTTAGCAAATCTGAAGCCTTAGCTGCCGTAGAAGGTTTGGAAGAAAACTGGGAAGCTAAAGAGGTAAACATTCCTGAATTTGAAATTAAAAATGAGCGCGATAAAGCTTCTTTATATTTTGTAGATGTTCCCAATGCCAAACAATCGGTTATCAATATTGGGTATATTGCCATTCCACGTACAGATGAGGATTTCTTCCCTGCCGAGGTGATGAACTATAAATTAGGAGGTTCTTTTTCAGGAAACGTGAATTTGATTTTAAGGGAAGAGAAAGGATACACTTACGGAGCAAGATCTGGCTTTAGCGGAACAAAAATTCCCGGGACTTTTACAGCCTCTTCAAGTGTTAGAACAAATACTACCGGAGAATCTGTAGAAATTTTCAGGGACGAAATTGCCAAATATAAAGACGGCATCAGCAAAGACGATCTTGAATTTACAAAGAACGCGCTGATAAAATCTAACGCCCGCCGTTTTGAAACCCAGGGATCTTTACTTGG
The DNA here is from genome assembly GCF_031846485.1 of Autumnicola tepida. NCBI lineage: Bacteria > Pseudomonadati > Bacteroidota > Flavobacteriia > Flavobacteriales > Flavobacteriaceae > Autumnicola > Autumnicola tepida. The sequence continues at coordinate 66,095 of NZ_JAVRHQ010000016.1, forward strand.
AATGCTTCAGGAAATGAGCGCTTATGACCTGGATCCAAAATACATTGAAAATGAAGAAAAAATAATTGGAGATATGACCCTGGAACAGCATAAAGAACTTGCCAACAAGTATTTAGATGAGTCAAAAATGGCTTATCTCGTTGTAGGAGATGCTGCCACTCAGTTTCAGCAATTTAAAGAAATGGGATTTGATGAAGTGAAACTTCTAAACAAAGAAGGAGAAGAAGTAAAGCTTTCTGCCGTTAAACCATAAGTTCTTTTCATTATTTGTCTTAAAGAGGCTGCAGGGACATTCCGGCAGCCTCTTTTTTTATCGGCACATTTCAGGAAAAATCTCAATGCTTCCCCGCTTCTACGCAATCACGCTATCTACTTAAACTTTTAAACCACTGTTTGAATGTATTATCCGTGTTTTTATGAGATTTTATTTCTACCCCTTCAGATTATGCATTTTTCGGCATGCTTTTGGAGTATTAACAATCTGTTAATAAAAAGTGAAAATTGAATAGTGAAGGTATAGAGAAAGATTTTACATTTGCCTTCCTGATTTCAACAAAATGCCCCACAATATGGTAATAACTGAAAATTTACGTAGGGAACATATTGCCGCAACAAAAATGTTCCGTTCCCTTTCTACCCCAATGCAGCAAATGACTCTGAAGATGCATAATATCCTGAAAATTCAGGAGGAAATAAGTTTGGCCACTGCTGTTGGTCTGGAAGCATGGGAGAAGATTACGAAAACGACTTATGCCAATCGTATGATTGTGCAGGAGCTACTGCAAAAAAAGGAAATTTAAGTATCTAATTTTGTACTTTCCGAATCACCCCAAAGTACAACTGTGCTTTGGGGTGATTTTTATCCGCTTTTAGAAAATTAAATCAGGAAATACTTCTCTTTGCTTTCACTGAAAAGATGCTTTTGCCACTGCAGCAGCAGGTTTAGCCTTTGTCTCCATACCTTCATATTCTTCAATTTACACACTACTTTTAGAGTAACAATCTGCTTTTTTCTCTCTTTATTTCTACGGGGTTGTCGCAAAAGGATTAAGCCCGGTACAATGATTTTTCTCCCTTTTTTTTAAACGGCTAAGGAATTAAATAACATTTCTTTAGAAGTTATTTAACTTTTTGGCCCCACTTTATGTTCTAATTTTAAAGACACAGAGGTAGATTCTCCCCAGGGGCTACTGTCCTTTCTTCTTCAACTTTAAGGAATTCTCAAACTAAAACCAGAAGAATTATGTTTTATCATGTAAAGGAATTACAGTACAATGCCAGAGTATCAAAGCCCGATCCCGGATTTGCCAGTATGCTCCTGGAACAATTTGGGGATGCAAATGGAGAACTTGCCGCAGCCCTGCAATATTTTACCCAGGCATTTTCTGCCAAGAAAGTACACCCAGATAAGTATGATATGCTTATGGACATCGCCACGGAAGAATTTAGCCATCTTGAAATCGTGGGAGCAACTATACAGATGTTGCTGAAAGGCGTGAACGGCGATCTTAAAAATGCCGCCGAGGAATCTGAGATCATGTCCTTAATGAAAGGCCAGGCTTCCAAAGAAGAATATATTCACCAGGCGATGATGAACCCGCAGTTCTTTAACCTTACCGGCGGCGGAGTAGCACCGGTAGATAGCCAGGGAAACCCCTTCAGCGGGAATTATATTAATGCCAATGGCGACCTTACGGTAGATCTTCGTTCCAACATAGCCGCGGAATCAAGGGCAAAAATAGTTTACGAATATTTGCTGCAGCATACTACAGACCCTCATGTAAAAGACACTCTTAGGTTTTTAATGACCAGAGAGGTTGCCCATTTCCAAATGTTCCAGGCGGCGCTGGAAACTATAGAGCCAAATTTCCCTCCGGGAGTGCTGCAAAGCGACCCACGGTACAGTAACAAATATTTTAACCTGTCCAACGGTGAAGATATCCGCGGGCCATGGAATGAAGGTAAAAGCCCAAAACTGGGAGAAACCTGGGAATATATTTCTGATCCTATTGCACATGTGAGGGAATCAAAAGGAATGACAGAAAATCACGAATCTACTTCTTCCAGAAGCCTTGAAGAAGTAGATAAAAAGAACAAAGAGCTCAGCAAGAAAAAAAGCCAGGAGGTAAAAGCTGCAATGCCAGACGGCGTTACCCAATGGAGCAAATATTAATTTAGTTTGGCCGCTTTAAGGGAAATATCTATTTATTCCAGAAATAGTAAATTCTGCTTCTGGAATAAAATTCTCTAAGCGGCCTTTTTAAGAATTCTATGGCGGACAAATTTTACATTGAATATTATACAGATCCCTTGTGCTGCTGGAGCTGGGGAATGGAACCTCAACTAAGAAAATTAAGATATTTGCTTAAAGGCCGTCTCCATTACCGCTACGTAATGGGAGGGTTATTGCATGACTGGCAGCATTTTGAAGATCCTATGAACAATATTTCCAGGCCAGCCCAGATGGGCCCGCTCTGGATGGAAGCCAAACACACTACCGGACAGCATATAGATGAAACGGTGTGGCTTCATAATCCTGTAGACACTTCTTATCTCGCCTGTATGGCTGTAAAGGCAGCCGGAATGCAGAGTGCTGTGGCGGGAGAAGCAATGCTCAGGGAACTCAGGGAAGCTGTGATGATCAACAAACAGAATATTGGTGAAAAAGAGGTGATTTTTGATACGGCAGGAAAGCTTCAGGAAAAAAACATACTGGACCTCCAATTATTCAATAAAGCCATGCATTCCAATGAAGCTGCCGATCTTTTCCGAAAAGACCTGGAGACTTTAAAAATAAAGGGAATAACCCGTTTCCCTACCCTTCTTATTAGCTATGGTAAGCGCACGGTACAAATTACTGGTTTCCGCCCGTTTGATGTATTGCTGGATGCTTTTAAAGCCCTGGACCCCGATCTGGAAATTAATGAAAACATAAATAAAGAAGATTATATCCAAAGCTGGGAAAATTTAACCAGGCGGGAATTGAAGGAGGTCCAGAATTTAGCTGTTAGCTCTTCTTAAGACACGGCTTTAAAGAATTAAGGATTTCTTCCACAAATTGCCTGTTATTGGACATTGTAGGAATTTTGTGCTGCCCCCCTAGTTTCTCCTTGCTCTTAAGCCATTGATAAAATGTTCCTTCAGGAACTTCCCGCACCACGGGCTTATCTATAGCGGTATCTGCTTTTCTTTTCTGGCGGTAATCGTCATTAAGCGCACACAACTCTTCATCAAGGATTCCTGCAAATTCCTCAAGGCGGTCAGGAGATTTCCTGAATTCCACCACCCATTCGTGATAACCTTTCTCTCCCTGGCTATAGAAAAAGGGCGCCACTGTAAAATTGTTCATCAATGCTCCTGTTCTTTTGCAGGTTTTGGCGATGGCTGCTTCTCCCTGTTCCGAAAAAAGATCTTCTCCAAACACATTCAGGCAGTGCTTTGTTCTTCCCATTATCTTAAACCGAAACGGGTCCAGGGAAGTAAATTTTATGCTGTCCCCAATTTTATACCTCCATAAACCGGAATTTGTGGAAATTACCAAAGAGTATTTCCTTCCGGTTTTCACCTCACTTAGAGCTACTGTCTCAGGAAATTCGTCAGAAAAGTTCTCTTCAGGGATAAATTCATAAAACACTCCATAGTTTAACATAAGCAACATAGAAGTATCATCGGTCAAATCCTGGATTCCAAAAAATCCTTCCGTGGCATTATATATTTCCTGATAACGTAGCGAGCCAGAACCATCCAGTTCTTCAAAAAGCGGCTTATAGGGCGCAAAGGAAACCGAACCATGAAAAAACACTTCCAGGTGCGGCCATACTTCCCTTACATCTTTAAATTTTTGCTCCTTTTGTATATGCTGAAGCAACAGCAATATCCACATAGGCGAACCGGCAAGGCTGGTAATTTTTTGCCTGGATGTAATCTCGGTGATTGCCTGCAGTTTTTTCTCCCAGTCATTCATTAGCGCAACTTTAAGGCCAGGAGTCCTTCCAAGCTGCGCCCAAAATGGCAGGTTCTTCATAACAATAGCTGAAATATTTCCCGTATAATAATGTTTTTCCCCTATTCCCGGGCTGCCTTCCTGGCTTCCTCCTATAGAAATGTTTTTCCCGCTGATTAATTTGGAATGAGGGTTATTTCTCAGGTAAATTGCCAGCATATCCCTGCCACCCAGATAATGGCAATTTTTTAACCCTTCCTCAGAAACAGGAATAAGTTTACTCCTGCTATCTGTAGTACCCGAAGATTTGGCAAAATTTTCCATTCGGCCGGGCCAGAGCACATTTTTTTCACCCTGCATCGCACGTTCAATATAAGAAGTAAGATCGTTATAGTTTACCACCGGGACCTTTTCCTTAAAATCGGATGGATTGGAAATACCGGAAAAACCATATTTCTGGCCATATGCAGTTCTTTTGCCCTTTTCCAATAAATCCTCAAGAACTTTCGCCTGTGTCCTTAAAGGATTTTCTTTCATTTTATCTACATCAGATAACCTCCTCTTCAGGTATTGATTGCCCAGCCTGTTAAATAGCTCCATGTATTATTTTATTATTCAGAATTATCATCTAAAAAATCCCGAAGTCCCCATCTTTAAAATGAAGATAACCAATCTGCTCAATTTTATTATGGAGTTTAACTTCTTTATTGGCAATTCCCGGCGGTTTACTTTTGAATTTTTGTGCAAAGGTACGTAAAGCCACCAACTCCTCACCACCAACAAAAATTAATCACTTCTGAACAAGCATTCTCCTTTCACTCCTTTAACAAATCTTAAAGCGGTTGCCCACATCCAAAAAAAATGTAACTTTAGAAAAATCGCTCCTAAAAGCAACTCGATAACAATAATTTACAGGAAAACATTCCAAAATTCCTGAAGGGGAAAATCAGGATTTCCAAAAACTAAGAAAACGATTATTACAAGTATAGAAATTTCAAAAAGAGTCCGGCCATCCTTATGGCTGCCGCTATTCTGCCTTACATTTTGCGGAATATTTTCCTGTGCGCCAAAACTTCAAAATGTGGAAGCCCCCATAGAAGAGCCTGAAGAGTTTTCCTATAGCGGGGCAGAAATTATTCCGGATAAATGGTGGCTTTCTTTTGAAGACCCCGGATTGAATGCCTTAGTAAAGCAAGGGCTGGACGAAAACCTGGCTTTGGCAGGAAACTGGGAAGCCTTTCAGGCAGCGCTGGCGGTAGTGCGAAGGGAATCTTCTTATCTTTGGCCAGCTATTGATGCTACTGCCCGTAGCGCGATTAGCCGCCCGCAACCCGATTTTGCCGGGGGAGAAAATCTGCAACTGGGGCTTTCGGCTTCCTACGAGGTAGATTTATGGGGCAGGATCCAGTCTGGAATAGAGGCTGAAGAATTTCGTGCCCAGGCTACCTTTTACGACTACCAGACCGCTGCCATGACCCTTTCAGCAGAAATCAGCACCACCTGGTATCAGCTTCTTACGGCAAGGGCTCAACTGGAACTGGCTAACCAGCAAATTGAAACCAACGAAGATATTATGCGGCTTATAAGGGCAAGGTTTGTAGGCGGGCAGATACGGGCGGTTGATATCCTCAGGCAGCAACAACTTTTGGAGAGTACCCGGAATCAGAAAATACAGTATGAAACCCAGGTGGCGCTTTTTGAAAATGAACTTTCTGTATTATTAGGCACACCCCCGCAAAATGAACCGGCATTTCCGCAGGACAGCCTTCCGGAATTACCTCCACTTCCCGAAACAGGCCTACCTCTGGAATTAATTCGCCGTCGCCCGGATGTGTTGCAGGCTTACAACCTGGTCCTGGCCGCAGACAGGGATATGGCACAAGCCATAAGGAGTAAATTTCCGCGGCTGTCACTAAACCTCCAGGGGCAGATGCGTTCCAATAATTACAACAACCTCTTCCAGGACTGGGCATATACCCTGGCTGGAAATATTGTGGCCCCGCTCCTCTACGCAGGGCGTTTAAGAGCTGAAGTAAGCCGTACCGAAGCCTTAAAACAGCGCCAGTTATACCTGTATGGGCAAACCGTCCTCACCGCTTTTAGAGAGGTGGAAGATGCGCTCGTAAGGGAAATAAAGCAAAAGGAGCAGCTGGAAGTGCTGCAAAGCCGATTGGAGCTGGCTGAAAAAACCAACAGGCAATTAAGGCTGGAATTCCTTAATGGAATAACAGAATACCTGGACGTATTGCTTGCCCTGGACCAGGAGCAGCAATTACAGAGGGATATTCTTGAGGCAAGGCAAATCCTGCTGGAGATAAGAATTTCACTTTATCGTTCCCTGGCCGGAGGTTTTGAAACCGAATCACCTGCAGCACCATAACTGAAAAAGAAAAATTTATGAGTACCAAAAAAATTGTGATCATTTGTGCGGCCATCCTCCTGGCGGGTGCAGCAGTGACTTTTATAATTTTCAGTACAGAACCTACTGCAAAATCTGAAGGAGCCACCAGGCAATCTGCCATGCTTGTAGATGTGGTAAAGGTAGAAAAAGGAGATTACCGCCCAATGATTGTTGCCACGGGAACTGTAAGCCCGGTGGAAGATGTAATGCTGAGCCCGCTGGTGGGAGGACAAATTGTAAGGCGGGATGAGTCTTTTACTCCAGGTGGTTTTGTTAAAAAAGGAGAAATACTTTTACAAATAGATCCTTCAGATTACCGGAACACCCTGGAAATGCGAAAAAGTGACCTGCTCCAGACCCAGACCAACCTGGATATGGAAATGGGCCGCCAACAAGTAGCCCGGCAGGACCTACAGTTAATTGGAGGCGACACGCTATCCCGGGAAGAACGTTCACTTGTGCTGCGGCAACCTCAGCTTAATGCTGTAAAAGGAAATATAAAGGCTGCCGAGGCAGCTGTGGAACAAGCCAGGTTAAACCTTGCGCGTACTACTATAAAAGCCCCTTTTAATGCACATGTGCTTAGCCAGAATGTGACTTTAGGCTCACAGGTGGCTCCCGGGGACAATCTTGGCCGGCTGGTAGGCACGAATTCCTACTGGGTCAATCTCACCGTGCCGGTGGGAAAACTCCAGTGGCTTAATTTTCCAGGGTCTGAAGAAGATAAAGGCTCTATGGTAAAAATTATAAACTCCACTGCCTGGCCTGCAGAGGCTTTCCGCACAGGATATTTAGATAAGCAGGTGGGAGCGCTTGATGCCGAAACAAGATTAGCACGAATTCTGGTTAAAGTGCCAGATCCTTTGGCACAGGCAGACAGCCTGCAGGATAAGCCGGAACTTATGATAGGCTCTTTTGTGGAAGCGCAGATGATTGGGGAGGAAATAGAAGATGTGGCGCGTATTAATCGTGATTTGGTGCGCAGCAATCAGACGGTTTGGGTTATGAAAAAAGGAAAGCTTGTAATACGGAAGGTGGAAATTTTACTTTCTGATGCTGATTACGCCTATATCAGTAAGGGACTAGAGGAAGGTGAGCTGGTGGTGACCACCAATTTAAGCACAGTAGCTGAAGGCTTGGACCTCAGAAGGGCGGCAGATTCTACTGCGGCAGGGAATGAAGAGATGGAAGGAACGGAAGAATAAATGCCATGGAAAAATCAAAAGACAAAAAAGTACGAAAAGAGGGCGCCATAGGCTATATGGCCAGGAATTCCATTGCCGCAAATTTACTAATGATCATTTTGATAGGCGGTGGGATATGGACCATGTTCAAAATTCAGAAAGAGGTATTTCCTCAATTTCAGCTGGATTTTGTAAATGTGAATGTGGTTTATCCGGGAGCCGCCCCGGCTGAAGTGGAACAGGGAATTTTACTGCCGGTGGAAGAAGCGGTGCGCGGCATCCAGGGAATCAAGGAAATTGTTTCTACTGCCAATGAAGGGTCGGGAAATGTTTCTATAGAACTAGTGGCGGGAACAGACCGTATGAAGGCTTTCCAGGACATAGACCAGGCGGTGACCCGCATCAGGACTTTCCCCGATGATATTGAACAACCGGAGGTAAGCTTACAATCCAGGCAAAGGGATGTGATGGAAATTGGCCTTTACGGTGATGTGGATATCTGGACCCTCCGCCAACTGGCTGAACGGCTGCGGAACCGCCTGCTGAGCAACCCAAATATCACCCAGGTAGAAATAGGAAATGTACCGGAATATGTAACCCATGTGGAAATCCCACGGAATAATCTGAGAAAGTACAATTTAACCCTGGGGCAGGTGGCAGATATTATTGCCCAGTCCAGCGAAGATGTTCCCGCGGGGGCGGTAGAAACACAGTCGGGGGAAATTTTGCTTAGAATGCAGGAGAGAAAACAATGGGCTGAAGAATTTGGAAATATCACTATAGTTTCCTCCTCTTCCGGGGCAAAAGTAAGCCTCGCCGATATTGCCAGTATTAACGATGGTTTTGAAGAAACCGGTTTCCACGGGCAATTCAACCAAACCCCTTCCGTAGATATGGAAATCTTTAGAATTGGGGACCAGTCTCCCCTGGAAATTGCAGAAACAGTCCAGGAGGTTCTCGAAGATTTTCAATTGCCGCCCGGCGTACAATATCGCATTGACAGCAACCGGGCAGAAGATTACCGGGAGCGACTTTCCCTTCTTACCGAAAATGGGATCATGGCTATAGTCATTGTTTTGATAATCCTTACGCTTTTCCTGGAATACCGGCTGGCGTTTTGGGTGATGATGGGAATGGCCATTTCTTTTATTGGAGGCATTATCTTTCTACCGCTTTTTGGATTAAGCATCAATATGATCTCTATGTTCGGGTTTTTGGTTGTGCTGGGAATTGTGGTAGATGATGCCATTGTTGTGGGAGAGAACATCCACGAATACCGGCAGCAGGGAATGGGCTTTATTGACGCCGCCATAAAAGGGACCAGGGATGTTTCCAAACCGGTTGCCTTTAGCGTTATTACCACCATTATCGCTTTTGTACCCCTATTGTTTATGCCTGGGGAAACCGGAAAGTTTTGGTGGCCTTTACCTGCTGTGGTAATTGTAATCCTGGCAGTTTCACTTTTGGAAGCACTTTTTATCCTGCCTTCCCACCTGGCACACCTTTCAGAAAAAAAGCGAAAAGGCTGGATCGTGAAACTTGAAAACTGGCAGCAATCATTTGCCAAAGGCTTTGACCGTATTATTAATAAATACTACCGGCCGCTGCTGGACCTTTGTTTAAAATACCGCTATATCACATTAAGTGCTGCGGTAACCTTGCTCCTTATAGTTGGCGGCTACGGCTACAGTGACCATATGGGCATGATAATGATGCCAGAGGTGGCTGCAGATGAAATTGAAGCAGGGGTACGGCTTCCGGTAGGCACCACTCCATTCCAGGCCGCCAAGGTTGCGGAGGATATTACCCGTTCCACCCAAAAGATGTTTGATGAACATAATCTCTATGAAGTTGCCGAAGGTATAAAAACCAATGTGCGGGGGCAGAATTTTATTGATGTGGAAATTGTTATGCTCCCTCCGGACGAAAGGGATATGAGCGCCCGGGAACTTATTGCCTTATGGCGTGACAATATTGGGGATATAGAAGGGGTAGACCAGATTACTTTTGAAGCTGAAAGGGGTCCTGGCGGCGCAAGGCAGGATATAAGCGTAGACTTAAGCCATACAAACATCGATGTTCTGGAAAAGGCAAGTACCGCTTTTATGGAAAGAATGGAAGCTTTTGAGAACACAAGGGATATAAGTGACAATTTCAACAAAGGAAAACTCCAGTATGACTTTAAGCTGCTTCCCTCTGGCCGAAACCTTGGCCTGACTTCTAACGAAGTGGGCCGCCAGGTAAGAAATGTCTTTTTTGGTGCCCTGGCTATGCGGCAGTTAAGAGGAACCAATGAGATTGAGGTAAGGGTAAAACTGCCCCTGGAAGAGCGGCGGGATATTCAAAATCTCGAGGATTTTATTGTGAGAACACCAGATGGTGTTGAAGTTCCTTTACTGGATGTGGTAAGGATTGAACAACGGGAAGCATTCACCTCTATTAACAGGCGGGATGGCAGCAGGGTTGTTAATGTAGGAATGGATGTGGAGCCTGCCAATGCCGTGAGCCGTGTTTTGGCCTCCATGCAACAAGAAGAACTGCCACAGCTGCGTGCAGATTTTCCAGGACTTACCTGGAGCTTTGAAGGAAGCCAGGCAGATATGCGGGAATCTACAGACTCTCTCTGGAGCGGATTCTCCATGGCCATGTTGCTAATTTATGCCCTGCTTGCCATTGCTTTTAGCAGCTATACCCAGCCTATAATTGTGATGACCGCTATTCCTTTTGGAGTGGTTGGCGCCGTGATTGGACATATAATTCTAGGTTACGATCTATCCCTGGTTAGCCTGATGGGCGTTATAGCATTATCTGGCGTGGTGGTAAACGATTCATTAATTATGATAGATTATGCGAACCGGCAAAGGGACAAATTAAGTATTTATGAAGCCATTCATGAAGCCGGCCTGAGGCGTTTCCGTCCAATTATGCTTACAACACTTACTACCTTTGGCGGACTTACCCCTATAATCATGGAAACCTCCAGCCAGGCTTTTTATTTAATCCCAATGGCTATTTCCCTTGGCTTTGGGATTATTTTCGCCACCTCTATTATCCTGGTACTTGTCCCCTGCCTTTACCTGATTTTAGAAGATATTAGCCTGCTAATTACGAAAGGCAGAACAGTGGAGCGAAACCCACGGCCGGCAGAAGGATAATTTGAAGCAAATGGAAACAGTGGAATTTGTAAAGGAGTATTTCTATTTTGAAATTCTGGATAAATATGGCGGGCCGGTTTTAGCGGTTTCTGCTGTCCTTTTGTTTTTAGCTGAATCTTACCGTCGCCTAAGAAAACTTAAGAGTAGCCGTTGGAAACGGATTAAAAGAAACCTTAGTATTGCTTTTACTGCTGTTATGGCATTGCGCCTAAGCCTTATTCCTGCACTCGTGTACCTGGCACTTTTTGCTGAAGATAATAATTTTGGGGTTTTTCAATGGGTGCAACTTCCCAGCTGGCTGGTTTTTGTCCTTGGCTTCGTGTTGCTAGATTATGGCAATTATCTCTGGCACCTGTTAAACCACAAGATCAATTTCCTGTGGAGGTTCCACAATGTACATCATATAGATCTGGATCTTGATGTTACCACTGCCCTGAGGTTTCATTTTGGAGAAATCTTACTTTCCATTTTCTTTCGTGGATTTATGATCCTGCTTATAGGGCCACCTTACTGGCTGGTGCTTACGTATGAAGTCATCTTTGAAACGGCTACACTATTTCACCATTCCAACTGGAGAATTCCTTATAAAATAGAAAAATTGATCAGTAGGATTATTGTAACCCCCAGAATGCACGGCGTACACCATTCCATAGTTCACCGGGAAACCAACAGCAACTATTCTATCATTTTCAACATTTGGGATCGGATTCATCAAAGTTTGCGGCTCAATATTCCGCAGGACGAAATTAACATTGGAGTACCCTCTTACAGGGATCCCGGGGAACAAAACATTAAAAATCTTTTACTGATGCCGTTTAAAAAACCCCGCCCATGGCTGTTACCTGATGGCAAGGTTCCGGACAGGCAATATAAAGGTGCAAAAGGCAATTTAGAACCCTGAGATAACCTTCATTTATTCTTGTGGATTTTTGATTTTTCAGTTCTTTATCTTTACAAAAATTAAAGTAATTATGGAATTACCGGTTTACCAGATCGATGCATTTACAGATAAAATTTTCTGCGGAAATCCGGCCTGTGTGGTACCGCTTAAAGAATGGCTGCCAAACGACCTGCTCCTGGAAATTGCCAAAGAAAACGCTGTTGCTGAAACTGCCTTTTTTATTATTACTGCTGAAGGGGTACAGCTGCGATGGTTCACTCCGGAATATGAAATTGACCTCTGCGGGCATGCCACCCTTGCTACCGCACATGCCCTTAAAACAATTCTGGATTACCCTGAAGAGGAAATAATTTTCCATACCCAAAGTGGAGAATTGAAGGTAAAAACCAATAACGGGAAATACAGCCTCAATTTTCCCAGCCGCAGGCCTGTAGCCGTAGAAATCCCTGATCTGCTAAAAAAATCCCTGGATCTTCAGCCAATGGAAATCTTAAAAGCAAGGGACTTTGTTCTTGTTTATCCTTCCGAAGAAGACATTAAGAATATTGAAATTAACAGGTTCTTTTTTGATCAGCTGGAATTGGGAACCGGCGGCGTGATTTTTACTTCCAAAGGCAGGGATTGCGATTTTGTTTCCAGGTTCTTTACCCCGGGAGCTTCGGTTTTTGAAGATCCGGTAACCGGCTCGGCACACTGCTCGCTTATACCCTACTGGAGCAGGAAACTGGAAAAAACCGAATTGATTGCAAAGCAAATTTCACCTCGTGGCGGTGAACTTTTTTGTGAAGATATGGGTGAACATGTTTTAATTTCGGGAAAGGCCAGAACGTATTTAAAAGGCAGCTTTTTTATTGATTAATTCATGAGGAAAGATATTTCCTCCAATCCTGCCTGAAGTTTTTTCAGCTAAAAATTTCGCACGGATTGCTCATTAGCCACAAATTCCGGAAAGCATCCCCGAGAGAAATTTATTCGCTCACAAACTATTCTTATCTTGGTCTAAAGATTTCCTGAAATGTCTGTAGCACAAATAATAGCCATCCTGGGTTCTATCCCATTATTTTCCCTTAGAACCTTTTTACCGGCTTTTCTTACCGCCCTTCTTCTCTCCTATCCCGAATATTTCCCCGGGATGGGTGATGTAGCTCCACTTCCTGAGGATGCATTTTTGTCTAAAGACTGGGTTTTGATTGTGCTTGGAGGCTTAAGTATACTGGAGATTATTGGCGATAAAAGTACTGAAATAAGAAACCTGATAAAAGGAGCCGAAACATACCTGAAGCCTCTTTCCTTTCTTCTTATAAACCTAAGCATGATAGATGAAGCTTCTGCCGAGATTTTAAAAGAAGTACAATGGGCCGCTATAGACCCGCTTTGGATTTTATTAGCTATAGGAGCACTTGCAGTACACTGGCTGGCGCGCCTGCGGAAAAATTTTATTGATTTTCTTGAAGATATAGATGAAGATGATAATCTCTTTATAGGAAAAATAAGCAGTTGGGTGGAAGACAGCCTGGTACTTTTTGGTTTCTTTCTGCTCATCTGGACGGGGATTGTAATGGTAGTTTTATACGCAGCTGCTATAGGAATTATCCTGATCCTTAAGAAACGATATCATAAAAAACTGGAAAAGCAAAAGGTGGAATGTACCACTTGTGGCGAAAGGAATTTACCTTTTGCAACGCAGTGTTCCAACTGTAAACAGGAGCTTTCAGAAATTCATAAAATAGGGGTGCTGGGACAAAGAAAAGAAGCGCTGGTTAAAGATAGGTATGAGCATCGCCTTGATTTGCTCTCTCATAAAAGATGTCCCGATTGTGGCAATAAACTGAAAAGCAATAAAATTCAGCAGCAATGTGAAATATGCGGTGCGGCAGCCTTTAATTCTCCCGGCGTGCAGGAATATCTAAAAATGCAGAATAAGAAATTTTATAAAATTACCGGACTTTCATTTTTACTCGGATTTATTCCTGTTCTTGGTTTTGTTATAAGTGCTGTGCTGGCCAACATTTACCTGTTTTCCCCATATCGAAGATATATTTCGCGTAGCAGTTCTTTTTTCACCAAACTATTTATAAAATTCATCACATTCCTCTTCTTTTTATTTGGAATAGCTTTGGGTTTCCTGGCAGCACCGGCATACATCTTAATGCGTTACTACCTCTGGAAAAAGAAGTTCCTGGCGCAGGTGAAAAATTGAAATTGCCATTATCTTCTTTTATAAGGAGCTTCCGCATTTGGATCTTTTTGTACATAGTCCATAATTTCAGAATTTAATTCAGCCCCCAGTAGTACAATAAAATTAGTTATAAAAAGCCAGAGCAACAGGATAACCACAGCCGAGACTGAGCCATAAACTTCGCCATAACTACCATAATTGCGAACGTAGAATGAAAAGCCCCAGGATGCAATTAACCACAATATTGTTGCAAGCACGGCGCCTATTGCCACCCATTTCATCCTTGGCCGTTTTCTTGCCGGCGCAAACTGATAAATAAGGCAAAGGAAAAACGCCACAATAAGAGCAAGAACCGGCCAGCGCAACCAGCTAATTAGATGTTCTATCCTTTCCGGCAAACCAATATTTTGAATGTAGGCAGGAAAACCTATAATTAAGGTCATGCATAGTATAATGAGTATGGTGCCTCCCAGCGTAAATGTGGTAGCCAACAGTAGTTGCTTAAAAAAACCATGGTCATCTACAGTATCGTAGGCTATATCTATTCCCTTAAACAAAGATTTAGTACCCTTATTTGCACTCCAGATGCTGAAAAGAATACCTATAGCAGTGCCCCAGCCAAGACTGTTTGGTGATTTGGCTATAAAATTTTCTATCCGTTTTTGAAGAAGATGAAATGCTTCCTGTGGCATCATTGCAGATATTTGGGACAATTGGGCTTCAATCTGTTGAGGATCTGTGGTAAGTCCGTAAATACTGATAAGGGCTGTAAGCGCTGGGAAAATAGCCAGAAAGGCATAAAAAGTAACTCCCGCAGAGACAATATCCACACTATCATTACTAATTTCATCCTTTACATGAAGCAGAATGGTTTTCCAGCCTGACAATGGAATCTTAAAAGGGTTATGTATTCTTTTCTTCATATTTCCCGGTTCTTTTGAATTTACCAAAAGCTTAATTATAAAATAGAAAAAAGCCGCAGGAGCTTCTGCTAAATCATTGTTAAACTGCCGGTTTTAGATCCAGGGCAAAAGAGAAAATTAATTTTCAGGAATTAAAGTGCCTTCTTCTTATGGTCCTTACTTTCCAGTAGCCCATTTTATAATAAATAAAAGCCACTGCCGCTGCCATTAGATTGGAGACTGGAAAAGACCACCATATCCCTCTAAATCCTAAATCGGTATTATGGGAAAAAATATAAGCTGCCGGAAATCTTACAATCCAGAGATTAAATACTGAAATAAGCAAAGAAGCTTTGGTAAACCCCGCCCCGTTAAAGACGCCGTTTAATACCTGCTGTACCCCCAGAAGCCCAAAGCTTGGTGCCATTATTTTAATGAACAACGCCCCATCCCGGATTACCCTGGGATCATCGGGAACAAAGAAAGCTGTTAAGGGTTCAGCAAAAACAAATAGTAACAGCCCTATGGCCGTAAGTCCAAAAAAGGCAATTTTATTACTAAGATTTCCAATTTTCTCTGCCCGCTTTATTTTAGAAGCCCCAATATTTTGCCCCACCAAAGTTGTGGTTGCCATGGCGAAACCAAGGGCGGGTACGATTACCAGGCTTAAAATCCTGGAGCCAATCCCATAAGCAGCAACTACATCGCTTCCAAAACTCGTTACCAACATCACCATAATAGTCATTCCCGCAGCACGAGTAGATTGGTCCAGACTGGCAGGAATACCAAGCCTGAACATCCTTTTGGTCCAGGCAAGATCGGGTTTCATATCTGCCCAGTTAATCTGGATGCCTTTATTTCCGCGAAATAAAACAAAAAGCCCTGCTGCTGAAGAAAGCCCTTGTGTAATCACACTGGCCACTGCGGCACCTGCCACTCCGTAACCGGGAATTGTGCCATAGCCGAAGATAAAGAGAGGATCCAAAACCAGGTTTAAAAGTACGGTAGCCAGAACAATGTACATAGGAAGCAAGACATTGCCAATGCCCCGCATTAAAGACTGGAATACAAAAAACATGAACAAAAAGATAAATCCCCATGAAGTTACCTGGAAATAACTGATGGATTCCGGAAGGATTTCCGGACCTGCCCCCACAAGTCGCATAAGTGGCGGTGCGGCGAAATACCCCAATGCGGCAAGAAATAACGAAATAAAGAAAATAACAAATACGGTTTGGGAAGAGCTGTAATTTACCTGACGTTGATTTTCAGCACCTTTGTACTGGGAAACAATTACAGTACCGGCAAGAGTTAAACCTCCTCCCAAAGAAAGCACCAGGAATAAGATGGGAAAGCTAAGGCTTACTGCTGCCACAGCATTCGCTCCCAGCCTCCCCAACCAAAAAGTATCAATTAGCTGATAAGCCGTTTGAAGTATATTTGCAAAAATAATTGGAAGGGCAAGGCGAAGCAGTGACTGGAATATTTTACCTTCTGTAAAACTGCCTTTCCTTTTATTTTTATTCATACTACTAATTTAAGCAGTTTCCCGTTTTAGCTCCCGCATAATTTCAGAAAAAATCCTGTAGGATTTCACCCTGTCCTCATGATCATAAATATGGGAAGCGACCATCAATTCATTTGCTCCAGTTTTTTCAAGAAAATCGATAGTTTTATTTCGCACAGTTTCTTTGCTTCCCACAAAAGCGTACTTCAGCATTCGTTCAAAAGCAGGATTTTCAGATAATTCTTTAAGTTGTGGAGTCATTAGTGTGGGTTTCTGGATATAATCTATATTGCCGGTCATCACCCCAAAGATCATCCTGATGAGAGAAGTTGAAAGTATTTCTGCCTCCTCATCTGTATCTGCGGCAATTACATTTATGCAAGCAATAGTATAAGGTTTCTCAAGGTATGTGGAAGGTTCGAAATTATTATAATAAATCTCAAGAGCTTCAAAAAGATGTGTTGGTGCAAAATGACTTGCAAAAGAATAGGGCAGGCCTTTTTTTGCTGCCAGGTAAGCACTATCTGTGCTTGAACCCAGGATATAAACGGGCATTTCCACTCCCTCAGCCACAGTAGCCCTTACCTGAGCAGAGGAATTATCTTTGGAGAAAAACTGTTGAATCCTTGCAATCTCTTCAGGAAATTTATGTACCGCCTGCATCCTGTCTGAGCGGATAGCATGAGCCGTTACCTGGTCTGTTCCCGGTGCCCTCCCGAGGCCAAGATCTATACGCCCGGGATAAAGAGAACCTAAAGTACCAAATTGCTCCGCCACAATAAGCGGCGAATGATTGGGCAACATGATACCACCGGAACCCACACGAATTCTATTTGTTCCCCCGGCAATATGCCCAATAAGAACAGAGGTGGCAGAACTGGCAATACTTTTCATATTATGATGCTCGGCCAGCCAAAACCGATTATACCCAAAGCTTTCAGCTTTTTGAGCAAGGTCCAGTGAATTTCTAAAGGTATCAGCAGGAGTTGCACCTTCCACAACTCCTGCAAGTTCTAATATGGAAAATGGGATTTTATTTTTTAAAGACATTTTGTTCTGGATTTTTAGACAATGAGTAAAGTATGTCGTAAACCAAGTTAAAAAATTTCAAATTAGTAGATCCTAAAGAAAGAACCCGAACGACAGACTCTCCTACAATTCTTACAAAATTCCACTTAACCAGCCAGGCGGGGAAAACATCATAATTCTAAAAATAAAATTATTCGACTTTTATTCCTTCATTTATGAAAAGTTGCGGTTTGGGCAGCTTAAAATTATCACATTGGTAAAAATCAAAGTTTTCAATATACGTAAGTCACTCAAAACCTTCTACTTTAACATGCCTTTTACCTATAAATAATGCACTATATCGATTATTTTGCTATATTTGGTTTACCAAACTTAACCTATTATGGCAGCAAGTACCCAGGATGTAAGTAATTCCTATCAGGATTTATATGTAGTTCATTCTAAAAAGAATGAAAACGGCAACGGTTTAACCAAGGTTACTAAAGAAAGCGAAAATGCTTCGGATAAACCAAAGATGTTCTCCTTTAGGAAAGTTGGGTATAGTGAAATAAGTGAATTCCTGGGTAAATGGAAGCGCCTCATTTCTAATCCTTTAAATGACAAGCATAATGAGGAGGACAGCATTTATGATATGGTTCAGGAAGATATGCCAATACATGAAATGGTTAAAGTAGTCTTGGCACAAAAAACGAACTTACAGGATTCCTCTCAGGAATTAGAGGAGGCAATTTTGGAATCAAATAAAATTTTTCATGAAGATTTTCCAGGAGACTTCATCCTGGAGTTTAAGGGTGAAAGGTTAGGAATGTTTATTTTAAATGATATACGGGAGAAACAGGAGGAACTAAATTATTTTTTTAAACCTGGCCTGAAAAGCTTTAAGTGGAGATAATTACAAATTAGGAGAAATACAAAATCTAAGCCCCGGTTACTTCGGGGCTTTTTTAATATTTGTATTTAGTGGGACGGTCGCTACAATATCTGATTAAAATGATCACATTTAATTCGAAAAATCTTTATAAAAACTTATTAAAACTTTGAAAGCAAGCCTTTTGTAGGCTTAAGACTACAAAAGTTGAATACCAGTTTAATTCAAATATGATTATTTAAAAAATACAAGTTACAGAGAAAATTTGCGGTTTAATCTCCCACCAGAAGAAATTTCCCACCTTTAAACAGGCATAAATACCTATACTATTTTAACCAGCACTTTTAAAGCAAAAAAGCTTAATTGATTCAATCTACAGCATTGCACCCTTCTTTTTCCCCAATATTCTTAAGACGCTATTTCTCTAATTATTCCTGAGCAATAAACAAAGATGTTCAATATTGATTTTCGAGCTCCGGTATTATGCTTTTGTACTTCTAATTTTCAGGGCCAGCCATTCTCCCCATGCCAAAAAACGGAGGCTTTTTAAGCCATTCTATAAGAGTAATACTATTCCTACTTAAAAGTTAAAATCCTCATTTGTTTACCGTTAATCGGATTTTTCGCTTTGTTGGTCGGATTTTTATCTGCATGTTTGCATTTCATTAACAAAAAATAAAAAACCAAATTATATAAGTAGTCCCCAATACTTATGAAAAATATTCTCATACTTTTGTTGTTCCTTATTTCATTTAAAGGTTATTCGCAAAATTCCATTCCACACGATAAAATTTCTCTAAATGCTTTCACCACTGCCGGAGGAGACAGCACCGAAAATGAAGGTTCTATATCCTTCAGCGTAGGCCAGGTATTTTATTTATCCCAGGAAAATTCGAATATTTCTTTACAAGAAGGAGTCCAACAGGCTTTTTCAGAAAATTCTAAACCAATACCTTCCGTGGTTGAAGAAGAAAATGAGAATGAAAAAGAAAATCCCTCTCTATCCAAACTTAAAATAACGGTCTATCCTAATCCTGTTACAGAATTCTTTACTGTTGACCTCTCATCTTTAGAAGAATCTGTTTATAGCTATCAGTTATTCGACCTGCAGGGAAGACTTCTACTGCAAGGTTCATTAAGTAATCTATCTACTAAAATCCATCCGAAAAATCTACAATCCAGCGTCTACATTCTTAAAATTTACAATCACAATTTACCTGTTAAATCATTCAAAATTATTAAAAAGTAATATGATGAAAAGGATTCTTTTCTTTGCCATCCTGCTGGCTGCAGGCATAGACGCCATTGCCCAAACTCCTGAAAAAATGAGCTACCAGGCAGTTGTTCGCGATAACAACAATGCCCTGATTGCAAATAGCAATATAAGCCTTAAGCTCATAATCCACAAGAAATCCCCCTCCGGAGCCATTGTTTATGCAGAAACACATAATCCGCATACTAATATGAATGGATTGGTTTCCCTGCAGGTAGGAACCGGAAGCAGTTTATCTGGAAGCTTTGATGAAATTGACTGGAGCCACGGTCCCTATTTCGTGGAAAGCCAGGTAGATCTACGGGGAGGAAGTAATTTTTCTGCCATTGGAGTAAGTGAAATGTTAAGCGTGCCCTATGCACTGCATGCCAAAACCGCAGACAGGATTAGTGAAAACATTCTCGAGTCAGAGGTTTTTGAGGGATGGGATACAGATGCTTCTGATGATTTTGATGGAAATTATTATAGCTTAAAAGATGCCCCTATGGTCTATACCGCAGACCAAATTGACAGCCTTGTACTAAACCTTGGCACGGGAGGAGTATCACAATCCCTTAGTCTTAAGGAAAACCTGCTGTCGATTTCCGAAGGGAATCAGGTGATTTTTGAAAACTGGGATACCGATGCTACCGATGATTTTTCCGGTGATTTTAATGACCTTCTGAATCTGCCAAATCTTTATACTTCAGAAGAAGTCGACAGCCTGATGGTGAATGCCGGGGGAAGCGGTACGGTGCAGTCATTGAACCTGACTGATAATGAACTTTCCATTTCAGGAGGAAACAAAATTGCCTTTGAAAATTGGGACACTGACGCCAGTGATGATTTTTCCGGTGATTTCAATGATCTTATAAATCTGCCAAATCTTTATACTTCAGAAGAAGTCGACAGCCTGATGGTGAATGCCGGGGGAAGCGGTACGGTGCAGTCATTGAACTTAACCGATAATGAACTTTCCATTTCAGGAGGAAATAAAATTGCCTTTGAAAATTGGGATACCGATGCTACTGATGATTTTTCTGGAAATTATGCCGACCTTCATAATAAGCCAGACCTTTTCAGCGGAGATTTTAATGACCTCCTGAATTTGCCAAATCTTTATACTTCAGAAGAAGTTGACAGTCTTATGGTGAATGCCGGGGGAAGCCGTACGGTGCAGTCACTGAACTTAACCGATAATGAACTTTCCATTTCGGGAGGAAACAGCATTGCCTTCGAAAATTGGGACACTGACGCCAGTGATGATTTTTCCGGTGATTTTAATGACCTTCTGAATTTGCCAAATCTTTATACTTCTGAAGAAGTTGACAGTCTTATGGTGAATGCCGGGGGAAGCGGTACGGTGCAGTCATTGAACCTGACTGATAATGAACTTTCCATTTCAGGAGCAAATAAAATTGCCTTTGAAAAATGGGACACTGACGCCAGTGATGACTTTTCAGGTAATTATAACGACCTTCAGAATAAACCAGATTTATTTTCTGGTAGTTACGATGATCTTCAAAATAAGCCAGACCTTTTCAGCGGAGATTTCAATGACCTTCTGAATTTGCCAAATCTTTATACTTCCGAAGAAGTCGACAGCCTGATGGTAAATGCCGGGGGAAGCGGCACGGTGCAATCATTGAATTTAACCGATAATGAACTTTCCATTTCAGGAGGAAACAAAATTACCTTTGAAAACTGGGATACCGATGCTACCGATGATTTTTCGGGAAATTATGCCGACCTTCAGAATAAACCCGACCTTTTCAGCGGAGATTTTAATGATCTTATAAACCTGCCAAATCTTTATACTTCAGAAGAAGTCGACAGCCTGATGGTGAATGCCGGGGGAAGCGGTACGGTGCAGTCATTGAACCTGACTGATAATGAACTTTCCATTTCAGGAGGAAACAAAATTGCCTTTGAAAATTGGGACACTGACGCCAGTGATGATTTTTCCGGTGATTTTAATGACCTGCTGAATTTGCCAAATCTTTATACTTCAGAAGAAGTCGACAGTCTTATGGTGAATGCCGGGGGAAGTGGCACGGTGCAGTCATTGAACCTGACTGATAATGAACTTTCCATTTCAGGAGGAAACAAAATTGCTTTTGAAAACTGGGATACCGATGCTACTGATGATTTTGATGGATATTACTCCAGCCTTATAGACGCTCCATCGGTTTATACGAAAACTGAAATAGACAAATTACTGGCAGATAACGGAGAATCAGGTGGAACCAACCAGACTTTACAACTAAATGAGGATCAACTAACCATCTCCAACGGGAACACCATTCCTTTTACTAATTGGGACCGCGATGTAACAGATGATTTTGACGGGAAATATTCAAGCCTCAAAGATGTTCCAAAATTGTATACTCAAACCCAGGTTGATAGTATAAAAGAAGGAATTTTAGAAGAGATTGCTGAGACTTACATCAAAAAACCTGCTATAATAACATTTTCTTCTTCAAGGAATATTGCCTCTGCCGATATCAACAATACTATTGCCTGTACCGGTTCTTCTACATTGACTATTACTTCAAATTTTAATGAAATGAATGTAGGAGAGACCATTAACCTGGAAGTTCATGGTACTATTCTCAAAATTAAGGCAAATTCCGGCGTCACTTTAAATGGCACCTCGGCAGGAAATGCCAGTATTGGAAATAACCAGGCATATACAGGAGGAATTTTAAGAAAAACAGGAACAAATTCTTATATTGTATTGTAATGAGAAAAGCTATTTGTTTATTAATCTCGATCTGTTTCTGTAGCTCATTTTTTGCTCAAAATTTTCATTACACATTAGATCCACCGCAAGGTGCTGTTAATAATTGTGATGTAAACCTGGGAGGGGTGCAGTTTGATGGTGTAAACGACTGGATTGATATTCCGGATATTACCCTTACCGCAGATTTTACTATCGAATTTTGGGCAAAACTGGAAGGAGAAATAACCAATGATGATGCAGTATTAGGGCAAATTGGGAAAGGCCCTGATATAAATTTTGACTGGAAAAAGGTTAGAATATATGTACCGAATGAAGGCTCTGCAGGAAGAGTAATTTATGCAAATACAACCGTAAATCCCGGAGAGTGGAATCATTTTGCTTTTGTTAGAAAAGGCAGGTCAATAAGATTATACATAAACGGTATAGAAGATAAAATCACTACTTCTTACTGGACCGGAAACTATTCCATCCAGGCTTTAGGTCGTGGAAATGCCGGTTTCTTTGGAGGATGCCTGGATGAATTAAGGATTTGGAATAAAGCAAGGAGCTTTGAGGAAATAGCCGATAATTATAAGCAGGAAATAAGCACAAACTCTCAGGGGCTTATTGCCTATTATGATTTTAATGCCACGGGTAAAGAAGTTATAGACTTATCTGGCAAAACTGGTAATGGCATGTTAGGCGCAGCATTGGCCTCAGGGAATGATGATCCTGTAAGAAACAATGATGTTCCCGAAATTTGTAATTACCTGCCACAGTCCTTAAGTACTCTTGAAAAGAACTCTTATGTACTGAGCAGGGCTACCACCACTTCGGCCGGAGTCTATGCCGAAGATGGAACATTAGTTCGAACATTATGGAATAATAAATTCCAACAGGCAGGTACCTATCCACTAAACTGGGACAATAAAGATGATGCAGGAAACACTGTAAACTCCGGCAGTTATTATATTAAATTACTCTCTAACAATCTGATTGCCGAGTGGGAAGGACCAATAGGAAATAACTCTCCATATCTTACAGGAGAAGGAGTACAAACCTCTTATGAGCAGCTGCGAAGCATGTCCATAGTAAACGGTTATGCTTATTTAGCCGCCGGTTTTAATGAAGGAAAAGCGGCACAGTGGAAAGTAGATTTAAACAATCCTAACGTTAGAATCCCTATTAAAATACTGAAAGAAGGAGTTTTTGGAAATGGCCAGGAAACAGAATATTCCACTACCGATGGTAAGACTGTTTACTACGGCGGATACGACGACTGGGGAAGGGATAAGGTGAGCTTTATAATTGGTATAAATCCGGCAGATGATTCTTTCCATAATTTCAGCAATGGAAGGCCTTACACCACGGCTGCAGGAGGCGACACTTATACTTCTGCCATTGCTGTTATGACTGATGAAGTAAAATATGATAAATTTATCTCGGGAATGGCCGTACAGCGTGACGGGGATTTTCTTTTTGTTTCTTACATTAATCTGAATGAACTAAGGGTATACCATAAAACTACCGGAAGTCTTCTTAGAACCATAACCATCGAAAAGCCATCTTTAACTGCTATTGATTCTCACGGAAATGGAGACCTTTGGTTAAAATACGATGGCAATAAAGTTGAAAAATTCAGGATTAACGGTGATGGTAGTATAACCTCAACTGGCGTAAAGCTTGAAGGCAACAATAAAGTTCATGCTCTGGGTGCAGATCATTCCGGAAAAGTTATTGCCATAGTAGATGGAATGACACAAACAATAAAAAGATTTTCCGTCACAGATGGTTCTTTTCTAAATTCTTTTGGACAAAAAGGAGGTTATGCCACCAACCCCACCGTTCTTGATAACAAATTTTATTTTTCTGATCACCGGGATGATGGAAAATTCCTGAGAGGCGCTAAAACCTTCATCACCTACGAAGCTGATGGCAGTTATTGGGTGGGTGACACCTATAACAGGCGGGTACTGCATTTCAGTGCTGCAGATAAATTACTTGATAAGATCGAATACCAGGGCGAGGTACGTTCAGCTACTGTAGATCCAAATGACCCAACAAGGGTTTTTGCAGATTACATGGAATTTGAGGTGGATTACAGTAAAAAGCTTGGAGGAGATAATGGCTCCTGGAAAACAGTAAGAAACTGGAGATACCATACTGATGGGTTTGATAACTGGTACTATAAACTTAGATTCGTTTATACGCTTCCCAACGGCAGAACCTATGCACAAATTAATCCATCTAAGGCCGATGATCCTTTTGTGATCTTTGAGCTGGACCCAAATTACGGCTTAAGAAACACCGGAATTAAATTTCCAAAAGGAGGCAACCCATGGGTTTTAGATTGGTTTTTAAAAGCCGATGGTTCCATGAGAAAATATACCCTGTCTGGAGAGGAAAATGCCCGTACCGTCACCTGGGCAGAAGCTCCGCTTACTGGCTTTGATGCTAATAACAATCCTCAGTGGGGAAGTCTAAAGACAATAGCACAGCTAAAAAACCAGGATAAACTTCAACCTTATCACCGTTATGGAATTTTTCAGAACACTCCTCCAAT
The DNA here is from genome assembly GCF_031846485.1 of Autumnicola tepida. NCBI lineage: Bacteria > Pseudomonadati > Bacteroidota > Flavobacteriia > Flavobacteriales > Flavobacteriaceae > Autumnicola > Autumnicola tepida. The sequence goes on from NZ_JAVRHQ010000016.1 coordinate 90,701, forward strand.
CCCGGACCTTTCTGAAAATAATATTTTAGTGTCTTATGAAAATCACCATCCAGGACTGGGAACCACCGGTTATCACCTTGGAGGCCTTAAACCTGGAACAGATAAATGGCTATGGAGAGCCATGCCAAGTACTCCCGAGGATTACACAGGACCTTTCCCAACAGATGGAAGGTACGATATAGGTAATGGAGTACATTACCCGGGCGGTCCTGCTATAGTGATAGATGATTTAATATTTGCCGGTTACCATGGGGAATTATGGAAAAATTCCACCGTTAACATGTGGTATATATACAGGGACGATGGGCTGATGCTTAAGCTTTTTGGAGTTAAAGGTACCGATGTTGCTAACGAAAGTACTCCCTATGGTTCTGCAGGAAATGCTCTTTCTGCCAATGTTGTAAAAATTGGTGAAGTCTATTATTTATACCATGCAGATGAGAATGCCCACGGGGGGGTGAACCGCTGGAGAATTTCAAATGTTGAAAGTATCCAGGAGCAGCAGGTAAAAGTGGAAGTAAAAGAAATGTAAAGCATTTTTAATTCTAAAAAAGCCGTCCGAAAATGTAATTTTCAGACGGCTTTTTATTAGGCTGGTTAAGGTTTTTGATAACTAACTTACCAGGTATTTCAAAAGAACTTGTAAAAATTAGTTGTAATTCAATTCCTTTAAACCTTATTCGTCATTTTCATTAATAATGGAGGAATTTGCTGAAAATATTTGTAAAATACCTTGAAGAGATATTTGCTCCCCCACAAACTTTCGCAACAAAGATAAAATGATCATTGTTAAATGTATACCTACATATATCGTGAAAACCAGACTAAAATCTCTTAGGGGAATGTGATCCAGAAGAATATAAGGAGCCAGAAAAAAGAAGATTATGAGGTAACGAAGCCACACATACTTCATTAACTGTATATTAATGTAAGTAAGGTCTAGTTTTCTACTGGCATATTCTATACTAAAGAAACATGCCGTAGAAAATAGTAATAGTGTCACCAGCATAAAAGGCACCCTATCCATAGCAAGTATCAAAAAGGCAGAAGGAATAAAGCCCTTTAGAAAACGAAGTATCAGGAATAAAGGTACCCTGTATTTTTCCTGAAGATTTCCATAAATGAAGTAAATAAGGAAAACCGATGTGTACATCCATACAATTTCCATATTCAACCAGGGTTTCATAAATGCGAGCAATACATAAACAACCGCGACCCTAAGAAATATTGCAAAATAAACGTGGTTCTCAGGTACAGGATTCTTATATATTACTTTACATATTTTCTTGTCTTCTTTCTTAATGGAAATATTATCCGTGTATATATATCCCACCTCATAAGCTATTGAGAAAATAAGCAAATGAAATATAAATCCTGAAATATGGAATAAATCGAGTCCTTCCAACACAACAAGTGCATAAATAGGGATCCATACATAATCTCTTAACATTGAGGAGAAATAAGCTACTACACTTGTCCGCCAATTACTCTCATGTCTTTTTCTGTATCGTACTAAAGTGTATAATAATGGGATTTTTAGTTCTAATTGCATAATTATAATAATTAAAGTGTTAGTCTAGTAGATTAGACACTTCAATTAGCGGGACATGTTCTGGGTGAGTTTTATGT